>DATEIR010000075.1:0-17396 GCA_035278885.1 Gemmatimonadales bacterium | reverse complement strand
CACGGGCGCACGGGCGCAGGCGTGAGGAGCTGGGGCGCAGGGGTGCAGGGGTGCAGGGCTGACAGCCTGAAGTGATTTTCTGGAGCGGGCTGAGGGGCGGCGCACTCGGAGGGCGCGTCAGGGCACGCCACACCACCTAGGATGTTGTAGTCAAGTCCGGACATGAGGGCGGGCCCGTTGGCGCCCGGAGAGTGTGTCGCCCCTCAGCCCGCGAGTGCACTACCCCTCCCGACACGCTGGCGGCCCCCGCATAGGGTGGGCTAAGATTGTCCCACTCCTATGCCCCAATCCTACGATCTCATCGTCATCGGCGGCGGCCACAACGGTCTGGTGACCGCCGCCTATCTGGCCCGCGCCGGCGTGAAGGTGCTGGTGCTCGAGCGCCGCGACATCCTGGGCGGCGCCTGCGTCACCGAGGAAGTCTGGCCCGGTTACAAGGTCTCCACCGCGGCCTACGTGAACAGCCTGCTCCGGCCCGAGATCATCCGCGACCTCGAGCTCACGCGCCACGGGTTCCAGATGCTGCCGCGGAATCCGTCGTCGTTCACCCCGTTTCCCGACGGGCGTTCGCTCCTGCTGGGGCCCGACAAGGCGCTGACCCACCGCGAAGTCTCCAAGTTTTCCGCCAGGGACGCCGACGCGCTCCCCAAGTACGAGGCGATGCTCGAGCGGGTGGCCGACTTCCTCGAGCCCACGCTGGTACAGACGCCGCCCAATCCGTGGTCGCTCCGCCCCGCGAACCTGGTGCAGCTCGCCAAGCTGGGCCTCGCGTTCCTCAAGCTCGGGCCCGAGGGGCAGAAGGCGGTGGAGATCCTCACCGGGGCGGCGACGCCGATCCTGGACCGCTGGTTCGAGTCGGAGCAGCTCAAGGTGACGCTCGCGACCGACGCGATCATCGGCGCGATGGCGTCGCCCTCGATGCCGGGCACCGCCTACGTCCTCTTCCACCACGTCATGGGCGAGTGCGACGGCGCGCGCGGCGTGTGGGGCTACGTGCGCGGCGGCATGGGCGGGATCAGCAACGCCATCGCCGCCGCGGCGCGGGAGAAGGGCGCCGAGATCCGGACCAGCGCCGAGGTGGCGAAGATCCTGGTGAAGGACGGCGTGGTCCGGGGCGTGGCGCTCGCGGACGGGACCGAGATCCTGGCGCCGAAGGTGGCCTCGGGGGTGGACGCCAACGTCACCTTCCTCAAGCTGATGAGCAACGGCGACCTGCCCGCCGAGTTCGTGCAGTCGGTCCGCAACATCGACTACGCCAGCGCGAGCTGCAAGATCAACATCGCGCTGAGCGAGCTGCCCGACTTCACCGCCGTGCCGGGCACCGCGCCGGGCCCGCAGCACCGGGGCACCATCCACATCTCGCCCACCATGGAGTACATCGAGCGGGCCTACGACGACGCCAAGTACGGCTATCCGTCCAAGGAGCCGATCATCGAGGCGACGATTCCCTCGGTGCTGGACGACACGCTCGCGCCCCCGGGCAAGTACGTGATGTCGATGTTCACCCAGTACTTCCCCTATAAGCTCGCGCCGGGCCTCTCGCTGGAGGAGGAAAAGGAGAAGTACGCCGACCGCTGCTTCGAGATGATGGAGCGCTTCGCGCCCAACTTCCGCCGCGCGGTGATCCACCGCCAGGTCCTGAGCCCGGTGGACCTGGAGCGCCGCTTCGGGCTCACCGGCGGGAACATCATGCAGGGCGTCATGTCGCTCAGCAGCCTCTCCTTCATGCGCCCGGTCCCGGGCTACGCCGACTACCGCACCCCTGTTCGCGGCCTCTACCTCTGCGGCGCGGCGACGCATCCGGGTGGCGGGGTGATGGGGGCGTGCGGGTATAACGCGGCGCGGGAGATTCGGCGGGATCTCGGGCGGTAGGTGGCGCGCCGCGTGGCGCACTCGGAGGGCGCGTCAGGTCATACCGCAACGCCGGATGTTGTGAAGCCAGGGCCGCACACGATGGCAACAGGCCCCTGCGCCGGAGAGTGTGTCGCCCCTGAGCGCGTGAGTGCACCAGGTAACCCCGCCACCAACCAACTGACCACATGACCAGGCACCACCTCACCGTCACTGCAGCCCTGAACCGGATCCCGGGCCACCGGGGCGAGCGGTTCGTCGAGCTCTTCAAGCACGGCACACTCAGCATCGAGCTCTACGCGCCCCGTGGGACGGACCCGCAGCAGCCCCACACTCGCGATGAGGTCTACGTCGTCGCCCAGGGCAAAGGCCAGTTCCTCAACGGCGGGGTGCGGCACGGCTTCGGCCCGGGGGACGTGCTGTTCGTCCCCGCCGGCGTCGTGCACCGGTTCGAGGAATTCAGCGACGACCTTGCCGTGTGGGTCTTCTTCTATGGCCCTGAGGGTGGCGAAGGGACCGGCCGATGACCGCGGCAGGTAATCCGCCGCGCGGTTTGCAGCGGACTTTGCACCGCGACTACTACCGCACCGAGGCGGCGTTCGCCCGGGAGCGGGAGCGGATCTTCTTCCGCGAGTGGTTCTGCCTCGCGCGCGAGGAGGAGGTCGCCGGAGCGGGAGACTGGCTGGCGCGGGAGGTGGCGGGTGAGAGCGTGCTCCTGGTGCGGCTGCCCGAGGGCGGCCTCGCGGCCCACTACAACGTCTGCCGCCACCGCGGCTCCCGACTGGTGCCGGAGTGCGGCGCGGGGCACTTCGCCGCCGGGATCCGCTGTCCCTACCACTCCTGGACTTACCATCTCGACGGCCGGCTTCGCACCGCGCCTTACCTCGACGAGGGCGACGGGATCGATCCGGAGACCCTGGCGCTGCATCGAGTCGAGGTCGCCTGCTGGGGCGGATTCGTGTTCGTGCGCGTGGCCTCCGAGGAGCCGGGCCCCGCGCTGGCGGCGCAGCTGGGCGGTGCGCCCGAGCGGGTGCGGCGCTACCCGCTGGCCGAGCTGCGCGTGGCGCACCGGATCGAGTACCCGGTCGCGGCCAACTGGAAGGTGATCCTCGAGAACTACAACGAGTGCTACCATTGCGGGCCGGTGCATCCGGAGCTGTGCCGCCTGGTGCCATCCTTCAAGCAGCGGGGCGGGTCCGGGCTCGACTGGGAGCGGGGGATCCCGCACCGCGAGGGCGCCTGGACCTTCACCGCCTCCGGCACCACCGCCAGGGCGCCGTTCCCCGGGCTCGATGCCGACGAGCAGGTGCGCCACAAGGGCGAGCTGATCTATCCCAATCTCATGCTCAGCTTGTCGGCCGATCACGCCGCGGCCTTTCGGCTCCTGCCCGAAGCGCCCGAGCGCACGACGGTGGTCTGCGAGTTCCTGTTCCATCCCGACGAGATCGCGCGGCCGGGGTTCGATCCCAGCGACGCGGTGGAGTTCTGGGATTTGGTGAACCGGCAGGACTGGACGATCTGCGAATCGGTCCAGCGGGGCATGGGCTCGCGCCGGTTCACCACCGGCTTCTACGCGCCCATGGAGAGCTGGAGTCTCGACATCCGGCGCTACGTCGGCGAACGGCTCGGGCTGACGCACGACGAGCTGGCCCTGCCGTTACGACGGGGATAGCCACAGATGAACAGAGATGACACGGAGCAACACGGAAGAGCGGCAGGAGGTGGTTGCGGAAGACGAGCACCAGGTTAACACGGAAAAACAGAAGAGGGGGGCCGCAGATGAACGCAGATGAACGCAGAGGAACGTGGGTGTTGTGGTGGGGTGCATATCCGATCTGTCTCGCAGGTTGACGCATGGTCTGCCCGCTACGGTGCAGAGTCTCGACATTCACACCACCAAAGAACATCTGCGTTTTCTGCGTTCATCTGCGGCCCTGCCGCTTCGGCTCCGTGCTCATCCGTGTTCATCTCTGGCTAACCCCCGTCTGACCCAGGCATGAAGCAAGACTACGAGTACATCGTTCTCGGTCTCGGCGGATTCGGCAGCGCCGCCGCCTACTGGCTCGCTCGGCGGGCCGGGGCCGAGGTGCTCGGGCTGGAGCAGTTCGAGCTGGGACACGTCCGGGGCGAGTCGCAGGACCATTCGCGCATCATCCGGCTCTCCTACCACGAGCCCCACTACGTCGAGCTGGCCAAGCAGGCCTACGCCGCATGGGCCGAGGTGGAGCGGGACGCGGGGGAGCAGCTGGTGCTGAAGACCGGGGGGCTCGATCTGGGTCCGCGGGGCGGTGCGATTCCGCTCGCCAACTACAGCGGCAGCATGGACGCCGCCGGGGTGCCCTACGAGGAGCTCGATGCCGGCGAGATCATGCGGCGGTGGCCCCAGTGGCGCCTGGACGACGACGTCCACGGCCTCTTCCAGGCCGACGGCGGGATCGCGATGGCGGCGCGGGGGAACGCGGCCCACCAGCGCATGGCCCGGGCGCACGGTGCGACCTTGCTGGACCGCACCCCGGTGGACGGCATCACACCCCTCCTGGGAGAGATCGAGGTCCTGGCCGGCGGCCGGACATACCGCTGCCGCCGGCTGGTGATCGCCGCGGGCCCGTGGAGCAACCAGGCCCTGCTGCCGTTCGGCATCCATCTCCCGCTCCGAGTCACCCAGGAGCAGGTCACCTACTTCGCGTCGCCCCAGGCGGACGACTTCCAGCCCGAGCGCTTTCCCGTCTGGATCTGGATGGATGACCCGTGCTACTACGGCTTTCCGGTGTTCGGTGAGGCAGGCCCCAAGGTCGGCCAGGATGCGGGTGGGGAGGAGACCGGCGCGAACACGCGCACCTTCGAGCGGGATGAATCCGCGTTCGACCGAGTGGTCCGGTTCATGGAACGTCGTCTCCCCTCGGCCCTGGGGCCGGTGATCTACACCCGGACCTGCCTCTACACCCTCACCCCCGATCGCGACTTCGTGATCGATACTCTCCCCGAGCGGCGCGACGTCTCGGTGGCGATCGGCGGCGGGCACGGGTTCAAATTCGCCTCGGTGATCGGGCGGATTCTGGCGGACCTCGCGGCGGAGGGCCGCACGGAGCACGATCTTTCGCCCTTCCGGATCGACCGTGCCATCCTGCAGCTGGCGGACCCGCCGCGGACTTACATGGTGTGACTTCGATGACCGCACCATCCGTGGCCCTGCTCGGCATCCCCTACGATGCGAGCTCCTCCTACCGCCGCGGCGCCGCCGCCGCGCCCGGTCCGATCCGGGAAGCGCTCTGGTCGCCCGCCAGCAGCACCTGGTCCGAGACCGGCGCCGACCTGGGCGCGGGTGGCATCACCGATGCGGGCGACCTCTCGTTCGAGGAGGGCGAGCCGGGCGAGATCGCCCGGGCGCGGATCGAGGCGGCGGTCGATCGCCTCGCCGCATCCGGGCTCCGGCCGGTGAGCCTGGGAGGCGACCACTCGATCACCTACCCGCTGCTGCGGGGCTTCCGTCGGCACCATCCAGGTCTCGCGATTCTCCACCTCGACGCCCACGGCGATCTTTGGGACGAGTTCGAGGGCGACCGGTACAGCCACGCGTGCCCCTTCGCCCGGATCATGGAGGAGAGCCTGGCGGACCGGCTGGTGCAGGTGGGTCCCCGAACGCTCAACCGGCATCAGCGGGAGCAGGCGCGCCGGTTCGGGGTCGAGCTGATCGAGATGAAGGACTGGCGCGACGGGCTGCCGCTGCGCTTCGAGCAGCCGGTGTATCTCAGCTTCGATCTCGATGTCCTGGAGCCCGGGCTCGTCCCCGGGATCTCGCATCGCGAGGCCGGCGGGCTCACGGTGCGTCAGGCCGTCACGATCGTCCAGCAGTTCGAGGGCGTCCTGGTCGGCGCCGATTTGGTCGAATTCAACCCGGCCAACGATCCCAGCGGCGTCACCGCGGCCGTCTGCGCCAAGCTCGTGAAGGAGATCGGGGGCCGCATGCTGCTGGAGTGTGGCTGAGCTTGTTGTTTGAAGGTGCGCTCCTTTGAGCGAATGCAAACAGAGGGGGGGCCGCAGATGAACGCAGATGACGCAGATGATTTACGGAGTTAATGGGGTACGGAGCCTTCGCCACTTGTACCATACCGCTTCTCGTTCATCTGCGTGCGCTGCGTTCATCTGCGGCCCCATCCGCCGTTCATTCGTGAGTACCGGTCACGTCCCGCATACGAACCCCCCTCGACCCGTGAGGCGCTGCACGTGAAGTGGACTGTTCTGCAGGGAGCAATCGCCATCCTGACCATGCTCGCCCCCACGCTCGAGGCCCAGGCCGTCCCGTACGACCCCGCGCCCGGCGCCCCCATCGATTTCGCCGCGCTGCGGGAGGAGGCCGCGCAGCGGCTTTCGGAGTATCTCCGGATCAACACCACCAACCTCCCCGGCAACGAGCTGGCCGCGGCCCGGTGGCTGCAACAGACGCTGGCGAAGGAGGGGATCGAGGGCCGGATCCTCGATACCGCCGCGCTGGGTCCGGGCCGAGCGAACTTCTACGCCCGGCTGCCTGGAAGCGGGAAGGCGAAGGCGATCGCGCTGGTGCACCACATGGATGTGGTTCCCGCCAGGGCCGCCGAGTGGCAGGTGGACCCCTTCGGCGGTGAGATCCGGGACGGCGCGGTGTGGGGACGGGGCGCGCTCGACATGAAGGGCCACGGGATCATCCAGCTCATGGCGATGATCGCGCTCAAGCGGGCCGGCGTCCGGCTCGACCGCGACCTGGTGTTCGTCGGCAACGCGGACGAGGAGATCGGCGGGCTCGGGTCCCGCACCTTCGTCAAGGATCATCCCGACCTGGTGCGCGGCATCGAGTACGTGCTCACGGAGAGCGGCGACACCCGGGTGGAGCAGGGCAGGGTGCGCTGGTTCGGCATCGGCGTGGGCGAGAAGCTCACCTGGTGGAAGACCATCACCGCGCACGGCACCGCCTCCCACGCCTCGGTCCCGACCCGGGACAACCCGGTGAGCCGGCTGGTGCGGGCGCTGCAGCGGATCGCCGACTGGGAGACGCCCGTCCGCCTCACGCCGGCGGTCGAGCGCTACTTCAAGAGCATGGCAGCGGACGAGACCGGCAGTCACCGGACCTGGCTGGCCGACCCGGCGGCGGCGCTCCGGCGCCGCGACGGGCGCGCCTGGCTGCTCGGCGATCCGCGCCGGAACGCACTGCTTCGGAACACCGTCACCCCGACGGTGCTCACCGGCTCCTCCAAGACCAACGTGATACCCCAGACCGCCTCGGCGGAGCTGGACATCCGCCTGCTGCCCGACCAGGACACCGTCGCCTTCCGGCGCGACCTCGAGCGGGTGATCGGCGATTCGAGCATCACCCTCGAGTCCATCGGCGACATGGCCCCGCCCTACGACGCCCCGCTCGACACCGAGCTGTTCCACGCCATCGAACGCGTCGCCGGCAGGATGCTCCCCGGCATCCCGGTCGCCACCACCACGAGCACCGGCGCCAGCGACAAGCCGTACTGGAGCGCCGCCGGCCCCATCGCCTACGGCATCTCCCCCTGGCTGGTCGAGCTGGAGGAGAGCCGGAAGCAGGCGCACGGGGTGGACGAGCGGCTGAGCCTGGCGAACCTGGAGTGGGGGGTGAGGATGTACGTTGGGATTTTGATGGAAATGGGGGGCGGACGGGCGGAGAGTCGGAGGGGCGGAGAGTAGCCAAGAAAACGGCGGAGCGCCAACCTCGCGCTCCGCCCCTCGGCCCCTACCCCCCCAACGCCCGCACCACCTCCCGGTCGAACTGCACCGACAGACTCTCCCGCCTCGAGTACGGCCCGGGCGTGTAGGCCCGGCTCTCGACGCCGAGCTGGCTCTGCTCGCAGATGTGCCAATCCTGCTTGTTCGTCATGTCCCAGAACTCGACCCCGTCGTCCGGCTTGAAGGTCGGGTCGCTCAGGGTGGCGGGATGGAAGAGCCAGGAGCAGAAGATCCGGCTCCGACTCGTCCCCTCCGGCCAGATGGTGTGGAACATCACGTAGTCCGGGTGCAGGCTGAGGAGCATGTTGGGGAAGATGGCGTAGTAGTACACCCGGTTCATGTCCTCCTCCGGCAGGTCGCCCACGGCGACGCCGCAGGAGCGGCCGCTCATCGTCATGCTCTCCACCCCGCGGTTCAGCACCATGAAGCCGCCGGTGAACGGCCCTTCGGTGAGGTCGTTCTCGCCGCTGGTGGGCGGAGTGAGCTTGGCGAGCGGGGGATGGACGGGACCGCAGTGGTAGCACTCGCTGTAGTTCTGGAACAGCAGCTTCCAGTTGCAGGCCACGTCGTACTCGATGGTCCGGTGCACCTGCAGGTTGGGCAGGTTGAACCGGCTGAACCGGCCCTGGAGCGCTTCCCAGGCGGTGTGGAACGGCTCCGGGTCGCGAGCCAGGTTGATGAAGAGGAACCCCTCCCAGGTGGCCACCGCGACACGGTGGAGGGGCCAGTCGGCCTTGTTGAAGTTCTCCAGGTCGGCCGTGGAGGGCGCGCCGATCAGCCGGCCGTCGAGGCCGTAGGTCCAGGCGTGGTAGGGACACTGGATGGTCTCGCTGAAGCGCCCTGTGTGCTCCTCGCACAGGCGGGTGCCGCGGTGCCGGCAGACGTTGTAGTACGCCTGGTAGCCCCCCGAGCGGTCGTGCAGGACGATGACGCTCTCGCTCCCCACCTGCTGGGTGAAGTAGTCGCCCGGCTGGGAGATACGGTCGGTCCGGCCGACACAGAGCCAGCGCCGGTAGAAGATCCGCTCCAGCTCGGCGGCGAACACGTCCGGCGAGGTGAAGTATTCCCGGGGGAGGGTGTGAGCCCCTCCGATCGGGATCTCGGTGGGCTTGATGAAGGTGGTCACGGTCGGGCGCTCCGAGAGGGTCTGGCCCGGAATATGTCGGCCCCGGAGGGAGGGGGGAAGCATGGATGATCCCCGTTACCAGGGGATGGTGATGCGGATGCTAGAGACTCCGGTCAGGCCCCGGTAGACTCCACCCAGACCTCATCCAAGGAGCGTTCCATGCGCCGTGCCGCCAGCCGTCTTCTTTTCCTCCTCGCCACCGTCGCGCCTTCGGCCGGCTGTGTGGCAGCCGCCGCGGCCGGCGCTGGGAGTGCCATCTACCTGACCTCCCGCGGAGCGGAGGGCGTGGTCAACGGATCGGTCAGCGACGTCACCGCCCGCTCCCGTGCCGTGATGACGAAGGAAGGGATCACCGAGGACGCCCAGAGCAGCGAGAAGGGTGGAGACGAGCAGGAGCTCAAGGGCAAGAAGGGCGACCTCGACGTCACCTTCCACATCAAGCGCGAGACGGCCTCCACCAGCAAGGTCGAAGTGACCGCGCGGGAGAACCTGGCGGAGTGGGACAAGAAGTACGCGGAGCAGCTGCTGAATGAGGTGGTGGCGAAGAAGTGATCTGGGGGCGGAGAGTCGCAGGGTGCAGGGACGCAGGTGCAGAGCCTGCAACTCTGCACCCTACGACATTGTCCCCTGCGACTCTGCGCCCCTGCGCCCCTGCGTCCCTTCAACCACCCCCCGGCACTCCCCGAACCCGATCCTCACAAACCCCTCCCGCTCGCACCACCCCCGCATCACCACCTCGTCGCCGTCTTCGAGGAACTTCCGGGTCTCACCGGTAGGCAGCGTGAGCGGCTCCGCGCCGCGCCAGGTGAGCTCCAGCAGGCACCCCCGGCTGTCCTTCGTCGGCCCGGAGATGGTGCCGCTGGCGAACAGGTCGCCGGGGTTGAGGTTGCAGCCGTTGCTGGTGTGGTGGGCCAGCATCTGTGCCGGGGTCCAGTAGAGGTCCGCCATCCGGCCCCGGCTGAGGCGGGTCGGCTCCAGGCCGCTTTCCCGCATGCGCGCCGAGCGGAGCAGGACCTCGACGGTCACGTCCACACCGCCGGCCGTCCGGTTGGCCGAGCCGTCGAGATAGGGCAGGGGCTCGGGGTCGCCCGCGGGGCGGGCAAAGGCGGGCACGCGGAACGGAGCCAGCGCGTCGAAGGTCACCACCCACGGCGAGAGCGTGGTGGCGAAGCTCTTGGCCAGGAAGGGCCCCAGTGGCTGATACTCCCACGACTGGATGTCGCGCGCCGACCAGTCGTTCACCAGGCAGAGCCCGAACAGCCGCTCCTCCGCCTGGTCGAGCGGCACCGGCGCGCCCAGCGCATTGCCCGGGCCCACGAAGCAGCCGACTTCCATTTCGTAGTCCAGCGAGCGGCTCGGCCCGAAGGCCGGCTCCCGGGCGTCCGCCGCCTTGGTCTGCCCCCGGGGGCGCCGGATGGCTGTCCCGCTCGGCACCAGCGACGAGGCCCGTCCATGGTAGGCGATCGGGACCCATTTGTAGTTGGGCAGCAGTGGATTGTCGGGGCGGAACATGCTGCCCACGTTGGTGGCGTGGTGCACCGAGGCGTAGAAATCGGTGTAGTCGGCCACCTGGGCGGGCAGCAGCAGCTCGGCTTCGTCCTGGGGCAGGAGCAGGCGGTCGCCGAGCCGGTGGTTGTCCCGGTACGCGGCGCTGCCGGCATCGAGCAGGTCGGCGGCCTGCTCCCGGAGCTCGCTCCAGTAGGGCCGGCCCAGGGCCATCAATCGATTGAGCGCCGGCGCCGCGCACGCCTCGGCCGCCCGCTCCGCCAGGCCGCCGAAGTACCCGGCATCGTGCGCCGCCACCAGGTCGAGGATCGAGTCGCCGATCGCCATGCCGACCCTCGGCTCGTCCTCGTCGTCGCCCACGTGAAAGACCCCGAACGGCAGGTTCTGGATCGGAAACTCGGCGTGACCGTTGGCCGACTCGACCCAGGAGCGGCGCGCGGCGTCGTGGGTCCGGTCTACCGGCGCGGCCGTCACAGGAGACGAAGCGACGCGAGGTCGCCGATCGGCTCGTCGAAGGAGCAGGACCCGAAGGAGCCCAGGCCCGTGCTCCGCGCCTCCGCGAGCGCGGCAGGGCCCAGCCGGTGACCCCGCCACGAGATGCCATCGCGATCGAAGGCGAGCGCGGCCGCGTCCCGCTCCTCCAGAAGCTGCCGGGCGTCGGAATCGCTCATGCCGTTGCGCAGGAAGGCCGCCGTGAGGAAGAGGTTGAGAAACCCGAACATGGTCCCGCTCGCGCTGTCGGGCTCGTAGGTGAGGCGGTAGCGGGCGCGGAGCGGATGGTGCAGGCCGGCGGTCGCCTTGAAGGGTACACCCGCCCCCACCGCCGCGCGGAGGAACCGAAGCAGGTCGTCGGTGGAGGGGAACGCGTCTTCGGTCACTCCGCCGGTCCGCACCTTGGCGCCGGCGCCGTGCCGCGCGATGACGGCCAGCGCGGGTCCCGGGTCGCGCGCGAGCGGCAGCTCGACGAACGCGGCGAGCCGGCGGGGCAGCCTCGCCAGCGCGGTATCGACCGCATCGGCGGTGTCCGCCTTGACCTCCACCGTGTCGGCCAGCAACGCGCCCGCGGCATGCCGGCAGTCGAGCTCCTCCAGCCGCCGAAGATCGGCCGCGGGGTCCGCCCCGATCAGCACGCTGAGCCGCCAGGGGTCGTCCGGCGCGGAAGGCAGCAGCCCCGCGGCGGCCGATTCGAGCTCCTCGAGGCGCGCGGCGGGGACCACGAACCGGCCCAGTGCCCAGGCCTCAGGCCCCGAGCGGTACGCCGCGTATTTCTCCAGCGCGGGCCGCATGGCCAGCGCCGCGGGAGGGAAGAGGCCGGCGTAATCGATGCTGTGCGCCAGCAGCAGTCGGAGCGGGTGCATGGGGGATATTAATGCGCTCTCTCGGGATGACGGCAAGGCGGGACTATACTTCGCCATGGCTTTCGCAACCGTGGATCCCACCAACGGCGAGACTGTCCGCAGCTACGAGCCCCATGCTCCCGCCGAGGTGGAGCGCAGGCTCCAGGTCGCTGCCGAGGCGTACCAGCGCCACCGCCGCACCACCTTCGCCGAGCGCGCCCGGATGATGGTCCGGGCCGCGGAGATCCTGGAATCGGAGCGCGAGAAGTTCGGGCGGCTCATGGTGACCGAGATGGGCAAGCCGATCCAGGCTGCCCGGGACGAGGCCGCCAAGAGCGCGCTCGGCTGCCGCTACTACGCCGAGCACGCCGAGCGTTTCCTGGCCGACGAGCCGGTCGCCACCGGCGCCGCGAAGAGCTGGGTCGCGTACCAGCCGATCGGGCCGGTGCTGGCGATCATGCCCTGGAACTTTCCCTTCTGGCAGGTCTTCCGCTTC
Source organism: Gemmatimonadales bacterium (assembly GCA_035278885.1). Classification (GTDB taxonomy): domain Bacteria; phylum Gemmatimonadota; class Gemmatimonadetes; order Gemmatimonadales; family GWC2-71-9; genus CAVVWJ01. The sequence continues at coordinate 5,356 of DATEIR010000075.1, read as the reverse complement.
GCCGCGCCCGCGCTCATGGCCGGCAACGTCGGCCTGCTCAAGCACGCGGCCAACGTCCCCGGCTGCGCCTCGGCCATCGAGGAGATCTTCCGCCGCGCCGGCTTCGGCGAGGGCGTGTTCCAGACGCTGTTGATCGAGAACGAGCGGGTGAGCGCGGTCATCGAGGACGATCGCGTCGCGGCGGTCACCCTCACCGGCAGCGTCCGGGCCGGCTCGGCGGTAGGGGCGGCCGCGGGCAAGGTGATCAAGAAGAGCGTGCTGGAGCTGGGCGGCAGCGATCCCTTCATCGTGATGCCGAGCGCCGACCTGGAGCTCGCCGCGCGCACGGCGGTCACGGCCCGGGCGATCAACAACGGCCAGTCCTGCATCGCCGCCAAGCGGTTTATCGTGGCGGAGTCGGTGGCCGAGGAATTCGAGCGCCGCTTCGTGACCCAGATGGCGGCCCTTCCCGTCGGCGACCCGATGGATCCCGCCACCGCCGTCGGGCCGCTCGCGAGCGAGAGCCAGCTGCGGACCCTGATCGACCAGGTGCAACGGACCGTCGCCGCGGGCGCCCGTGTGCTCACCGGAGGGCACCCGGCCGGCGGGCGCGGCTACTTCTATCAGCCCACCGTGCTCACCGGCATCGGCCCCGATTCGCCGGCGCGGCAGGAAGAGTTCTTCGGTCCCGTCGCGCTGCTCTTCCGCGTCGGCTCGGCGGACGAGGCGATCCGTCTCGCCAACGACTCCCCCTTCGGCCTCGGCGCCAGCGTGTGGACCCGCGACGACGCGGAACGGGCGCGGTTCGTGGCGGAGCTCGAGGCCGGCATGGTCTTCGTCAACGCGATGGTGGCCTCGGATCCGCGCATGCCGTTCGGCGGGGTGAAGCGGTCGGGCTATGGGCGGGAGCTGGGGCAGCAGGGGATCCGGGAGTTCGTGAACGCGAAGACGGTGTGGGTGGGTGGGTGAGCAGCCGCGGGGGCAGCAGCGACGTCCTGGTGGCCTGTGGCTGATCGGCCCTCGCCGACGGCGGAGCCCGAAGCCGGATCGTTCCGCGATCCGGCGGGGTTCGTCTTCCAGCGCGAGGGTGTCCTCTACCGGCAGGTGAACCGGTCGTTCGAGCGGAAGTTCTCGGCCGTGCGCGAGAGCGGACTGTTCGACGAGCTGGCCCGCGAACGGCTCCTGGTCCCCCATCAGGAGGTCGGTCTCGAGCATGCCGCGCGCCCCGAGGCGGCGGCGGTGCTCCGGCCCGAGCGGGTCGGTTTCATCTCCTATCCCTACGAATGGTCGTTCGGCCAGCTCAAGGACGCCGCGCTGCTCACCCTGACCGTGCAGGAGCGCGCGCTGGAGCGCGGGTTCGTCCTCCGGGATGCGAGCGCCTACAACGTCCAGTTCAGCGGCGGCCGGCCGATCCTCATCGACACGCTCTCGCTCGAGCCGCGGGAGGAGGGCGCGCCGTGGCTGGCATACCGGCAGTTCTGCGAGCACTTCCTGGTGCCGCTGCTGCTGATGAGCCGGGTGGACATCGGCTGCGGCTCCCTCCTTCGGGCCCACCTCGACGGCATCCCGCTCGAGCTCGGCTCCCGTCTGCTGCCGCGGCGCAGCTGGCTCCGTCCGGGCACCCTGATCCACGTCCACGCCCACGCCGGCGCGCAGCGGCGCTACGCGGACGCCGCTCCCGCCGTGCAGGTGAAGAATCGTCCGATCAGCAGGACCGCCGCGATCGGCCTGGTGCACAGCCTTCGCGGCGCCATCACGCGGCTGAGCTGGGAGCCGTCGGGAACCGAGTGGGCGGACTACACCCGACAGCACAACTACTCCGATTCCGCCGTGGCCTCGAAGCGCGAGCTGGTGGCTCGCCTGCTGCGCGGCAGCAGCCCGAAGGTCGTCTGGGACCTCGGCGCCAACACCGGGGAGTACAGTCGGGTGGCCGTCGAGGTGGCGGAGCAGGTGATCGCGTTCGACATCGATCCCGCGGCGGTGGAGCGGAACTATCGGGCGGTGCGGGGGGCAAACGAGCAGCGCATCCTGCCGCTTCTGGCCGATCTCGCCAACCCGTCGCCGGCGCTCGGCTGGGCGCACCGGGAACGGCAGTCGCTGGAGCAGCGCGGGCCGGCGGACGCGCTGCTCGCGCTCGCCCTGGTGCACCACCTCGCGATCGGCCGCAACGTGCCGCTGGAGCGGATCGCCGAGTATTTCTCCCGGCTCGGCCGCGCGCTGGTGATCGAGTTCGTGCCCAAGAGCGACTCTCAGGTCCAGCGGCTGCTGCGCAGCCGGGAGGACGTCTTCGCCGATTATCACCGCGAGGGCTTCGAGGCGGCATTCGGGAAACACTTCAGCATCGAGGCGGCGGAGCCGGTGAGCGGCACGGAGCGAGTGATGTATGGGATGGGGCGCGGGGACGCGGGGGCGCAGGGACGCGGGGACGCAGAGGCGCAGGGGGCGCACGGGGCGCAGGGGTCGCAGGGGGCGCAGAGTTGAGGCGGCGAGCCGTTCTCGTAGCGATGATGAGCAGCACGTTGCTGGGCTGCGGTGGACCCTCCGCCCCTCCGCCCGTCCGACCCTCCGCCCTTCCGCCCATCGCCCTCATCGCCGCGCTCGCCGATGACTCGATGCAGGGCCGCCGCACCGCCACCCCGGGTGCGCTTCGGGCGGCGCGCTATCTCGCCGGCCGGATGCAGGCCTACGGCCTGGAGCCCGCGGGCGACAGCGCGTACTTCCAGCGCGTGCCCTTCGTGGTGAGCGCGGGCCCGGAGGGCGAGCGGCTTCGACTGGGCCGCCCCGCGCCCGACTCGCTCGGCGGCGTGATGGCGCTCGGGGTCAACGTGATCGGCCTGGTGCGCGGGAGCGATCCGGCGCTCGCGAAGGAAGCCGTCGTCGTCGGGGCACACTACGACCACCTCGGCATCGGCCGGCCGGTGAACGGTGACTCGATCTACAACGGCGCGGACGACGACGCCTCGGGCGTCGCGGCGGTGCTCACCGCCGCCCGCGAGCTGGCCGCCGGCCCGAAGCCGCGGCGCACCGTCGTGTTCCTCCTGTCTACCGGCGAGGAGGAAGGCGTCCTGGGAACGCAGTACTATCTCGAGCATCCCGCCTGGCCGCTGGAGCACACGGTGGCCGACCTGGAGGTGGAGATGATCGGCCGTCCCGACAGCCTGGCCGGCGGGCCGGGCCGGCTCTGGCTCACCGGCTACGAGCGATCGACGATGGGCGAGACCTTCGCGGCCGCGGGGCTGCCCGTGGTGGCCGACCCGCGTCCCGATCAGAGCTTCTTCCTCCGGAGCGACAACATCGTCTTCGCGGTCCGCGGGATCCCGGCCCACACCCTCTCCTCCTACAACATGCACCGGGACTACCACCAGCCCAGCGACGAGGTCTCCGCGGTGGACTCGACCCATCTCGCGCGCGCCGCCGAGGTGGTGGGCCGCGCGGTGCGGCTGCTGGCGGACGGCGACCCGCCCCGGTGGCACCCGGGCGGACAGCCCACCAGCCTGGGCCGCTGAGCATGAAGGCCCGCGAGCTCTGGTACATCCTCAAGCGCGCCGTCGCCGGCTGGTGGAACGACAACGTCCCCCGCCTCGGCGCCTCGCTGGCCTACTACACCCTGTTCGCGATGGCGCCGATCCTGGTGATCGCGATCGCGATCGCGGGCTTCTTCTTCGGCCCCGAGGCCGTGCGGGGCGAAGTGGTCAATCAGATCCGCGGCCTCGTGGGCGACACCGGCGCGCAGGCGGTGCAGGCGATGCTGGAGAACGCCGCCACCCGGGGCGACAGCACTCTCGCCACCGTCGTGGGGCTGGTGACCTTCTTCCTCGGCTCGACCGGCGCCTTCCTCGAGCTGCAGACGGCCCTCAACGCCATCTGGCGGGTCAAGCCCAGTGAGAACGCCGGGATCCGGGCGATGCTCTTCCAGCGGCTCATTTCCTTCGGACTGGTGATCGGGGTCGGCTTCGTGCTGCTCGTCTCGCTGGTGATCAGCGCCGGCCTGGCCGCGCTCGACCGCTACGTGGGCCACGCCTTCCCGGCGCTGGCGGTGGCCTGGACCGCGATCAACGTGCTGGTCTCGCTCGGCGTGGTGACGCTGCTCTTCGCGATGATCTACCAGTTCCTGCCCGACGTGAAGCTCAGGCTGCGCGACGTGTGGGTGGGCGCGCTGGTGACGGCGGGACTCTTCAGCATCGGCAAGACCCTGATCGGGCTCTACCTCGGTACCAGCGCGATCGCCTCGAGCTACGGCGCCGCCGGCTCGGTCGTGGTGCTGCTGGTGTGGGTCTACTACTCGTCGCAGGTGGTGCTGCTGGGGGCGGAGTTCACCAAGGCCTACGTGCAGCGGTTCGAGGCCAAGCGCCCGCCGCCCATGGACCATGCCACGAAGGATCCGGCGCCGGAGGCGACGGGGGGGAAGACGGAGTAGGGGCGGAGGGGCGGACGGTCGGACGGTCGGAGGGTCGGAGGGTCGGACGGCGGCTGCGGTGGGAGTGTCGATCGCTCGCGGTATATCTCTGCTGGCTTGCGCTGCTCGAGGTGGTTAGCCTCCGCCCCTCCGCCCCTGCGCCTACCGATTCGTCCTCCCCATCAACGCCTCCCCACCCTCCGCCGGAGCGTATGCCCGCATCCGCTTCAGCAGTTTCTTGGGCTCCGATTCGACCATGATCGTCTCCCGGTGCTCCGGGGTCAGGAATCCCTCGGCGACCGCATGGTCGAGGAACTTGATCAGCTCGTCGAAGTAGCCGGCAACGTTGAGCAGGCCGGAGGGCTTCCGGTGGATGCCGAGCTGGCCCCAGGTCAGGATCTCGAAGAACCCCTCCATCGTCCCGATCCCGCCCGGGAGGGCGATGAACCCGTCGGACATGTCGGCCATCTGCGACTTCCGCTGGTGCATCGAGGCGACCACGATCAGGTCGGGGATCCCGGTATGGGCCGCCTCCTTCTTGATGAGCTGCTGGGGGATGATGCCGGTGACGTGGCCGCCGTGCTCGTGCACCGCGTCGGCCAGCTCGCCCATGATGCCGACGCTGGCCCCGCCGTAGACCAGCTCGATATCCTCTTCGGCCAGGAGCTGGCCGAGCGCCCGCGCGGCCGCGCCGTACTCGGGCCGGGCGCCGGCGTTGGTGCCGCAGAAGACGCAGATGCGTTGGAAGGTGGGGTTGGCCATGGGTTGAAATTAGCGCGGCGTAACGGTAGGTGTCAGAGGGCGCAGGGGCGCGAGGACGCAGGGGCGCAGGTGTCAGCCCTGGTCTCTTGCGCATCTCTGGACGGCAGGCGTGCTTCCTGCGCCCCTGCGCCCCTGCGCCCCTGCGCCCCTGCGCCCCTGCGCCCCTGCGCCCCTGCGCCCCTGCGCCCCTGCGCCCTCATTCGGAGCGACGCCATGCAG
>DATEIR010000074.1:0-4803 GCA_035278885.1 Gemmatimonadales bacterium | reverse complement strand
GGGCGAGCGCGATCCGGTGCTGCTCACCGTCCGCCTCACCACCGACCCGGTCGCCGTGCTGCGGCGGCTCAAGGCGTCCCGCGCCGAGATCGGGCGGGCGGCCGCGGCGGTCGGCGGCCCCGAGGCGCCCTCGGCACCTGGTGACGTCGCGGTGCGGCGCTGGCTCGCACGCGTGGGCGCGGGCACGGCGGAGGATCTGATCGCCCTCGGGCGCCTGGCGACGGGGCGTGAGCCGGAGTGGGCGGCGTCGGTGCGGGCCGTCCGAGAGCGCGGCGATCCGGTCTCCCGGACGGACCTGGCGTTGACCGGGGACGACATCCGGCAGCTCGGCGCCGCCGGTCCCCGGGTCGGCGAGATCCTGGGCGCGCTGCTCGATCGGGTGCTGGACGACCCGTCGCTGAACACGAGGGAACGGCTGCTGGAACTTGCGAAGGGGCTGGGATGACCCCGCTGGCCTTCGCCCTGGCCGCGGCGCTCGGCAACGTCGCGGGGGCGCTCGCGGTGGTACGGCACCTCCGGCGCGGGCTGCGCCTGATCGATGCCTGTCTGGCCTTCGGCGCCGGGTTCATGCTGGCGGTCGCCGTGCTGGGCGTGCTGCCGGAGGTGCTGCGCCAGGGCGTGAGCGGGGCGGAGTATGTGCTGGGCGGCTACCTGGCGGTACACCTGGCCCAGCACGTGCTGACGCCCCACTTCCACTTCGGCGAGGAGACCCATCGACTGAGCCGGGCCGCCGGCATGTCGGCCGTCCTCGGGCTCACCCTCCACACCTTCTTCGACGGGGTGGCGATCGCGAGCGGCTTCCTGGTGTCGGGAACGCTGGGCGTGCTGCTCTTCCTTGCGGTCCTGCTCCACAAGCTGCCGGAAGGCGTGACGGTAGCGAGCGTCATGGTTGCCGGAGGCGCCGGCCGCGGCCGGGCGATCGGCGCGTCGATCGTGCTCGGGCTCGCCACAATACTCGGCGTGCTGCTCACGGCCGAGGTGGCCCCACTGGCGCGGCATGGCCTCGCGATCTCGGCCGGGGTCACTCTCTACGTCGCCGCCTCGAACCTGGTTCCCGAATTCCAGGCCAAGCGCGGCTGGCCCACCGCCGCCGCTTTCTTCGGCGGGGCACTAGCTTTCTTCGTGACCGAGCACTTGCTGGCGCAGTGGATACGCTGACCACCCCTCCTCGGAGATCGGCTTCCATGCCCTACGAGTACAGCGTCGCGGATGCGGATGGGCTCATCCATGTGACCGCGTGGGGCGATGCGGACCTGGCGGAGATCGTGACGTTGCTGAGGCAGATGGAGGCGGATGCACGGGTGCGGCCGGAGATGCCGGCGCTGGTGGATGCCCGAAACCAGCAGTTCCGGCTTTCGCCCCTGTATCTCCGCCAGCTGGCGGACCTCCACGCCGAGAGCCGGGCCGGCGCCCGTCGGCCGGTGGCGATCATCTGCCCGGCGGGTCTCAACTACGGGCTGGGCCGCATGCTCAGCGTGTTCAGCGAGATGCGCGGGGCCGTTCTGCAGGTGTTCACCAACCACGGCGAGGCCGTGGCCTGGGCGCGCACCCAGGTGCCCCGCGACAGCCATGGCCAGAAAGCGTAGCCCGGCGCCCAGCGAGACGCTGTTCGCGGCGGCCCGGGAGGCGAGCCAGCCGCTGGCGGCGAGGATGCGCCCCCGGACGATCGACGAGTTCGTCGGTCAGGAGCACCTGTTGGCGCCCGGGAAGCCCCTCCGCGAGGCGGTCGAGCGCGGCGTCCCGGGCTCGATGATTTTCTGGGGCCCGCCGGGCAGCGGCAAGACGACGCTGGCCCACCTGGTGGCGAGCACCACGGCCCGCGTGTTCGTCCCCTTCAGCGCGGTCACCGAGGGAGTCCCGCGGATCCGCGAGATCGTGGGCGAGGCACGGGCCCGGCTCGACGCCGGCGGTGCGCAGACCATCCTCTTCGTGGACGAGATCCACCGGCTCAACAAGGCTCAGCAGGACAGCCTCCTCCCGCCGTCGGAGGACGGCACCATCACCCTCATCGGCGCCACCACCGAGAACCCCAGCTTCGAGATCAACGGCGCGCTGCTCTCGCGCACGCGGGTCTTCGTGCTGCAGCCGCTTTCCGCGGAGGCCATCGCGCTCCTGCTCGACCGCGCGCTGCGGGACACGGAGCGCGGGCTGGGGCAGCTCGGGCTCGAGGTGGACCCCGAAGCCCTGGAGTCCATCGCGGTCGAGGCGGACGGGGACGCGCGCCGGGCGCTCACCGTGCTCGAAGCCGCCGGCGCCCATGTCGGCACGGGCGGTCGGGTCACGGAGGAGGTCGCGCGCGAGGCGATGCAGAAACGGTTCGCCCGGTACGACAAGGCGGGCGAGGAGCACTACAACCTGCTCTCGGCCTACCACAAGTCGCTCCGAGGCAGCGATCCACAGGGGGCGCTCTACTGGATGGCCCGGATGCTGGACGGGGGTGAGGACCCCATGACCCTCTTCAGACGGGCCATCGCGATGGCGGCGGAAGATATCGGTCTGGCGGACCCGAATGCGCTCATCATGGCGGTGGCGGCGCGCGACGCATTCCACATGCTGGGGCCGCCCGAGGGGTATCTGCCGCTGGCCGAAATGACGATCTATCTCGCCACCGCCCCGAAGTCGAACAGCGCCAAGGTGGCTCTCGGCGCGGCCCTGGCAGCGGCCCAGGAGACGCCGGCCGCGCCGGTGCCCATGCATATCCGCAACGCACCGACCGGCCTGATGAAGGAGCTGGGGTATGGGCGAGGCTACCGCTACGCTCACGATTCGCCGGACGCCTATCTCGCCCAGGAATACCTTCCGGACGCGCTCCGGGGCACGGCGTTCTATGCGCCCGGGCCGTTCGGGCACGAGAAGCGGGTCGCCGAGCGCATGGAATGGTGGGCCCGGAAGCGGGCGGAGGCCGAAGGTGGGCCGGCGGGGTCCCCATCCGCCGGGCTCGAGGCGGATTCCGAGGCGGGGGGCGGTCGCGGGTGACAGCCGGGTATATTCCGCTGGAATGAGATCGACGATCGCGATGGCGCTCCTGGGCTCAGCCGCGGCGCTCGCCGGGTGCACGGGGCTCAATGATCTGTTCAAGGAGCCGGCCATCCACTTGGAGCGAGTGGTGGTCCGCGACATCGGGCTGCAGGGCGGCGCGCTGGATCTGATCGTCGCGGTGCAGAACCCCAACCAGTTCGACCTGCACGGCACCGGGCTGGAGGCCGGCTTCGACGTGGAGCAGTCGCATCTGGGCACGGTGCGGTTGGCGAGCGACTTCGCGGTCACCAAGGGTGGAGAGACGAAGCTCACCCTGCCGCTCAGCTTCGAATGGGCGGGCGTCGGCAGCGCCCTCCGATCCGCGCTGGGATCCGGAGAGATTCCGTACACGATGAAGGGTCAGGCACAGCTGGAGACTCCCTTCGGCCGCTACGACGTGCCGTTCGAGGGCGAGGGCCGAGTGCCGGTGACCATGCCGGAGGGCGTGCAGCTCACTCCCTCCGGCCACTAACCGACGAGGACCAGACACATCGGCAAGACACCACTGGAAGTCCGCGACCCGATCGAGCGTGCGGTGCTGGTCGCGGCCCCGCGCAAAGGTTCCCCCGACGCGCGGCACATCGATGAGCACCTGGAAGAGCTGACCCGGCTGGTAGACACCGCGGGCGCCGAAGTGGTGGGCCGGATGTCCCAGCAGATCTCGGCCCCGAGTCCCGCCACCCTGATCGGCGAAGGTAAGGTGGAGGAGGTCGCCCGGGCCGTGGCCGATGCCGGCGCCACGCTGGTGATCTTCGACGAGGAGCTGTCGCCGGTGCAGGGCGCCAACCTGGAGCGCGAGCTCAAGGTGCGGGTGATGGACCGGCCCGAGGTGATTCTCGACATCTTCTCGACCCGGGCCCGGAGTCACGAGGCCAAGCTCCAGGTCGAGCTGGCGCAGCTCGAGTACCTGCTCCCGCGCCTCACCCGGATGTGGACCCATCTCTCCCGTATCCGCGGCGGCATCGGGCTCCGCGGGCCCGGCGAGACCCAGCTCGAGACCGACCGCCGGATCATCCGGCAGCGGATCCAGGGCCTCAAGGCGAAGCTCAAGGGCGTGGAGCGGCACCGGGAGAACCTGCGCGCGGGGCGCGACCCGATGCTGAGCGTGGCGTTGGTGGGCTACACCAACGCCGGCAAATCGAGCGTGCTCCGGGCCCTCTCGGGTCAGCACGAGATCTTCGTCGAGGACCGGCTCTTCGCCACCCTCGACACCCTCACCCGCGAAGTGGATCTGGGCGAAGGACAGCGCGCCAGGGTCACCGATACCGTCGGGTTCATCCGCAAGCTCCCACACCATCTGGTCGCGAGCTTCCGAGCCACCCTCGAGGAGGCCCGCGGAGCCGACGTGCTGCTCCACGTCGTGGACGCGAGCCATCCGGACTGGGAAGGCCAGATGCGCGTGGTGGAGCGGGTGCTGGCGGACCTGGAGCTGGCCGATCGGCCGCTCATCCCGGTGTTCAACAAGATGGATCTCGTCGCCGATCCGGCCGGGTTCACGGGTCGCGTCCGGGAGCTGTATCCCGGCGCGCTCACCGTCAGCACCATGCGCACCAGCGGGCTCGCCCCGCTCAAGGCGAGGCTGCGCGAGCTCGAGCGGGCCGGGCGTCCCACGGTACGGGTCCGCCTGCCGATGACCGACGGGGCCCGATTGGCCGCGCTCTACCGCGATGGTGAAGTGCTGGCTCGGGAGGAGCACGAGGGCGGGCTCGATCTGCGGGTCCGGCTCGACCGCTGGCAGGTGGAGAAGCTTCAGCGCGAGGGTGTGGAGGTCGTGGCGGACCGGGG
>DATEIR010000073.1:0-2189 GCA_035278885.1 Gemmatimonadales bacterium | reverse complement strand
CCAGAGACGCCCATCCGTCACCGCCTCGCGGGTCTCTTCCGAGAAGAAGCTCTCCTCATCGGCGCGCTCCACGATGAGCGGCAGGTCCACCATCCCACCGTAGAGCGATACCGGCCGGCCGGCGTAGCCGAGGTTGCGGAGCCCGCGGAGCTTGGAGATCACCGCGGTCGTGTCATCCGCGACCAGGCGGCGCAGATCCAGCAGCCGGTACCAGAAGTCGCACTCGAGGCCGTTGTCGGCGTAATAGGAAGGGACGTGGTCATGGTCGGTCGTGCGGACATCGGCCGTCGCGATCGCGTCCACCTGGCCGACGTACAGCGAGCGGTAGTCGGTCAGGTAGAGGTTACAGTCGCGCGTGTCATCGCTGTCCAGCTCGGCCGCGATCTGAAGAATCTGCGGCAGGTGCCGGAGCTCCTGCTGCTGGCGGTTGGGAGACCGGATCTTGCCCCACCAGACGTGGGGCTCTTCGTCTATTTCCTTCTTGTTGAACCGGTCGGCCGCGGTCAGCAGCACGGCGAGATGCGCCTCCATGGCATTGGAGGCGTACGAGGGATTCCAGACGTCCAGCAGGTGGCGCTGGGTCACGAGGAGAGGAGAGGGGGTCGGAATCGCACGCGAGTTACGCCGACTGGAAGTGGGCGAACATCTCGGCAAGGTATCGGAGATTCGGGCGTTGCTCGTGGAGCTATGATATGGATCTCGGGAGCAGCGCGCCAGCCGCAGGTTACGGCCAATCCTCGAGCGCCGCGCGGCCATCGCGCAGAACCTCGTCGTAAAGCCGCTCCAGGGCAGGATTGGCCCCGCGACAGCCGAAAACCACCTGCTCCGTCCAGTCGAGATACTCGCGGCGTCGCTCGAGGCTCCAGTCCGCGGGTGGCGTAGACGTGACATCTTGCACGTTTGCGATCTTGTCGCCGAGCTTGATCACCTTGGCCCCGCTCGAGAGCATCGGGGCGTGCTCGATCTGGAGTCGCTTGCGCTCCTCCTTGGGCAATTGCTTGTCGTCGCTGACCTCGAGCACCAGCGCCCGCACGGCGGGACCAAAGAGATCCTCGAGCTCCTCCGGGGTGGTCTCCGTATCTTCGATGGTGTCGTGCAGAACTGCGGCGAGGAGGATGGCAAGGTCGGTCACCTGCCCTACCGTCGCCAGGATGGTCGCGACCTCGAGTGGATGGTTGATGTAGGGCGACTCGTCGACGTCCTTCCGCCGTTGAGCTCGATGCTTGTCTGCGGCGAACTGTAGCGCCTCCAGAAGCTGCGCCAGCTCAGAGATACGACCTCCCGTGGGTTGGGGCGGGCGAAGTAATGTGGCATCCATGCGGTCTTCCATTCGATGCGCTATAAAGGTACCTGTACCGCGTGACGTTCGCGGAGCCCACCAGGAGGTCGCCCTCACTACACCCAGTCAGTGCACCGTCACGCTCATCCCGATCTGCCCCACGTTGGCGTCGTCGTACGACGTCCTCACCGCGAAGCCGTTCCAGAAGGGCGTGAGACTGACGTTCTTCCCCACCCGCAGGTCCCAGCCCAGCCCCAGCAGCGCGCCGGCGCCGGTCTCGGTGTCCTCCCCGAAGCCGTCGACCTTGGCGTAGATCGACCCGACGCCCAGCCCGCCGAGCAGGAAGAAGCCACCCGTGCTCGAGGGATAGAACCGGACCATGGCGACCAGCGTGCCGACGGTCAGGGTGGCGCCTCCCTCCTCCTTGGCCCAGCCGCTGGTGCCGCCGCCGAGGAGGACCTTCTGGCTCAGGGTCCCGCCGAGCTGGATCCCGCCGCTCAGGCCCCCTTCCCTGCTGCCGCAGTTGTCGCAGCCGAGGCTGCCGTAGCCGAGACCGCCGCTGAACCAGAATCCGCGGCGCAGGTGACGGTTCTTGGCGGGGACCGCCGCGGCCGTGACCGCGACCGGAGCAGGCTGAGCCGCGGGAGCGGGCTCGTCCTCCAGCCGCAATGGGCCGGGACACTCGGCGCTCCGGGCGAACCCGCGCAGGCGTACAGCGGACTCGGTGGCAAAGTAGAGCCGGTCCACCATCGGCACACGGCCGGCCAGGGGGCAGTCCACCGGGTAATACTGCTTGCTGGTCCGATCGGCGATCCAGTTGGTGCCCACCGGGACCTCCTCCACGCCTTCGTAGGTCTGGGCCGCGACGGGTGAGGCGACCAGCAGCAGCAGGAGAACGGTCTTCATGGCC
>DATEIR010000072.1:0-16833 GCA_035278885.1 Gemmatimonadales bacterium | reverse complement strand
CGCTGCGTGGCATCCGCGTCCGGCCGCATTGACAGCCTCGAAAGGCACCGAGTAGCTTGCGGCGCCGGTGAAGGACCCCCCGGCGCATCCCGGGCTCAGGGAGGATGATCGGCATGATCCACGGTTGGCGTGCGGGAGCGGCGCTGGTGGCCGCGCTCGCGGGCATGGCCGCCCCTGCCTCCGCGCAGGTGCGTGGCATTCCCGTCGACAACAGCGGCGTGCCCCGCGGGATCGGCATTCACGCCACCGTCGGGTTCGCCAACGACGACGCGGGCGGCGGGACGGGGTACGGCCTCGCCGGGAAAGTGGGCTTCGGCGCGCTCGGCGTCACCGGGCTCGTCTCGACCTCGGATCCCGATGCCAGCGATGCGGAGATCTCCCTCGGCGGCACGGTCGACTACCGGGTCTTCGGCGGGCCGCTGGTGCCCTTGTCGGTGACGCTGCAGGCGGGGGCCGGGTGGGTGCAGGCGGACGGCAGCGACGTGGTGCTGCCGCCGACCGACGTCACCACCTGGCATTTTCCCATCGGCGCCGGCTTTACCCTCACCATCCCCAACCCCTCGCTCGCCATCCGACCCTGGCTCGCCCCCCGCGTGGACATCGTGCAGACCTCCACCGACGGCGGGGACGACACCGAAACCAACTTCGGCCTGAGCGGCGGGGTCGAGCTCAACTTCCTCAACGGTCTCGGCCTGCACGCGGCCTACGATGCCGTGTTCCTCGACGGCAACACGCCGGGCGTCTTCGGGGTCGGGGCGCATTACGCCTTTCGGACGCCCGGACTGTGAGGCTGGTCCGCCGTGCTGCGGTCGGGCTGCTCGCGCTGGCCCTGGCCGGCTGTGCCGAGACCTTCGACGCCGCCAGCGTGGGCGTACCGGTCACCATGGCCTCCCCGGCGGGGCAGCCCGCCCAAGGCGAGCGATTCTCCGTCACCAGCCATGCGGTTTACGGTTTCTGGGGCATGTTCCGGATCAAGCAGCCCTCACTTCAGCGGGCGCTGTCCTCGCAGCTCGGCGGCGGAAAGGCCATCGCCGACGTCCGGATCCACTCCCGGAGCCGCTTCTTCGATCTGCTCATCACCGGCCTCACCCTCGGGGTCATCGCGCCGCGCTCGGTGACCTACGAAGGCGTCGTGACGAAATAAGCTCGGCGAGCAGCTCGGCCGAGCGCCGAGCCGCTCCGGTTCCGCTCTCCACCACCTCTCGCGCCCGCCCGCCCGCGGCTCTCCGCGCGGCTCCGTCCGTCATCGCGGCGCGCCACCAGTCCGCCAGCCGACCCGCCGCCCTTTCCGGATTGTCCGGCAGGGCGAGCGCCGCGTCCGCCGCCAGGAGCAGGCCCGCATCCCGGCTCTCGCGCCAGCGCGGACCGAAGCTCACCGCGAGGCCCCACGCCGCGGGCTCGAGCACCGAGTGCAGGCCGGCCGTGCCGTACCCGCCGCCCACGTAGGCCAGCTCCCCGGCGCCGTAGAGGCGGGCCAGCACGCCCATCCGGTCTACCAGCAGAAGCGGCACCGGTTCCGCCACGCTGGAGAGACGCACCGGAGCCGGAAGGCCCAGCGAGGCGGCGGCGCGCTCGACCTCCAGCAGGTGCGCCTCGGTCGGCTCATGCGGGACCAGGATGAGTCGCGTGCCCTGCATGTCCCGCCATACCTTGGCGAAGGCGCGCAGGACCACCTCCTCGTCCGGTGGCCAGGTTGATCCCGCGACCAGGGTTCCGGATCCGCCCAGTGAGAGGAGCGGATCTTCGGGGGTGACCGCGCGGACCTTCGCCGTCACGCTGTCGAATCTCGGGTCTCCCAGCACCCGGATCCGCTCGCTCGGTACACCGAGACGGGCCAGGCGGTCGGCGTCTTCCCGGGCAATCGCGCCGGCGGCGGCGAGGGACCGGTAGCCTGCCCGCAGGAGCGCTCGCGCCGGCCAGCGTAGCCGCCCGCTCCGGGGCGACACGGTCCCGGCCACCAGGGCGACGCTCGTCCCGGACGCGTCCGCCCGGGTGGCGAGCTCGGGCCAGAGGTCGAGCTTGGCGAAGACCAGGAGGTCCGGCGCGAGCTCGGTCAGCAGCGGGGCGATGGTAGTGGGTAGATCGTAGGGCAGGTAGTCGGCCGTATCCACGGGCAGGCGCCGCGCGAGCGCCTCGGCCGAAGGACTGAAATGGGTGTAGAGATACTGCGCCTCGGGATGGAGCTGCCGGAGCTCGAGCAGCACGCTCTCGGCCTGAAGTCCCTCGCCGACCGACGACGCATGGAACCAGACCAGGGGACGGCCGTGGTCGCGCGCGGCCCGGGCCCACGCGGTCAGACGGCCAGGGGCGCCTGTCCGCCCACGGTGCCCCTCGGCCGCCTTGGCGCCCCGATCCAGAGAGGGTGCCAGGTGGACGCCGAGCCGGAGCAGGGTCCGGTAGGCGAGGGAGGTGCGCGGCATGGCCAATGTTGGAGGTGCCCGAAGCGTGCGTCAACGGCGCCACGCCGGACTTGCCTCAGCGCCGGGCGCCGCTAGAATTCGGTCCAGGCAGGTATGTTCCACCCGATTCCGAGGAGGTGATCCATTGTCTACAGAGTCAAGGGTCGCCTGCGGCCGTTAGCAGCTGCATGACGACACCCGGGCGACACTTACCCTGGGGGGGCCGCTACTCGCGGCCCCTTTTTTTGTGACCGGGTACTGGCGCGCGTCCCGCGCGCCCCGGCATAGCGTGCTGTTCGCCCTGCCGCTCCTCC
Source organism: Gemmatimonadales bacterium (assembly GCA_035278885.1). Classification (GTDB taxonomy): domain Bacteria; phylum Gemmatimonadota; class Gemmatimonadetes; order Gemmatimonadales; family GWC2-71-9; genus CAVVWJ01. Next base: position 14,120 of record DATEIR010000072.1, on the reverse strand, counting down.
TCCTGTACGAGCTCTTCGCCTTTACGCTTTCCCACGACGCCATCCTGGGCGTGCGCAACGGCGCCGACGTCCTGCTCAAGAGCGTTTTCATCGCGCTGGGCGGTCGGGATGGACTCGTCGCCTTCGGCCTCGTCGTGCTCGGTACCGGTGCCATTCTGGTCATCCGAGACGTCCGCCGAGGCGGGACGATCGAGCCGGGGATCTTTCCCCTGATGCTCGTCGAATCGGTGCTCTACGCGCTCCTCTTCGGAATCGTGGTCGGGACGCTCACCGGCATGCTCCTCGGCGGTCTCGTGACCGCGCCGGGCATGCGGCTGGTGGCCGGCCAGGGCCAGGCGGTGCTGAGCCTCCCGACCAAGCTGATGATTTCCCTGGGCGCGGGGATCTACGAAGAGCTGCTGTTCCGGGTGCTGCTGGTGGGGACGCTGGCCTGGACCGGCCGGAGCCTCTTGGGTTGGCGGCCCGGCGCGGCCGGCGTCATGGCCACGCTGGTAGGCGCCCTCGTGTTCTCCGCCTTCCACTACATCGGCCCGTACGGCGATCCGCTCGATCTGCCGTCGTTCACCTTCCGGACCCTCGCGGGCCTGGTGTTCAGCGCGATGTACCTGCTGCGGGGCTTCGGCATCACCGCCTGGACCCACGCGCTCTACGACGTGTTTCTCACCCTAGGCTGACCAGCCGCTCAGATCCCTTCCGGTCAGCTCCTCGAGCCGCTGGTTGTGGGGCCGGTAGTAGTCGGCCAGCTCGCGCAGAGTGGCGGCGCCCGCGGGGGCGGGAGATGCGGCGCGCTTTCCGGCTCGGCCGATCAGCGCGCGTACCCGTGTCCGGAGCTCGGGGGAGACGAGACGCACGCCCGGCAGGCCCGCGATGAGGGAGTTGAGCCGGGCCGCCGCGGGGCTGGTGGCTTCGTTCTGGGGCCGGGTATCGCGCAGGGGGTGCGCACTCAGTCCCAGGAACTCGACCACGCGCGCGGTGACCGACTCGGGGTCGGCGACGAGATCGTCGAAGAAGAGGATCAGCAGTCGGTCGGCTCCGAACAGGCCGCGATAGCGCGCGATGTGCTCGGCGTAGTGTCCCGGCTCCACGTAGAACCCGTACTCGCGCTGCAGCCCCGCATTACCTTCGCGGCTTCCGATCTCCAGGTAGCGGCGCACGCTGGCGTCGGTGTCGAGAGTGTCTCCCTGCTGCAGGCGGCGCAGGTTCTTCGCCACTGCCGCGTCGAAGGGCAACGGCTCGACGCCCAGGCGCGCGTTGTGGCGCCAGGCCGAGACCGCGCGCTCCACCGGGTGCCGGCACAGCACCACGAGACGGGCCTCCGGCGCCGTCGCCGCGATGCGCGACGCGACGAACGGCAGGTGCAGATTCTGGGGCGCGCCGTCCCCCGCCGCGGACTGACCGGCGTAGCGGCGGAAGTACGTCCGCCAGTACCAGTCAGGCCCGCGCGCGTACTCCAGCCGGAAAAACGGCGGCTCCTTGGGGTCGCACATCAGGATGTCGGGATGCTGCGCCAGGTAGTAATGGAGGGATGTCGTGCCGGCCTTGCTGGCGCCCAGGACGAAGAAGCTCGGCCGATTCACCGCCCGGGATGGCCCTTGGTGGCGACGATCGAATCCAGCACCCGCCTGAAGACCTCGACCGGCTGGGCGCCGCTCATGATTCCACCCTCGATGTAGAAGCTCGGCGTGCTGGTGGCGCCGGCACGCTCGGAGCCCTCGGCCTCGGATCGGATCGTCGCGGTGTCCGGAGAGGCGAGGCAGCTCAGGAGCGTCTTCTTGGAGATCTTCGCCGAGTCCGCGAGGGTGGAGAGGAACGGCCCCGGCTCCTTGAGCGGTGCCCAGGTGTCCTGATGCTTGTACAACAGGTCGTGCATCGGCCAGAAGGCGCCTTGCCGGGCGGCGCAGAGCGCCACCTCGGCCGCCGCCACCGCGTTGGGATGAATGCTGACGAGGGGAAAATTGACGAAGATCCAGCGGACCTTGCCGGTGCTGACGTACTCGCGCTCGAGGGTCGGGAAGGTCTCCAGCGCGAAGCGGCGGCAGTAGGGGCACTGGAAGTCGGACATCTCGTACACCGTGACCGGCGCGCTCGCGGAGCCCTTGCTGCGGCCGGCGAACGGAGGATCCGCCTGCTGGGCATGTGACACCGACGCAAGGGTCGTCATTGCTGCGACCAGGAGAGGCCAGAATCTCATGCCGTTCTCAGTAGCGGGGGCGCTGCCGCCCGGCCCGGCTCGACAGCAGAATGGTGTCCGTGGTGACGGGCACGTTCCAGTACCACTCGGCATTGGGGTCGGTCGCGTCCCACGAGCGGCCGTAGATCCACCAGGGTCCTTCGTCCAGGGTGAAATGGGCCCAGCCGTCGGTGCCGGTGGTGTCGGTGAGCGGCTGGCGGTGCCGCGCCGCCGTCAGGGCGTCGGTCAGACTGTCGTACCCCTGGTAGGTGCTATCTTCCCAATGCCGAATGTCGGCGCGGAGCGTCTCGCTCCGCTCGACGAAGGCGGCCCGTGCCCGGTCGAGCTCGCGCCGCCGCTCCTCGCTGCGACGCTGCAATGCCACCAGCGAGTCGTTCAGGCGGCCAAAGGCGGCGTAGCGCTCGCGGTACTCGTCCGACCCCCGGGGCAGCGAATCGAGCCGGTTCTTGAGGCCCTCGAGCGAGTCCCGGAGCTGTCCCAGGGCAAAGGTCGTCGAGGTGTAGGCGGTGAAGGGGCCGCGGAACTCGCGAAAGAGGCGCTCCAGCTCCACCGTGTCGGGACGAGGGGTGCGGGCGTTCCGGGCCAGCGCGGCGAGCACGCTGTCCCGATCGTAGGGCAGAGCCACCAGGCCGATGCCGGTGACCGGCGTTTCCGCCGAATCGGGGCCGGGGATCGATACCCGCACCGCAACGTGGCGCTGATGCTCGCAGGCGATGAGCCCCACCGCCGAGCCGGCGGCGGCCAGCACCAGGAGTAGTCTTGAGCGGAACACGAGCCAAAGCTATCCCCCTCCTGACGGCGCTTCAACTCGCCGTGACGGCCGTGGTTACCGCGCAATCCCCCGCAGTCGATACCCTCTTCCCGAGCCGCCCGGACGGCTACGTGACCGATCGTGCCGGCATCGTGGACCCGGCCTCCGAGGCCCGGATGACCTCGCTCATCGAGCGGCTCAAGGCCACCACGGGTGCCGAGATCGCGGTGGTCACCCTGCCCACCATCGGGCAGGAGGACGAGGCGGAGGTCGCGCTGGCCATTGGTCGCGCGTGGGGCGTCGGGGCCAAGGCCGAGGTCGGCTCGGCCCAGCGAAACGCGGGCATCGTGCTGCTCCTGGTGCCGCTCCAGAATCACGAGCCGGGTACCGGTCACATCCGGATCGAGGTGGGGCAGGGGCTCGAGGGCCTGGTGACCGACGCCGGCGCCGGCCGCATTCGCGAGATGATCCGGCCGGCGCTGGTGCGGGAAGACTACGCGCAGGCCCTCACCACGGCGGTCGAGACGCTCGCGTCGACCATCGCGCGCGGCATGGGTGTGGACGACTCGACGCTCACCAATGCCCAGCCGCTGGCGCCGGGCACCGGCAGAAGCCCGCCCTTCGCGGGGCTGCTCCCCTTCCTCCTGCTCTTCGTGTTCTTTCTCATCGCGACCCGCGGCAGTCGTCGCCGACGGCGGAACGTATATTGGGGAGGCCCCTGGATCGGGGGCGGCTTCGGAGGCGGAGGCTGGGGTGGTGGCGGGGGATTCGGTGGCGGCGGGTTCGGTGGGTTCGGCGGCGGCGGCGGCTTCAGCGGCGGCGGCGCGGGAGGGCGATTCTAGTGCCAGATGCAGTGGATCGGGTGGTGGGCCCCTTTCTCGACGCGGCCGACAGCGCCCTGGGCCGGGGGTATGCCGCCGTTCTCTACGGCTCGGCGGCGCGCGGCGACTTCGTGCCCGGCCGCTCCGACATCAACCTGCTGCTCATCCTCGATTCCATCGCGCCGGCCACCTTGCGGGCGCTGGGCCCCGCGCTCACCGCGTGGCGGAAGGCCTCGCCGCAGCCGCCGCTCCTGATCGGGCGGGCCGAGTGGGCCCGGGCGGCTGACACCTTTCCCATCGAGATCAGCGACATGCGCACGGCGTCCCGGCTGCTTCGGGGCGAGGACCCCCTGGCCGGCCTGGTGGTGGAGCGGGCGGACCTGCGGCGCGCCGTCGAGCGCGAGCTCCGGGGTAAGCTGCTGCGGCTTCGCCAGGGCTACGCGGCCGCCGCCGGCGATCCGGCGGTGCTGGGCGATCTGGCGAGTCGGAGCGCAGCGACCATCATGGTGCTGCTGCGCGCCGTGCTCGTGCTGCTGGGTCGCGCGGTGCCGGTCGACCCGCTGGAGCTCGCCGCGGCCGCGGCCAGCGCCATCGGGATCGATGGCGAGCCCTGGCTCGACGTGATCCGGCATCGAGGCGAGTCCGGCTGGCGCTGCTCGGGCTCGGAGTTCGAGGCCTATCTCGACGCCATGGCGCGGGCGACGGTGTTCGTGGATCAACTTCAGCTCGGAGAGCAGCGATGAAGCGTTCCCCGTGGGCCTCGGCCTGGTTTCTGAGCCTGGCGCTCCTGACCGCCGGGTGTGGCTACAACACGATTCAGTCGATGGACGAGAAGGTGAACCAGGCCAAGGGCCAGATCGAGACTCAGCTGCAGCGCCGGGCCGACCTGATTCCCAATCTGGTAGAGACGGTCAAGGGCGTGGCCAAGCAGGAGTCCACCATCTTCATCAGCGTCGCCGACGCGCGCGCCCGCCTGAACGGCGCGGTGCAGTCCGGCGACGTCGGCCAGATGTCCGCCGCCAACCAGGCCCTCACCCAGGGCTTGGGGCGCCTGCTCGCGATCGTGGAGAACTATCCGGAGCTCCGCTCCAGCGAAAGCTTCCGGGCACTGCAGGACCAGCTGGAAGGCACCGAGAACCGGATTGCCGTCGCCCGGCAGGATTACAACGGGGCCGTGGGAGACTATAACGCGTACATTCGACGCTTTCCCTATAACCTGACGGCCAAGATGTTCGGCCAGGGGCCGAGAGATTACTTCGAGGCGGCGCCGGGCTCGGCGGAGGCGCCGAAGGTGAAGTTCTAGGGAGGCCAAAGGCGAAGAGCGAAAAGGGGGCGCGCGATGAGTATCTCGCAGCGCCCCCTTCGCTTTTCGCCCTTCGCCTTTCGCCGTGGTTCAGTCCGTCACCACATGCTCCGGCAGCACGTACTTCAGCGGATCCACCGGCCGCCCGTTCACGCGCACCTCGTAGTGCAGGTGGGGCCCGGTGGCGAGGCCGCTGTTGCCCACCAGGGCGATACGCTGGCCCCGGGAGACCCGCTGGCCTTCACGGACCAGGATCTTGGAGGTGTGGGCGAATTTGGTGACGATCCCGTACCCGTGATCGATGCTCACCGTATTGCCGTAGCCCGACTCCCAGCCGGTCTCGATGACCACCCCCGCCGCGGGCGCTTCGATCGGAGTACCCATCGGCGCGGTGACGTCGATGCCCTCGTGCGGCCGCGCGATGTGGAGGATCGGGTGCTCCCGCATGGAGGAGAAAGCGCTGGTGAGCCAGCCCTGGGTCGGCATGATCGAGGGCGTGGCGGCCAGGCGGGCCGAGTGAGTCGCCAGGCTGTCCGCGGCTTCACGGAAGGAAAGGGCGAGCAGGTTGGCCCGGCGGATGAGTCCGTTGAGATCCACCCGGATCTCGTGGGACTGCCGGATGGCCGGGGTCTCGGCCGCTCCCGCAGGCGCGGGCTCCGCGGGGCCACCGACGCCGGCGGCCTGCACCTGCGGGTCGATCGGCTCGAGGTTGGCGAGCACGCGGATCTTGGCGTCGCGCTGAGCGATCCGGCTCAGGGTGTCGGCTAAGGTCGTGAGCCGCCCATTGATTTCACCCAGCTGCTGCTCCAGCCGGACGTTCTCCTGGCGGAGCCGCGCGGTGTGCTGCTGATCGGCGGTGCGACTGATGGCTGCATACCCGAGCAGGAGGGCCAGGACAGCCACGACGCCCACGGCGACCGCCAGGCTCTTCAGCACGCCGTAGGAGACCTCGACGATCTTCGAGGGCTCCGCGGTGTGCGGAACGAGCACGACGGTCCAGCGGCGTTTGGCCATCTACCGGGTTACCTCACAAGAGTGTTCAACTTTCCCCAATCTGACCCGTCCCAGGGCCCGGCGGGGTGACCTGAGTCACGGAGATGAGCAAACTCAAGGTGGGCCGCGCCCAACCGTTTGTCAAGCTCCGATTCAATCGCATAACTCTTTGACTGTCAAATAGTTTTGAAGTTGAACAGTCTAACTCCTAGACAGCTCCCGGCTTGGGAAAAAGCGGCTCCGGACGCCGCGTGCTAACCCCTCCTACCGCAGGCGACTCCAGTGTGCTCCACGCCTTCGCGTCGGGACCTCCGGTGAGTCCCAGTGACTGCCAAAGACTGCACGCCTTTCCCGGCAGAAACGGAGTCGCGAGCACCGCGAGCCGATAGAGCGCGCGGCCCATGGCCGCCAGCGCGACGTCCAGCTCTGCATCTCGGCCGGCCTTGGCCAGGCTCCATGGGGCGGTCTGCTGGATATAGAGGTTCGCCGTGGCCACGAGATCCCAGGCCGCTTCTGCGCCGCCGCGAAGGTCGAGGCGGTCCATCGCCGCCGCGTAGCGCCGAACCGCGTCGATGCCGGCCGAGTCCAGCGCGGTCGGCTCGGGGTCGCGGGGAATGACGCCCTCCCGGTACTTGGCCAGCATGGCCAGCGCACGCGAGGCCAGGTTGCCCAATCCGTCCGCCAGGTCGGCGGTGTACCGCTCGTCGAAGCGCTCCCAGCTGAAATTGCCGTCGTTCTCGAAGCCGACCTCGCGCACCAGGAAGTAGCGCAGCGCATCCGGGCCGTGGCGCTCGATCGCTTCGTCCAGGGTAACCGCGGTGCCGGCGGTCTTGGACATCTTGGTTCCTTCCCACTGCACGTACCCGTGGGCCCAGACCATGCGCGGCAGCGCCTCGCCCGCCGCGAGCAGCATCGCGGGCCAGATGATGCAGTGGAACCGGGTAATGCCCTTGCCGATCACGTGCAGGTCGGCGGGCCAGCGGCGCTCGTAGCCGGGCGCCGGAAAACCCGTCGCGGACAGATAATTGATGAGCGCGTCGAACCAGACGTAGACCGTCTGGTCCGGGTCGCCGGGGAAGGGAATGCCCCAGCTGGAGCGGTGGCGGGACACCGAGATATCCTGCAACCCGTCTTCCAGCAGCCGCACGACCTCATTTCTCCGGATTGCCGGCTCGACCTTCAGCTCACCGCTCCGGATCCGCTCGAGCACGGCGTCGCGGTACCGGCTCAGGCGAAAGAAGTGATTCCGCTCCCGGGTCGGCACCAGCTCGAGGCTGGGATGCTCGATGCAATGCCCGTTCACGATCTGCGCCGGCTGCTTGAACTCCTCGCAGCCGGTGCAGTAGAGGCCCTCGTAGTCGGCGACGTAGAGATCGTCCGGGTTGCGCTGCTGAATGCGCCGCAGGAGCTCCGTGACCGCCTCGCGATGCCGCGGCTCCGTGGTCCGGATCCAGTCGTCGTTGCTGCACTCGAGACGGCGCCAGAACGCCTCGAACCGCTGCGCCATCCGGTCTACCCAGGCCTGGGGGCTGTACCCCTCCCGCTCGGCCGCCTGGATCACCGCCTGCGAGTGTTCGTCCATCCCCATCAGGAAGCGCACGTCGTCCCCCCGCAACCGCCGGTAGCGGGCGATCGCGTCGGCTCCCACCTTCTCCAGGGCGTGCCCCAGATGGGGATCGCCATTGGAGTAATCGATGGCGGTGGTCAGATAAAACGACGGCACTCGGACTCCCCCAGGTTCGAGGGCGGAAAGCTAATCAGGGTCGTGGGTTTCGGTTACCTTGGGCACGAAGAAACACGAAGGACACGAAGAACAGCAGTGATTTGCGGGTGTGCACCCCACCATCACGCTTTTCTTCGTGTCCTTCGTGACCTTGGTGTCTTTGTGGTGAATAGCCGCGCACGCTCGCCCGGCGAGCGGGGACGTCCTACGTCAGCAGCCCGGCAGGCTAATCAGTCTCGGGCGGCGGCCGGGACGGTCCGCTGCCCCGGCGCCGGCGCCGGCGGTTGGGCCGCTGGCCACCCGGGGCCGAGGGGTCCGCCACCATGCCGCCCTCAGCCTCGGGCACCGCTCTGGCGGCCGCGGCCTCCTCCGCCAGCCGTGCGCGCAGCTCGCCGGTGAGAAGCACGTCGCCCAGGCTCTCGACCTCCTCGTGGAGCTGCAGCAGGCTGATGATGCGGCCGCCCTGCTCCTCGCCCCGGAGGAAGACCCGCTCCCGGAAGATGTCTACCGCCACCACCCGCTCCACGCCGAGGGTCGTGCGGAGGGTCTTGCCCTCCTTGGGGAATCGCTTGCGGGCGGCGACGTAGAAATCGTGCTCGTACTTGAGGCAGCACAGCAGGCGTCCGCAGCCGCCGGAGATCTGGCTGGGGTTGAGCGACAGGTGCTGGTCCTTGGCCAGGCCCAGGTTGACCGGCGAGAGCTCCTTGAGCCAGGTGGAGCAGCAGTACTCCCGGCCGCACCGACCCACGCCGGAGAGCCGCGCGGCCTCGTCGCGCACGCCGATCTGGCGCAGCTCGATGCGGGTGCGGAAGGTGGACGCGAGGTCCCGGACCAGCGCCCGGAAGTCCACCCGCTTCTCGGCGGTGAAGTAGATGGTGAGCTTGTTGCGGTCGAACTGCCACTCGGTGTCGCTCACCTTCATCACCAGGCTGTGCGCCCGGACGCGCTCGACCACCTTGCGGCGGGCGTCTTCCTCCGAGCGGCGGACCTCGGCCAGCGTCCGGAGCTCGTCCGGCGTGGCCCGGCGAAGGACCGCGCGGCGGGGGGCCTCCGCCGGAGCCTCGGCGACCGGCGAGGTGGCGCACCCGCTGCAGCCCCCGCACTTCTTGTCCGCGACCTCGCCCAGGGCGGTGATGCGGCCGAGGTCGCGGCCGCGCTCCGCCTCGACCACTACCGACTCGCCGATCCGGAGGGGGTCCCCACTCTCCGGCGCGGTAAAGTACCCGCGCCTGGTGCCCTTGAAGGCCACCTCCACGGTGCGGCTCATTACGCCTCGGAGTAGACGCCCATCGCCGCGTACTTCTCGGCGCGGCGGCGGACCAGCTTTTCAGGTCGGAGCTTGCGAAGCTCGGTGACGTGGCGGATCAGGGCGTCGCGGAGCGCCTCGCCGGTGGCGTCGGGATCGACGTGGGCACCCCCGACCGGCTCGGCGACGATCTCGTCGATCAGCTTGAGCCGGAGCAGATCGTCGGCGGTGATCTTGAGCGCTTCGGCCGCGCGCTCCCGCTGGCTTGCGTCCTTCCACAGGATGGCGGCGCATCCCTCTGGCGAGATGACCGAGTAGACCGAGTTCTCCAGCATCAGGATTCGATCGGCCACGCCGAGAGCCAGGGCGCCGCCGGATCCGCCCTCGCCGATCACCACCGCGACCGTGGGCGCGGGCAGGATGGACATTTCCAGGATGTTGCGCGCCAGGGCCTCGGATTGACCTCGCTCCTCGGCGCCGAGGCCGGGGTAGGCACCCGGCGTATCGATCAGGGTGATGATCGGCGCGTTGAACTTGGCCGCCAGCTTCATCAGCCGGAGCGCCTTGCGGTAGCCCTCCGGGTGCGGCATGCCGAAGTTGCGCTTGAGGTTTTCCTTGGTGTCGCGCCCCTTCTGGTGGCCGATCACCATCACCGACACGCCGCCCAGGCGCGCCCACCCGCCGACGATGGCCGGGTCGTCGAGGTAGAGCCGGTCGCCGTGGAGCTCGATGAAGTCGGTGAAGATGGTGCTGAGATAGTCGAGGGTGTACGGCCGGCGGGGGTGGCGGGCGACCATCACCCGCTGGATGGGCGTGAGATTCCGGTAGATCTCCGCCCTGAGCGACTCGAGCTTGCCCTGCAGTCCCTCCAGCTCGCCCTCGATATCGATCTGGCGCTCGGTCCCGATTCGCTTCAAGTCCTCGATCTGCCGCTCCAGCTCGAGCAGCGGCTTCTCGAACTCCAGCGTATACGCTGAGGCCATCGGGGTCAGCCCGCCTTGACGTAGTGGACGGAATCGGAGCCCAGCAGGTCGCGCAGCGCCCGGACGAGATCCTCTTCCGCCGCGACCCGCACCCGCCGGGAGCGGAGCCGGACCGCCTCGCCGTTGCCGTCGGACCATTCAATATAGAGCGGCGTGGGCCCCGGGTGCGCCGTGCAGAGGGCGGCGGCCTGCTTCAGCAGGTCCGGGGTCGGGGCACTGGGCGCCCGCCACCGCAGGCTGAGCGCGACCGCCCCGCTCCCCTTGATCTGGTCCAGCGGGCGGGCCGATTCGACGATGAAGGGCGCATGATCCTCCCCCCGGTCGCGATCGCTGTAGCCGCCGGTCAGGAGCAGCGCGGAGTCGGGCAGCACCGTCTGGTTGAGCTTGGCCCAGGCGTCGGGGAAGACGATCGCCTCCGCCGTGCCGTGGAAATCCTCCAGGACCAGCCGGGCGTACTCCTTGCCGGTCTTCTTGCTGATCTGGCGCTTCACGGCCGTGACGACCGCGCCGACGCTCACCGGGTGCTCGCTCCAGGTGCCCAGGGTCGCGGTGGTCCGGGTGCCGAACAGCTCGACCTCGTCGCGGTAGCGGCCCAGCGGGTGCCCGGAGATGAAGAAGCCCAGCACCTCCTTCTCCCGGGCCAGCCGCTCCGCTTCGGTCCAGGGCGGCACGTCGGGCAGCACCAGCGGGGCGCGCGGGACGGCGCCGCCCATCCCGTCGCCGAACAGCGATTCCTGCCCCGCGTCGCGGTCGGCCTGCAGCAGCTGGGCCTCGGCCAGCGCGGGCTCCAGCGCCTCGATCAGCTGCTTGCGGTGGCCGCCGAGCGTGTCGCAGGCGCCCGCGGCGACCAGCGACTCGAGCACCCGCTTGTTGCAGAGCCGGAGGTCGATCCGCTCCACCAGGTTGGTGAGCGATGTATAGGGCTCCTCCGCGCGCCCCGCGATGATCGAGGCGATGGCGCCTTCGCCCACGTTCCGCACCGCGCCCAGGCCGAAGCGGATCCGGCGGTCGCCCACGACGGTGAACTTGAACCCCGATTCGTTCACGTCCGGGGGCAGGATCTCGAGCCCCAGCTCGCGCGCCTCGTTGATGTACTGCACCACCTTGTCGGTATTGCCGATTTCGCTGGAGAGGAGCGCGGCCATGAACTCGGCGGGGTGGTGGGCCTTGAGCCACGCGGTCTGGTAGCTCAGGACCGAGTAGGCCACCGAGTGCGACTTGTTGAAGCCATAGCGGCCGAAGGTGACGATCTGCCGGCCCAGCTCCTCGATCGCGCCCCGCGGATGCCCCTGAGCGATGGCCCGCTCGACGAACTTGGCCACTTCCTTGTTGGCCAGCTCCTGGTCTTTCTTGCCCACCGCCTTGCGGAGCACGTCGGCTTCGGCCAGGCTGAAACCCGCCAGCACGTTGGCGATCCGCATCACCTGTTCCTGGTAGGTGATGACGCCGTAGGTCGGCTCGAGGACCTCGCGCAGGTCCGGGTGCGGATAGGTGACCTTCTCCTGGCCCAGCTTGCGGCGGATGAAGACGGTGTGCATGCCGGCGTCGAGCGGACCGGGGCGGAGCAGCGCGTTGCTGGCCACGAGGTCGTCGAAGCGGTCGCAGCGCATGGCGCGGAGCGTGTCGGTCGCCAGCGGCGACTCGAACTGGAAGACGCCGCCGGTGCGTCCCTGCCGGAGAAGCTCGTAGACGGCGGGATCGTCGAAGCCGAGCGCGTCCATGTCCGGCGCGGCGCCGTGGCGCGCGGCGATCATGGCGACCGCGTCGTGAATCACGGTCAGCGTCTTGAGGCCGAGCATGTCCATCTTGAGCATGCCGACCTTCTCCAGCGCGCCCATCTCGTACTGCGTGATGATCGCGTCCTCGCCGTCGGCCGCGGCGCCGGCCCCCTTGGTGGGCGCCGTGCACACCGGCACGTACTCGGCCAGGGGGCCCGGCGCGATCACCACGCCCGCCGCGTGCACCGACATGTGGCGCGAGATCCCCTCGATCCGGGCGCTCAGCTGAATCAGGCGGTGATATCCCGGGTTCTGCCGGATCAGCTCCTTGAGCTCGTCCACCTTGGCGGCGGCCTCGGGGATCGTGAGGCTGTACGCCGGCCCGGAGGGGACCAGCTTGGTGAGGCGGTCCGCCTCCCCGGGGGGGATCCGGAGCACCCGGGCCACGTCCTTGAGCGCCGCCCGCGCCTTCATGGTGCCGAAGGTGACGATCTGCCCCACGCTGGCGCGGCCGTAGCGCTGCCGCACGTACTCGATCACTTCGCCCCGGCGCTCGAAGCAGAAGTCCACGTCGATGTCGGGCATCGACACCCGCTCCGGGTTCAGGAACCGCTCGAACAGGAGATCGAAGGTCAGCGGGCAGACGTTGGTGATGCCGAGCGAGTAGGCCACGATCGAGCCGGCCGCGGAGCCTCGGCCAGGGCCGACCGGAATCCCCCGCTCCCTGGCCGCCGCGATGAAGTCCTGCACGATCAGGAAATAGCCGGCGTAGCCCGCCCGGTTGATGACGCCCAGCTCGAAGGCCAGCCGCTCCTCCACCGCGGCCGGCAGCGGAGTTCCGTAGCGCCGCTCCGCCCCGGCGCGCGCGAGGTGTTCCAGCAGCGCTTCGTCGGTGGCGTACTCGGCAGGGCGGGGAAATCCGGGAACGAAGTAGCGCTTCTCGAAATCGAATTCCACCAGCTCGGCCACCCGCGCGGTGTTCGCCAGGGTCTCCGGCTGGTCGGGGAAGAGCGCCTTCATTTCCGCTTCGGACTTGACGTACGATTCCTGCCCGGTAAAGCGGAAGCGCTTGGGATCGTCCAGGTCGCTGCCGGTCCCGATCGCCAGCAGCACGTCATGGGACTCGGCGTCCTCGCGCCGGAGATAGTGGGCGTCGTTCGTCGCCACGACGCCGAGCCCGAGCTCCCTGCCGAGGCGCAGCATGCCCTCGGTGACCAGCCGCTCCTCGGCGATCCCGTGCTGCTGGATCTCGAGCCAGAACCCGTCCGACCCGAACAGCCGCGCGAACCATTCCGCGCTCGCCTTGGCCTCCTCGTACTTGCCCGCCCGGAGCGCGTGGGCGATCTCGCCCGAGAGGCAGGCGGCGAGGCCGACGATCCCCTCGGCATGGGCGGCGAGGGCCTCCTTGTCGATGCGGGGACGGCGGTAGAACCCCTCGGTGTACCCGATGGAGGTGAGCCGGACCAGGTTCTTGTAGCCGATTCGGTTCTTGGCCAGCAGCACGAGGTGGCTGTAGGCGGCGGGCGCCCAGCTGGGTTTTTCCCGGGCCTGCCTGGGCCCGTAGGCGAGGTAGGCTTCGAAGCCGAGGATGGGCCGGATCTTCTGGGCCTTGGCCTCTTCATAGAAGCTCCAGGCCGCGTGCATGTTGCCGTGGTCGGTGACCGCCAGGCTGTCCATCCCCAGCTTCTTGACGTGCCCGACCAGCTCGGGAATCCGATTGGCCCCGTCGAGCAGGGAGTATTCGCTGTGGGTGTGGAGGTGGACGAACGGCATGCTAGCGCTCCCGCCGCTCCAGCTCGCTCCACACCTGCTCCAGCGGCACGCCGCGGGCGTGGAGCAGGACGAGGAGATGATAGAGCAGGTCGGCCGACTCGGACGCAAGCCGGGGATCGTCCTCGGCGGTGGCCGCGACCACGGTCTCGACCGCCTCCTCGCCGACCTTCTGGGCGATCTTGCCGATCCCGCGGTCCAGCAGCTTCACGGTGTACGAGTCGTCGGGCCGCTCCTGTGCCCGCCGCGCGATGGTCGCGGCCAGCCGGCTCAGAGGGTGGCCCCCGGGGTCGGCCCCCGGCAGTGGCGCCGGGCGATCGTCGCGGAGCACGGCGCTGAAGCAGGTCCGCTCGCCGGTGTGGCAGGCGGGCCCGGTCTGGTCCACCCGGTAGATCACCGCATCGCCATCGCAGTCGAGCCGGACCTCGGTCACCCGCTGGACGTGCCCGGAGCTCTGCCCCTTGCGCCAGGGGGCCTGCCGGGACCGGCTGTAATAGTGGGCCTCCCCCGTGCTCAGGGTACGCGCGAGCGCGTCCCTATCGGCATAGGCCAGCATCAGGACGTCACCCGACCGGCGCTCCTGGGCCACCACCGGGACCAATCCGTCGGCCCCGAACCGGA
>DATEIR010000071.1:0-2564 GCA_035278885.1 Gemmatimonadales bacterium | reverse complement strand
TGGGCGCCGCCCGCGCGCTGGCGGAGGCGGGCCTGGCGCCGGTGCGCTACGTGGCCACGTCCATGGGCGCGGTCGTGGCGGCCGCGTTGGCTGCCGGAGCCGACCACGCCGTGCTGGTGGATCGGCTGGCCGAGGCCGGCCAGCGGGGGGTGGTGCGCGACCGGCTGGCGATGGTGGCTGGTCTCTTCGGCCGGGGCCTGCTGCGGCCGGCGCCGCTCCGCCGGGCCATCGAGTCGCTGGTGCCGGTGCGGCGGTTCGGCGACCTGCCGGTGCCACTCACCGTCTGCGTGGTGGATCTCGACAGCGGTGAGCTGCTTCTCTACGGCGCGGGAGGGGCGGACGCGCCGCTGGTGGACGTGCTGTGCGCGAGCTGCGCGCTGCCGGTCTACTTCCCCGCCCGGACGCTGAACGGCCGCCGGTGCGGAGACGGCGGACTCCGCGGCGTGCTCCCGCTCGAGGCCGCCGCCCGGCTCGGTCGAGAGCCGGTGGTCGCGGTGGATGTGGGTCCGGGCTTCGACATGGCCTCCGCCGAGGCGGCGGCGCCGGCACCGCCCCTGGTCCGGGCCCACGACGATGCCGTCGCCACCCTGATGGCCGCCACCACGGCCGCCCAGCTCGCGCTGTGGCGGAGCGATGCCGACCGGCCGCCGCTGCTGTACGTGCGGCCCCGGGTGGAGCGGAACGCGACTTTCCGGGTGGACCGGGTGCGCCAGTACGCGGAGGACGGCTACCGCGCCGCGCGCGCCGTCCTGACCCGGGCCGGCGAGCGCACTTGACCCTCATCCGCGCGGCGGCAAATTGAGCGAATGAAAGCCAAGGACGCGATGGTCCCCGATCCGCACGTCGCCGTCGCCGGGGCGATGGCCAGCGAGGTCGCCATCATGCTCAAGACCCGCAACATCTCGGTGGTGCCGGTGGTGGACGACCACCGGACCCGGCGGTTTCTGGGCACCCTGAGCGATCGCGACCTGGTGACCCGGTGCCTGGCCGAAGGCCAGCACCCCTGGCACACCCGGGCGGACAGCCTGATGCGGACCCGCTCGCCGGTGGCGCAGCCGGATCAGGAGCTCGAGGGGTTCCAGGTTCGGATGGACCTCGACCCCAGCGACTCGCACCTGCGTCCCACCATTACGGTGGTGGACACCGACGGCCGAGTGGTCGGCTTCATCAGCCACCCGGAGCAGATCGAAGGCGTCCAGATCATCTGGGGCGAGTAGGCCGGCCTCCCTCCCCATGCCCGACTTCAAGCTCTTCACCCTGCAGGAGGCGGAGCAGACGCTGCCGCTGGTCCGCCGCATCGTGCAGGACCTCACCGACGAGTATCCGGGGTGGCGCGCCGCGGTGAGCCGCTACGAGATCCTGAGCGGCGGCGCCCGGGCGGAGTGGGGCGAGACCGGCGAGCTGCTGGCGGCGCGGGAACAGGTCACCCACCATGCCGACCGGATCAACCGCTACCTCCAGGAGCTCGAGGCCGTCGGCTGCGTCTTCAAGGGCTTCGACGCCGGGCTGGTGGACTTCTACTCCCTGCGGGAGGACCGCCCGGTCTTCCTCTGCTGGCGGCTGGGCGAGGAGCGCATCACTCACTGGCACGACGTGGACGCCGGCTTCACCGGCCGTCAACCTATCGATGCCGCGATCCTCTCGGCGGTGCGCTCGTGATCAAGGCCTGGCTCTTCCTCCACATCCTCGGGTTCGCCCTCTGGATCGGCGGCGCGGTCGCCTCGATGGTGGCGGGTGTCTCGGCCAAGCGGGAAGGGCGCGAGGGACTCGGCATAGTGGCGCGGGCGCAGGCCGCGATCCAGAAGGTGCTGATCGGGCCCGGGGCGCTGATCACGGTGTTGTCGGGGCTGATGCTGACGTTCCGGATCACGGGACAGAACGGCGATCTGGTGGGCTTCAACCCGGGCCTGGTGCTGATGCAGGCGGCGGGAATCATCGGGGCGCTTGTGGCACTGCTGATCAGTCTGCCGACGGCCAGCAAGCTGGCGCGGATCGATCCGGCCGGGCCGCACGGAGCCTATTTCGACGAGCTACGGGCGAGGCAGAAGGTGACGGCGACAATCGCCGGCACGCTCGCGCTGGTGGCGCTGGTGGGTGGGGTGATGGTGCGGTAGGGCGGGGAAGGGGGAAAGGGGAAGGTGCGCTGATTCGATGACCGGCGCGCGACGATGGGTGAGCGTTCCCCATCTGCTGCGGTACCATGACACAGTGCGCGATCACAAGTCAATGGAGGCCTGGCAGGAGGCCAACAAGGTTGTTCGGGAGGTGCTGACGCTCTCCCGGGTGCATTGGAAGCCTCACGGAGGTGCCATCATCAATCAGTTGCAGCGTGCATCCTTGAGCGTGCAGCTCAATATTGCGGAAGGATACGCTTACGGCGATAGTGCCACGTACACCAAGTTCCTGGGGATCGCCTACGGGTCTGCCGTGGAGACTCTGGAGTTGCTCGAGCTTGCTGGCGGAGCAGGCATTTTCCCGAAAGAGCCCACCACCAGTCTGATGCGCCACGCCCAGAGCAGCCGGAACTTGCTGCTGGCCCTCCTCAAGAGGCGCCGCAGATTTAG
>DATEIR010000070.1:0-24085 GCA_035278885.1 Gemmatimonadales bacterium | reverse complement strand
CCACAGGCGCGGAGCCGGTGCCGGGCGCCACCTCGAACTGCCCGTTGTCGAGCTTCGTCACCAGCACGACGCCGCGATTGCCGGCCTCGATCACGAACTTGCTGAAGCGGTTGAAGCCGACGTTGCGCTCGTCGAAGTTGGGATCGATCTGCTGCATGACCTGCTTGAGCCGGTCACTCCGCATCACGTCGCCATTGCGGGCCATCTGCCCCACGGCCTCGCCGGCGAGCTCCCAGGCATCGCGCTGGATCGACGGGGTATCCACTTCCTTGGTGAGCCCCGCGAGATCGTTGTACGAGTAGTACTCGTCGCAATTCTGGATCAGCAGATCGCTGGCGCTCTCCCGGATCCCCACCCCGATCACGTACTTCCCGTACTCCTTCAGCTTGATCACCATCGTGCTGAAATCGCTGTCGCCGGAGAGCAGGATGAACGTCCCGATTTCGGGCCGGGTGAAGACCAGCTCGATGGCATCGATAGCGAGGCGGATGTCGGTGGCGTTCTTCTTGGAGGAGCCGAACGCGGGGGCGAAGATCAGGTCGATCGAGGATTCGGACAGCGGGACGATGTATTGCGGGTACCTCCGCCAGTCGGCGTAGGCGCGCTGGACCGCCACCTTCCCCTTGATGATGTCGCTGTTGAGGAGGGTCCTGAGCTCCTTGGTGAGATCCTTCTGGATGCCCAGGGTAACGTTGTCGAAATCGATCAGCAGGGCTGCGTTGGGGGCGTGGACGGGGGCCTGGCTCACCAGGTGGCGCCCCGGCCGGATCAGCGGTCGGTTCACGTCGCTCTCGTTCCGGGTCTCCCACCCTCCGCCGACCGCTCCTCGCGCACCTGGCCGGACCCGGATCGCGGCAGGGCATCGGAGGTCGCGCCCGAGGGCGGAGACCCGTCAGGGGTTGTCGCTGTCGCCAGGAGGAGGCTGCCGCTTCTCGGGTCGGCGCGCGGAGCTCGGCCGGGTCGCCGGATCGCGCCGTGAGAATCGGCCTCCATGATGGCCAGCGGGAAGAATTTAGGGGAGCGGAACGGGGGGTGGTAGGGGCTCAGCCGAATTGGCCCTCGCCGGCCAGGGGGAGCTCCAGCTCGAAGTAGAACCGGGTCCCGGAGCCGATCGTGGTCTCGACCCGGAGGGTCGACCCCATCGCCTCCACCAGCTTGCGGCAGATGGACAGGCCGAGGCCCGAGCCGGAAAAGGCGTACTCGCCCGATTTCTGGCGCCGGCGGAACGGCTCGAACAGCGTCGCCATGCTCTGCGGCGGAATCCCGCGGCCGGTGTCGCGCACGGAGAACTCGATCTGGCGGGCGCCGGTCTGGCGGGCCATGACCTCGACCGAGCCCTCGGCGGTGAACTTGAGGGCGTTGGTAGTGAGATTGAGCAACACTCGGCTCAGGGCGACAGGGTGCCCGATCCGGAAGTCCGCCTCCGGAGTGGTGAGCCGCACCGACAGGCTCTTCTCTTCCGCGATCGGCTGCACGATGTCCCGCACCGACTCCAGGATATCGGTCACACTGAACGGGATCGGATCCAGATCGACCAACCGGTCGCCGCCCCGGGCCAGCTCGATCACATCGCTGGCCACCGAGCTCAGCCCGAACGCCGCGCTGTAAATGAGGCCCAGCTGGCGCTCCTGCACCTGATTGACGGGGCCGCTGCGGCCGCGCTGGAGGGTTTCGGCCAGAAAGAGAATGGAAGTGAGCGGGGAACGGAGATCGTGGGCCACTTCGACCACCAGCTCGAGCCCGTCGGGCGCGCTCAGGCGGTCGGCGAAGTGCTGCGACCAATCCGCCTCCAGCCCCCGGCCTACGACCTCGATCGCCTGGAGCAGGCGGAGCAGCTGCCCGCTGTCCACCCCGCCCAGCGCCTGCGTCCGATCGAGAAAGGCGCCCCGGATCATTCCGAGGAGCTGGCGTGAAAGGGGCGTCTTGGGGGTGGCGGACGCGTTCCCCCGGTCGCCGCTGGCCTCGGCCCGAATGGACTGGGACAGCTGGGCCAGCAGGCTGCTGACCTCGTCGGCGCTGGAGGCGTGCTCGATGGCCTGCGCCCACTCGGCCTGAGTCCAGAGCACCGCTTCGTGCAGCGCGTTCCACAGCGCCGGGGCCACCGCCGACGTGGACGGGCCGTCGGGATCCCAGACCCGGACCGGCCCCGCATGCGACTGCGCGGCCCGCCGGCGATCTCCGCTGGTGGTCCCGGGAAGCGCGGTCTCAGGCCTCACTCAGGTGACCCAGGCGTCTCGTCGCGGTGGAATTCGTGTTTGTCCATCAGCCGGTAGAGCGTCGTGCGGTCGATGCTGGCAAGCCGCGCCGCCTTCGACATGTTGCCCCCGGCCCGGCTGATCAGACGGGTCAGGTACTCCTTCTCGAACTGCGCCACGACGCGATCCTTGGCCGGGTGGTACGCCTCATCCATGACACCGGCCGGGACCACATTTTCGGCCGGCCACTCGGCCGCATCATCGTAGACCGGGATGTCATTCGGCTGGATCACTTGATCGGGTTCGGCCAGCACCGCGACGTGTTCGATGACGTTCTGGAGCTCTCGAACGTTGCCTCGCCACGGCCGCGAACGCAAGAAGCCGATGGCCGCTTCGCCGAGTCTCGGTACCCGGTCGCCGAGCTGGCGATGCCGCTGCCAGTAGTGGGTGAGGAAGTGGTTGGCCAGGAGCGGGATGTCCTCGGGCCGCTTGCGCAGCGGCGGCAGCTTGATCGGCACGACCCGCAGCCGGTAGAAGAGGTCGCCGCGCAGCACCCCGGCGTCCACCGCCTCCTGCGGCTCCCGGTTGGTGGCCGAGATGAAGCGCACGTCCACCACCGCGTCCTGCTGCTCGCTGCCGACTCGACGCACCACGCCGTCCTGGATTACCCGCAGCAGCTTGGCCTGGAGCGGCATCGACATCTCGGTCAGCTCGTCCAGGAACAGCGTCCCGCCGTGCGCCGTCTCCAGCAGCCCGGGCTTGTCCCGGTCCGCCCCGGTGAAGGCGCCCTTCCGGTGGCCGAACATTTCGCTCTCGAGGAGCGGCTCCGGAAGTGCCGCACAGTTGATCGGCACCAGCGAGCGCGCCGAGCGCCGGCTGTTCTGGTGGATGAACTGGGCGATGACTTCCTTGCCGGTGCCGCTCTCGCCACTGATGAATACGGACGCGTCGGTGGCGGCCACCTTCCGGGCCAGCTCCACCGCCTTCCGAAAGAGGGGCGAGATCCCGATGAGGGCGATCTTGTCGCTGTGGCCATGCTGCTTCATCAACTGGACCCGAAGGTCCTGGGCCTCCCGCGCCATCATGACGGCGTGCGAAGCCCGGCCAATGAGCACCTGCAGGTGAGTGGCGGAGAACGGCTTGGGCAGGTAGTCCCAGGCGCCGGCGCGCAGGGCCTCGATGCTGCTGGTAACGCTGGGGTTACCGGTCATCACCACGACAATGGTGTCCTTCTGGGCGCCCAGCGCGGCCTGCAGGATTTCCAGGCCGGAGATCTGGGACATGTACAGATCGACCAGAATGATGTCGAACTTGCGCCGTTTGACCGTCTCGATCGCCTCCTCGCCCCGGCCGATCACGGTCACGTTGTAGCCGTCCATCTGCAGGACGCTGGCGCAGCTCTCCCGCAAGGTCCGCTCGTCGTCCACCACCAAGACCCGGATGCTGGCCTTGACCTCATTCGGGATCGAGAGGGGATCGCGAGGAGGCTCAGGGGTGGGAGCGCCTGACTGGTCGGACTGGGAGAGGACGTTGGCCATCAGGACTCCACGATACGGGGACACGCGAGCGGACTCCGTGCGCGATGCCGTCACGGAGATGCGTGAGGGCAACGGATCGGCGTCTGGGCTGTCTGGAGCGTAAGGTTTTTACAACAGAGTGCGGCGGGTGTCAAGCAGGTGAGGTTGTAACGCTACAGTTCAGCGCCGAGGCGTCGCAACATAGATCGGTACGGCTGTGGCACTTACGCCCGACTAGCTGGGATAGCGGACGGCCACCTGTTCGAAGGCGCGGACCCGATCTCCTTCCGGCCCCTCTCGCTTGAGGTCACGGAGCGCGGTGGTGGCGCGCAGGAGCAGCTCGGACGCGTCCATGGACGACTCGGCGAAGTCGGGGACGGCACAGTATCCCGCCCGGACCCGCACGGTGCGCTCGCCACCCCGGACCGGCAGCGGCGAGCCCTCGATCACCTCGCCCAGGCGCCGTACCATGCGTACGGCCGCCTCCGGCCCAGTCCCCGGAGCGATGACGCCGAACTCCGAGAGGCCCAGCCGGCCGATGGCGTCCGAGGCCCGTCCAGTCTGTCGCAAGAGCAGGCCGATCTGATCGGTGAGGCGCAGGGTCTCCTCGTCTGTCGGCTCCGAGGGCTCCTCGGCGTCGGCATCGGGGGCGATCACGACGCAGGCCACCGGCTCGCGCCGGCGGAATGCCTCGGATCCGATCTCCTTCGCCCGGCGAGCGAG
The DNA here is from genome assembly GCA_035278885.1 of Gemmatimonadales bacterium. Lineage (GTDB taxonomy): Bacteria > Gemmatimonadota > Gemmatimonadetes > Gemmatimonadales > GWC2-71-9 > CAVVWJ01. The sequence goes on along the minus strand of DATEIR010000070.1, from coordinate 19,650 downwards.
GCCGCGCATGTTGTACAGGCCGGTACCGGGATCGAGCAGGTTTTCTTCTCGCAGCGTGTCCACCTGCTGCTTGCAGCGCAGGAAGGTGTCGAGCTTGAGGAGGAGCGCCTCACCGTCGAGCGGCTGACCCAGGAACTCCCACGCGCCGGCGCGATAGGCCTCGAGGCGCTGAGTCCGTCCGGAGGGCCCGGATGTGGTGATGACGATGGGAGTGGTGGCCCCGAACCGGGGATCGGCCCGCAGCGCCCGGCAGACGTCGAACCCGTGCATGTCGGGCATTTGCGCATCGAGAATGATCAGGTCGGGGAGCGAGGTCCGGGCTCGCTCCAGCGCCTGCTGGCCGGTATAGGCACGTACCACGGTGTAGCCGTGCGGGCCGAGAATGCTTTCCAGCGACCTGGCGGACCATTCCTGATCGTTGGCGATCAGGACCAATGGTGCGGCAGCGGTTTTCTCTCGGTGTGCCATGTCGTAGAACCGGTTGCGGGGTTGGCCTGGATTGCCCGCTCACCAACAGCAGGACTCATGCGGGCGGGCCGGAAAGTCGCAAGTCATGGGTATGCATAGACTTAGAAAAATGGCCCCAGGACATGCCCGTCATCTTCCGGTGGGGCGGCGCCACAGATGGAGGCTCCGGTGCGACGGAATGCACTGCTCGTATCCTGTGGCGGAGAACCCGGCTTCGTGTGGTCCGAAAGCAACGGCCCGCGCTGCCGCCGGCGGCAGGTTGCCAGCGTACATTGAGATCCAAAGTAGTTGAAAGATAGCGACTTGGACTAGCGCTGGGAGAGCCGCTCCACGCCGGAGGGACGCAAACGATTTCACGGCTCCATCCTTGAAGTCATCCCCGCTCAGTCCCGGTGTACCGTGCAACCTTTTGCAGAGCCCAGCTCATGTCCCAGACGCCGGCCCCAAATGAATCGGCCCAACCCACTGGCGTGACCCCGCAGGACCGGGTCGAGCCCTTGGAGGCGGAGCAGGAGCCGGCGGAACGCTCCCGCTTCAGCCGCTGGCTGGCCCGGTTCGGCTTGGGAGAAACGGTCGCACCACTGCTTCGTCCTACGCGCGCGCGCACGCCGAGCTCGCGGCCGCCGCTCTGATACTGCACCTGTGACTGCGGTCACAGGATCGCTCTCGGGTCGCGGATACACTTCGACCGGCTATACGCTGGGATGTTTTCGGCCCTGAGCGGCGGTCTCACCTTCACGAAAGAGCGCATGGGATCAGCCAGTTCAGGAGTGCGTCGCCAACACCATCATCATGACGCGGTCGCGGGGCGCATCTCGCGGCCCGTGCCTCGACCCCGAACGTCTGGTGCCGTGCTCGCGGTTGCGGAGGTCCCACCGTTGGTCATGACGACCTGGCTCGAGCGCACGGTCAATCTGATCCTCGCTGTCCTCGCGCTCCTGCTGATCTCGCCGGTGCTCCTGCTGATCGCCCTGGCGATCAAGCTGACCAGCCGGGGCCCGGTGCTCTACACCCAGGAGCGGGTGGGTCTCGATCGCCGCTGCGGCGGCAAAGACGGCGGCCATCCCCGGCGGCGCCGCGACCTCGGCGGCCAGCCGTTCACCATCTACAAGTTCCGCACGATGCGGGTCGACGCCGAGCGCGAGAGCGGCGCGGTCTGGGCCGCCCAGGACGATCCCCGGGTCACCCCCGTGGGCCGCCTCCTGCGCCAGTACCGGCTGGACGAGATCCCCCAGCTCCTCAACGTGCTGCGGGGTGAGATGAACATCGTGGGGCCCCGGCCCGAGCGGCCCACCATCTTCGCCGAGCTGCGCGAGCACATCGCCGAGTATCCCCTGCGGCAGCGGGCCAAGCCGGGGATCACGGGGCTGGCCCAGATCAACCACCACTACTACCGCTCGCTGGACGATGTGCGCACCAAGGTGAGCTTCGACCTGGAGTACATCCGCCGCCAGAGCCTGCGGGGGGACCTGCGCATCATGCTCAAGACCCTCCCGGTCGTCCTCTTCCGCCGCGGCGGCTGGTAAGCGAAGCGGCGCGCCGGCCGGCGCGCCGTTGCGACCCTTCCACAGCCCGCGCACCTCGCCCGGATCACTCCCCTGCCCTCCGCCCCTGCTTCAGCGCCGCAAGATCACGCGCGACAACAGGTTGTGGCTGAACCGGCGAGCCGGGCCGGGACGGAACGGCGATTGCGAGTAGCCGGGCGATCACGCCGGTTAGCTTTGACGGAATGGTGAACGACGACATGATCATGCGGCCTCCCCGGGACGTCGCTACCGGACCGGATCTGTCGGTGGTGGCTCCGCTGTACAACGAATCGCAGAACGTGGCGCCCCTGGTGGAGTGGATCCTCCAGGCGCTGACCGACTACTCGGGCCGGTTCGAGGTCATCCTGGTGGACGATGGGAGCGGGGACGACACCTGGAGCCACGTCGTCGCGGCGTCGGAACAGGACGCCCGGGTCCACGGCCTTCGTCTGGGCCGGAACGTCGGTCAGACCGCCGCGATGATGGCGGGCTTCGATCATGCGCGGGGGAGGGTGGTCGTTTCACTCGACGGCGACCTGCAGAACGATCCGCGCGACATCCCGGCGCTGGTCGCCAAGCTGGACGAAGGCTACGACCTCGTGTGCGGGTGGCGTCAGCGGCGCCAGGACAAGTTCCTGCTGCGCAAGGTGCCGTCGTGGGTGGCCAACCGGATCATCCGGCGGCTGACGGGTGTCCAGATCACGGACAACGGCTGCTCGCTCAAGGCGTACCGGAGAGAGCTGCTGGATCGGGTGTCGCTCTATGCCGAGCAGCATCGCTTCATTCCGGCGTTGTCGGCCAGCGCGGGCGCCCGCATCACCGAGATGCCGGTGCGTCACCACGCCCGGCGCTTCGGCGAGAGCAAGTACGGAATCTCCCGGACGGTGAAGGTGATGGCGGACCTGTTCACGCTGAAGATGATCACCACCTTCCGCTCCCGGCCGCTGCTCGGCTTCGGCGCGGCGGCGCTCCCCCTGGTGCTCGGGGCGCTGCTGTTCACGATGGCCGCGGCGGTGGCCATCGCGGATTTCCCGGCGTTCAAGGCGACGGCGGTGGTCTTCCCCGGCGCCGCCATGCTGTTCGCGGCGGCCGCCTTCTACCTGGTCATGCTGGGACTGGTGGCGGAAGTGGCGCTCAGCACCGAGCGGGAAAGCGCGAACGAGGTTCCGAACGCCTGGGAGGTTCGTTGACACAGGGGACGCTGATGCAGCCGATCGCTGAATCGACACGCCGTGACCGAGTCGCCGACGGGCGCTTCGTGAGCGTGATTGTCCCGGTGGTCGAGGGGGTCGACGACCTCACCGAGCTGTACCGCAGCTTCAGCGCGGCGCTCACCGCCCGGGGCAACGACCACGAATTCGTCTTCGTCTTCGACGGCGGCTACGCCCCGCCGCCCGAGCTGGTCGAGCTGAGCCACGAGCGGACCAACCTGAAGCTGCTCCGGTTCGCCCGCAGCTTCGGGGAGACGGCCGCGCTTCGACTCGGGATCGAGCGGAGCCGGGGCGACATCCTGCTCACGCTGCCGGCCTATTTCCAGGTCCAGGCCATAGGGGTGGGCGCGCTGCTCGACGCGCTGACCGACCAGACCGACGTGGTGGTGGCGGCCCGCTCACCCCGGATCGACAGCTGGCTCAACCGATTGCAGTCGGCGGCGTTCAACCGGATGATCTCGGGAGTCACCGACAAGCAGTTCCACGACAGCGCCTGCGGCGTCCGGGTGCTCCGGCGTCCAGCGGCCGAAGGGCTGCCGCTCTACGGCGACCTGCACCGGTTCATCCCTGCCTTGGCGCTGCGTGAGGGCTACCAGGTGGTCGAGGTGGCGGTGCCCCAGCATCCGAGCAACGCGCGGACGCGGGTCTACGGGCCGGCCACCTACGCTCGGCGGCTGCTCGACATCGCGACCTTCTTCTTCCTGGCCAAGTTCACCGAGAAGCCGCTGCGCTTCTTCGGGCTGGTCGGCTCGCTCTTCTTCGTCGCCGGCGCGGTCACGTCTTTTGTGCTGCTGGTGAACCGGCTGCAGGGCCAGGCCATCGCCAACCGGCCGCTCCTCCTCCTGGCCGTGCTGTGCCTGGCCCTGGGCGTCCAGCTCATGGGTCTCGGCCTGGTCGGCGAGATCATCGTGCACCTCAGGGCCCCGCATCGGCGGGCGTACCGGGTGCGCGAACGAGTGTGACCCGCGGCTGACTCCGGCGCGGCCGCCTCGGTGCGGCCGGAAGTGAAGGCGCTGGGCTCGGACCGGCAGGATCTGGTGGTGGTCGGAGGAGGAATCCTGGGCGCCTGCCTGGCCTGGGACGCGGCGCTCCGAGGTCTCAAGGTCGCCCTGGTCGAGCGCGGCGTGGTCGGCTGCGGCACCTCCGCGAACAGCCTCCGGATCATCCACGGCGGTCTGCGCTACCTGATCCGGGGCGACCTGCCCCGGATGCGCGAATCGATCCGCGAGCGGTCCGTCCTCCTGCGGATCGCACCCGGCCTGGTCGAGCCTCTCCCGGTAGCCATCCCCTCCGGCATCCCAGGGTACCCCAACCGCTCCGCCCTCCGCGCTGCCCTGGCCCTCAACGACCTGATCTCCGCCGGCCGCAATCGCCACCTCACGCCCGATCGCAGGTTGCCGTCGGGACGGTCCCTGTCGGCCCTCGAATTGAGGCGGCTCTGCCCGGGTCTTGGCCAGCTGGCCCGACGCGGGGGCGCACTCTGGTATGACGCCCGCATGTCGCGACCCGAACAACTCACCCGTGCGTTTGTGCGCTCGGCCACAGAACGTGGCGCCCTTGTGGCCGAGAATGCGTGCGCAGATCGCTTCACCAGCACCGGAGGGCGGGTCCTCTCAGTGGCAATCAGGGATTGTCAAAGCGGGGGCATACAGGAGGTTGCGGCCCGGCGGTTCGTCCTGGCAGCGGGGCCCTGGACCGGCGAGATCCTGGCCGACGCAGGGGCCCACACCCCGCCGGTACCAACCAGCTACGCCGTGGGGCTGAACCTGGTCATCGGACGTCGGCTGGCTGATTCGGCGGTCGGGCTGCGGAGCGAGCGCTCCGCCACCGAGGATCCGGTTGGCGGCGGCCGCCGGTTCCTGTTTCTGGTACCACAGGAGGGTACGACGTTGGTAGGGACCTGGTACGGTTCGATCGGGGATCGTGGGGTGGAAGCCGTCTTGGCGGAAGGGCGCGCGAGCCTGCTCCAGGACCTGAACCGCGCCTGCCCCGGCCTGGAGCTGGCCGACGGCGACGTCGTGGCCGTTCAATGGGGACGCCTGCCGGTCGAGAACCGGACCCGCGGTAACCCGATGCGGCTGGCGGATCGGCCGCGAGTGATCGGACCCGCCGAGCTCGGGGTGGCGAACCTGTACGCCGCCGAGACGGTGAAGTACACCACCGCGCGCGCGGTGGCGGAGCGCGTCCTGGATCGCATCGCCGGTACCCTTGCCGCGCCGATCGGCCGATGCCGCACGGCCGAGATGCCGCTGGCCGGCGCGGGGTTGGGAGAGGTGTCGTGAGAATCCTGATGCTCGCCCCCCATCCGTTCTTCCAGGCCCGCGGCACGCCCATCGCCGTGCGCACGGTTCTCGAGTTCCTGAGTGCCCGGGGGCATCACGTGGACGTCCTCACCTTCCCCGAAGGGGACGATCTGAAGATCCCCAATTGCCGCTTCTTCCGCGTGCGCCGGCTGCCCCGGATCCGGAACGTGCGTCCCGGCTTCTCGCTCAAGAAGGTCGCCTACGACTTCATGCTGCTGACGCAGAGCCTGCGCATGATCCGGCGACGGCGGTACGACGCGATCCATGCGGTGGAAGAGGCGGCGTTCATCGCGGCGATGCTGCGCAAGGTGAGCGGAATTCCCTACGTCTACGACATGGATTCCTCGCTCCCGGAGCAGATGGTCGAGCGGTTCCCCGGCATGCGTCTCGTGTTCGGCGCCCTTCGCGCGATGGAAGGGCTCGCGGTGAAGCAGAGCCTCGGCGTGCTGACGGTCTGCAGCTCGCTCGAGGACGTGGTTCGCCGCCACGATCCGCGGAAGGTCGTCGGCCGGGTGGAGGATACCAGTCTGCTGGCACCCTCGACGGCAAACGGTCGGAACGCCCGGTCGCTCCCGGCGACCCAGCAGGGCCCGGTGGCGATGTACGTCGGCAATCTCGAGCCCTACCAGGGTATCGACCTGCTGCTCGACGGCTTCCGGCACACCCTGGAGCGGGTCCCCAACGCCCAGCTGGTCATCGTCGGCGGGCGTCCGGACGACATCGAGATGTACCGCGAGCGCGCCGATCGACTGGGGATTCTGCCGTCGGCCGAATTTCTGGGACCGCGGCCGATCACGCTGCTGCCTGGGCTGCTGTGCCAGGCCGAGGTGCTGGTGTCGCCGCGGGTCAAGGGCAACAACACCCCGATGAAGATCTATTCGTACCTCGACTCGGGAACGCCGGTGCTCGCCACCCGGCTCCGCACCCACACCCAGATTCTCGACGAAGGCACCGCCTTCCTGGTCGAGCCCGATCCGGCGTCGCTCGGCCGGGGGTTGGCCCGGCTGCTCCGCGATCGCCCGCTCCGGCAGCAGCTGGCCCGTAACGCCAAGGCCTACGTGCAGCGGGAGTTCACGCCCCAGGCCGCGCAGCGCAAGCTGGAGGCCTTCTACTCGGCGATCGAGGCCCGGGTAGCCGAGCGCAGCGCGTGAGCGCGGTAGCCTGCGGTCCGGCCCCGGCCGACCGCGGAGGGTGGGCCCTCCCGCTCTTCCGGCGCTCCGTGCTCAAGCAGGCCAAGCTCGACCAGATCACCCGTCTGCTGGACGACCCCGCCGGCCGTGACAATCTGGACATCGGCGCCGACAACGGCGTCATCAGCCTGCTGCTGCGCCGGATGGGCGGCCGGTGGAGCAGCGCCGATCTGGACGAGCGCGCCGTCGCCTCCATTCGCGAGCTGGTGGGCGAGCGGGTGTACCGGCTGGGCGGTGCCCGGACGCCGTTCCCCGCCGCTTCGTTCGACCAGGTGGTCGTCGTGGACTATCTGGAGCACGTGGCCGACGATGCCGCGTTCGCGCGGGAGCTGGCCCGGATCGTCCGGCCCGGCGGATCCGTGATCATCAACGTCCCTCATCTCAAGCCCGGCTCGCGACTCAACCGAATTCGCCACGCCATCGGCCTGACCGATGCGTGGCACGGGCATCTGCGCCCGGGCTACAGCCTCGATCAGCTTCGCGGGCTGCTCGCGGGTGATTTCGCGATCGAGCAGGCAGTGACCTACTCCCGCACGTTCTCCGAACTGGTGGACACGGTGCTCAACGGCATGTACCTGCTGCTCCAGCGCCGGAAGGGGACCGGCCCGGAGTCGGCCAAGGGCACGGTCGTGACCGGCTCCGATGTCCAGAGCCGGCGCGGCCAGTTTGTCCTGCTCTCCGCTCTCTATCCGATACTCTGGTCGCTCGCCCGGCTGGACGCCCTGGCCTGGCGCCAGCCCGGGTACAAGCTCATCCTGCGGGCCCGCCGTACCGCCTGACCGGAAACTGCCATGGGCGCCATCTACGGCCTGGTCGGGTGGGCTGATCTCCAGGCGGCGGAAGCCGTAGGCAGACGGCTGGCCCATCGAGGCCGGGATGGGGCGGCGTGGTCGCCCGGGCACGGCGTCGTGCTGGGGGCGCGGGGAAGCCGGCTGCTGGTGGATCTCCAGGAGCACGGGCCGGTCGCGTTCGATGGTGCGATCGACAACCGCCGCGAGGTGGCCCAGTGGCTGGGTCGGCGCGATGCCGCCGCGCTGGGTCCGGCGGACGACGCCCACCTGCTGTTCGAGGTGGTGAGCACGCATGGGGTCGAGGGACTCGCCCGGCTCGGCGGCGTGTTCGCCGCGGCACTCTGGCTCGGCTCCGAGCGCCGCCTTCTCCTGGTGCGGGATCGGCTGGGGTATGCCCCGCTGTCGTTCGCGCTGCTCGGCGAGCGCTGCGTCTTCGCCAGCGAGACCAAGGCGCTGCTGGCGCTCGACGAGCTTCCCATCCGGCTGAACCGCGGTGCGCTCCAGACCACGCTCACCCGCGGCAGGCCTCCGCCGGGCATCTCCTGCTTCGACGGCATATACCCGGTGCCGCCGGGCTCCTGCATCGAGCTCCGGCCGGGCCGGACCAGCGGACGCCGGTTCTGGGAGTTTCCTCCCGGCCCGACCAATGCGATCGAGAGCGATCGGCTGGCGCGACTACGGGCCTCCTTCCTGGACGCGGTGCGTCGCGAGACGTCCGCCTACGCGCGGGTCGGCATCGGCCTGAGCGGCGGGTTTCATTCGGCGATCATCGCCGCGGGGGTGCGCACGGTGGCGGGCGGCCGCGAGGTGCACACCTACACCGCCGGCTACGGTGCCGAGGATCTCCGGCTGTCCGAGGCCGAGCGGGTGGCCCTGGCGCTCGGTACCCGGCACCATCCGCTGATCGTCTCCCCCGCCGATCTGCCGGCGCTCCTGCCCTGGGTCGCCTGGCTGCTGGAGGAGCCCGCGGGCGCCGAGGACCTGCCTCTCCTCTTCCTGGCGGCGCGGGAGGCCTCGAGCACGGTGGATCTGTTCCTGACCGGATCGGGGTGCGCCGAATTATTCGGGGAGACGGGGCGACACCGCCTCGCGAGGCTGGCGCTCCGGTACCCGATGCTTCGTGGTCCGGTCGCCGAGCTCTACGCGCACGCGGCGGGCGTGAGGCCGGGGTCCCGATTCGGGCGGATGGCCCAGGCGTTCCTCCGATATCGTTCCCCGGCGCACCCGAGGGTCCGAGGCACAGCGTCGGGCGACGGCCTGCCGAACCTTCCGCCGACCGGCCCCGGCGCCTTCGGGGCGCTGCTCCGGGCCGAGTTCCTCGCGTCCCCACCGTCGCCGCCGGCCGAGCACCTGGTGGCCGCGGCGGGCGCGCGACTCAACGCCGCGATAACCGATCCCACCTTCTTCGTCGCCGCGCTCGAGCTCGCGGACGGCGCTCGCGCGCGCGGCGGGCCGATCACTGCCGGCTTGCGCCGCTCCTGCGCCCGGCTGATGCCGGCCCTGGAGCGGCAGACCTCCGCGCGGGGCCAGTCGGTCCATCACTCCGCCGAGCTGTGCGCGGTGCTCGACGGCATGGCTGCCGAGATGCTCACGCCCGAGCGAGTGCGCGCCCGCGGTCTCTTCGACCCGGCCGAGGTGCAGGCTGTCGTGGCCGGGCGGCCGCGCCGGGGTCAACGGCCGGAGCGCGCGGCCCGACTCTGGTCGCTGCTCCTGGTCGAGGCCTGGTGCCAGGCCTATCTCGACCGGCGAGGCGCGGCGCCGGCCGGCAGGGTACCCTCCGCGCGGCGGCAGGACTCCTCGGCCCCGCGCGACCCGGCGGCGCGGCGTCACCGTCCCGATGCCAGTACATTGCGAGGCGACCTGCCCCCTCCCGCCGGAGCGTGATGATCGCAGCCGGGCCTCGCAAGAAAACCCTCGCTCATTCCACCCTCGCCGGGGTGACCTACCAGTACGCCGCGACCGCCGCCAACGGGGTGGTACAGGTCGGGGTCATCGCGGTGCTCGCGCGGCTGATCGCGCCGGTGGCATTCGGCCAGGTGGGCCTGGCGACGGCCTACGTGGGGTTCTGGTCCCTCTTCGCCGCCTTCGGGGTGGGCTCCGCCGTGGTGCAGCGTCCGGAGCTCAGCGATCGTCTGCTGCGGGCCGGCTTCACTCTGGCGCTCGTCCTGGGACTGCTGGCGACCGTGCTGGTTTTTTTCACCGCTCCGCTCGCGGCCCGGATGCTCGGCAGCGCCAGCCTGACCGATTTCATCCGGGCGTTGAGCGCCACCTTTCTGCTGGCGAGTCCGGGGATCGTGGCCGAGGCGCTGCTGCAGCGGGAATTCGAATGGCAGCGACTCACCCGACTCAACGTGCTCTCCAACCTCGCGCAGAGCGCCTCGTCGGTGGCGCTGGCGCTCCTCGGGCTCGGGGCATGGGCGCTGGTCGGCAGCAACCTCCTGTTTACCTGCCTGCGAACGGTCCTCCTGCTGCAGGCGCACGCCTTTCCCAAGCGTCTCCTGGTAAGCGGAGAAGAGCTGGGCGAGCTGAGCCGCTTCGGCCGCACCTTCACCGCGGCGCGGCTCCTCAACTACGGGGCGCAGCAGGGCGATAACGTCGTCGTGGGCCGGGTGCTGGGGCTCGAGCCGCTGGGCTTCTATTCCCGGGCGTTCAAGCTGATGATGCAGCCGGTCACCAACTTCGGCCTGGTGATCACCCGGGTGCTGTTCACGATCATGTCCCGGGTTCAGCACCAGGCGGAGCGGCTCCGCCTGGCCTATCTCACCGGCCTCTCGGTGATCAGTCTGGTGAGCGCGCCGCTGACCGCGCTGATGGTGGTGCTCGGCCCCGAGATCGTCCAGGTCCTGCTGGGCCCGCGCTGGACACCGGCGATTCTCCCCTTCCGCATCCTGAGCCTCGGGCTGGTGCTCCGGCTGCCGAATCTCATGACCTATACCATCGACGGCTTCACCGGCTCCATCGCGAAGCGCGGGTTCCGGGAAGGGCTCTTCGCCGCGGGGGTCATCGTCGGCGCGCTGGCCGGCGTCCCGTTCGGGCTTCCGGGGGTCGCCACGGGCGTGCTCCTGGGCGTGGTGGTGAACTACGTCGCGGGGGCGGGGATCAGCCTGCAGATCACCGGCTGCACCCTCCGCGAGTTCCTCCAGGCGCAAACCCCCGGCCTGGTCCTCGGCATCATGACCGCCGCCGTCGCGGTGACCGTCCGGCTGACGCTGGTCGCGGCCGGCACCTCGAGCTTCATCGTGCTGATCGGCACGACCGGGGCGACGCTGACCTTCCTGGCCGCGGTGCTCTACCTCTACCCCGAATCGGTCGGGGTCTACGGGCGCAGCGCGGCCCGGATGCTGGCCGACACGCTGACCAACCGCCACTGGGGACGCAACGCCGGCTGGATCGACCGGGTCTCCGCCCTGCTGACCCGCCGCTGGGCGGGCGAGGCGAACACTCCCTGACCGACACGGGCACGCGCCTGGGGCGCGCGGTGGGCCTGCCACTCGCCGCGCTGGGCCTCGCCGCGATCGCGATCCTCACCCTCGAGCCCAACCCGGGCCAGGCCGCCGCGTCGGCGGCCACTCCCCTGCTCTGCCTGGTGTGCGGGAACAAGGGCGGCGTGGATGTCGTCCTCAATCTCCTCCTGTTCGCCCCGTTCGGGGCCGGGCTCCGTCTGGCGGGCTGGCGCTGGCGATCCGTGGTCGCGGCGGCAGCGTTGGTGTCCTTCACGGTGGAGTTCCTCCAGTACACGGTGGTGACCGGGCGCGACGCCAGCCTGAGCGACCTGGTCACCAACACCACCGGCGCGGCGGTGGCCGCGGCGCTCGCCGCGCGGTGGCGTGCATTCGTCCTGCCGTCGCCTCGGGTGGCGGCGGTGCTGTTCGCCGGATGGTCCCTGCTCTGGATCGCGATTCTCTCCGCGACGGTCTGGCTGCAGGGTCCGCGGAGCTTGCGCGGCCCGATCCGGAGCGGCTGGCCCGATATGGCCTCGTCGGACCGGGGCTACCGCGGGCGCGTATTGGAAGCGCGAGTGGACGGGATGATCATGCCGCGCCAGGAGACGCCGCCGGACCGGGCGGCGCTCCGACGCTCGCTCGACCGGGGAGCGGCGACCATCGAAGTGCGCGCCATCTCGGGGCCGCCGACGCCCGACCTGGTGTTCCTGTACTACCTGCAGGTGCACCACACGCCGCTGCTGGCCCTGGGTCAGTACGGCCGCGACGCGGTGCTGGTGGTGCCCTCCCGGGCGCAGCGGCTCCGGATCTGGTCGCCGACGCTGCAGCTCCGCGATGCGTTCCCGCCCGACTCCGGCGTCCCGGTCCGGCTGCGCGGCGCGATTCGCGACGGCCGGCTCACGATGAGCGTGGCCTGGAGCGGGAACGTCCGGCAGGACGGCATGGACCTGCGCCCCACCCAGGGGTGGCTCGCCGTCCCCCCGATGAAGTTCGTGCTCGGCCGGAGCGTCCGGCTGCTCACCGCTCTCTGGATCGGTGCGCTGGTCCTGCCGCTGGGATGGTGGGCCGCCTTCCTGCCCCGACGCGGCACCGCGCTGTCCCTGCTGGCCGCGGTGGTGGCCGCGGGGCTGCTGGTCCTGCCCGCGCTCACCGGGTCGCCGCCGAGCCACTGGACCGAGTGGACGGCCGCGGTGGCGGCCGCCGTGCTCGGCTGGGCCGGCTCTCGATTCGCGGCTTATCTTCAAGGCCGATGCGCCTCTCCTTCAATCAACGGATCCTCCTCATCCTGATCTGCCTCGGCGCGCTGCCCACCGCGCTGGCGATCCTGGGCTGGGGGCTCACCATCCGTTCGACCACGCCTGCCGCCGGGCCGGCGCAGGCGTTGGAGGAAGTCGGCGCGACCGGCCGCGCGCTCCTGGAAACCCTCGACTCGACCCGCCTCGACTCGACCGAGCGCGCCGCGCTGGCCGCTCACGCCAGCCGGCTCAATGCCGCGTTGGGACAGTTCCAGCGCGCCGAGGCGTTCGGGCGGTACTACTACGCCGGGCTCGGCCTGGTGGTGTTCCTGGTGGGAGCGGCCTTTCTCTACGCGTCGGTCCGTCTGGGCGGCCACCTCTCGCGGCAGCTGAGCCGGCCGATCGAGGAGCTCATCGGCTGGACCGGCCACATTCGACGGCAGGAGCCGCTGCCCCCCGACCGGCCCCGTCGTGGCGCGCCCGAGTTCGCGGCGCTCCGCAATGCCCTCCGCGAGATGGCGCAGGCGCTGGAGCTGGCCCGCGCGCGCGAGATCGAGGCGGAGCGGCTGCGCGCCTTCCGCGAGACGGCCAGGCGGGTGGCGCACGAGATGCGCAATCCGCTCACGCCGATCCGCCTGGCCGTCGCGCAGCTGGGGCGCTCGTCCACACCCGGACAGCTGGATGCCATCGAGGTGCTGGTGGCGGAATCCGGCCGGCTGGAACAGCTCGCACGCGAGTTCACCGAGTTCGGCCGGCTGCCCGAGGGCCCCGCGGCGCCGGTCGACCTGACCGAGCTGCTGGAGGAGCTCAGCCGGACCTCGCTGCCGCCCACGATGCATGCCCGCCTCGAGCTGGACCCCGCGACACCGGCCATTCAGGGTCACTACGACCCGCTCCGCCGCGCCTTCAGCAACATCCTGCGCAATGCGGTCGAAGCCTGCGGCGGCGAAGGTGAGATCGAGATCACCGTCCGTCCCCAGGGCGGGGGCGCGCGCGTGTCGATCCGCGACCATGGCCCCGGCATTGCGCCCGAGCTGGAGGGACGGCTCTTCGACCCGTACTGTACCGGCAAGGAGGGCGGCACCGGGCTCGGTCTCGCGCTGGCCAAGCAGACGGTCGAGCACCACGAGGGGAGTATCGCCGCCGAGCCGACGCCGGGCGGCGGCGCCACCTTCGTGATCGGGCTCCGGACCCGATGAGCGGCGACCGCGCGGCCACCGGGCCGGCCCAGCTCCTCCTGGTGGACGACGAGGCCAACATCCGGCGGATGCTGGGCGCGCTGCTGCGGGAGGAAGGCTTCACCGTGGCCGAGGCGGCCAACGGCAACGCCGCGCTGCTCATGCTGGACCAGGCCGACCCCGATGTGGTCCTGCTCGACCTGCTCATGCCTCCGGGTCCCGACGGGCTGGACACTCTCGCGCGCATCCGCGAGCGCGGGCGGCGCACGCCGGTGATCATGATGAGCGGCAAGGCGCAGCTGACCGACGCGGTGCGCGCGGTGAAGCTGGGAGCGTTCCAGTTCCTGGAGAAGCCGCTCACACCGGAGACGGTGCTGGTCACGGTGCGCGCCGCGCTGGAGCTGAATCGGACCCGGGCGGAGAACCGCGCGCTCCAGGCCGAGCTGAGCCGGCGGGGCACGCTGATCGGCGAGAGCGCGGCGATGCAGCAGGTCCGGGCGCTGATCGCCCGGGTGGCGCCGACCGAGGCGCGGGTGCTGATCACCGGCGAGTCGGGCACCGGCAAGGAGATGGTCGCGGCGGCGATCCACGCGGCGAGCCGGCGGTCCACCCGGGCGTTCGTGACGGTCAACTGCGCGGCCATCCCGCGCGACCTGGTCGAGTCCGAGATGTTCGGCCACGAGCGCGGCTCGTTCACCGGCGCGACCGAGCGGCGGCTGGGGCGATTCGAGCTGGCCCACGAGGGGACGCTCTTCCTCGACGAGATCGGCGACCTGAGCCCGGAGGCCCAGGCCAAGCTGCTCCGGACCCTGGAATCGGGGGAGGTGCAGCGGATCGGGGCCGAGGTCACCATGCAGACCGACGTGCGGGTCATCTCGGCGACCAACCGGCGGCTGGAGAGCGAGGTCGCGGGCGGGACGTTTCGGGAGGATCTCTACTTCCGGCTCGAGGTCTTCCCGATCCATCTGCCGCCGCTGCGCGAGCGACTCGACGACCTGCCGGCGCTGGTGGCCCATCTGGCCGAGCGGGTGCGTCCGCGCCAGGCGGTGACCTTCGCGCCCGAGGCGCTGGCCGCGATGGCGGCCTACAACTGGCCGGGCAACGTGCGGGAGCTGGCCAACCTGGTCGAGCGGCTCAGCATCCTCAACGGTCCCACGGTCGACGCCCCGGCGGTCCGCCAGGTGCTGCGGGGAGGCGGGCCGCCGACCATGCCGTCGGCCGCGGTGGGCGTGCCGTTGACCGAGGCGCTCGACGAGTACGAGCGCGCGCTCATCAGCGCGGCGCTGTCCCAGGCGGACGGCAACGTCGCGGAGGCGGCCAGGATCCTGCAGACGGATCGCGCCAACCTGTATCGCCGGCTGCGCCGGCTCGGCATCGAGAAGACACCGGAGGGCGAGGGGTGAGGCGATTCCTGTGGACGGCCCTGCTCCTGCTGCTCCCCGCGATCGTGCGGGCCCAGGACAGCGTGATCGTGATCGATCCCGACGCGCCGCCGAGCGATACGCTGCTGCGGGGCGGCCCACCTCCCGCGGTGGTCGCCGAGCTGATCCGGATGTTCAACGACTCGGGCACCACCCGGGTGGAGGGCGATCTCACCCTGCCCACCGGGAGCGAGTTCGAGGGCCGGCTCGCGGTGCACCGGGGCACGCTGCGGATCGCGGGCCGGGTGAACGGGCCGGTCACCGTGGCCAACGGGACGCTGCACCTCCTCCCCGGCGCCCGCGTCACGGGAGGCATCCTGGTCGTCGGCGGGCGGCTGCTCCGCTCGGACGAGGCGGTCCACTCCGGGACCGAGCGGGTGTACTGGGACGCGGCGCCGGTGTTCCGCTCGGACGACGGCCTGCTGGTGCTGCGCGAGCGCCGCCGGTCGCTCGGCGAGTTCGCCACCGCCAGCACCTCGTTCCAGACCGGGAAGGTGCGCACCACCCTGCTGCTCGCGACCGGCGGCACCTATAACCGGGTGGAGGGGTTGCCGATCGTCTTCGGGCCCACCTTCGAGCTCCGTCCCTCGACCAACTCCTCGGTCAAGCTGGACCTGCGCGGCATTCTTCGCACCACCAGCAGCGACGAGACCCGGCTGCAGAACGATTTCGGCTACCGGGCCCGGCTGGAGCTGCGGAAGGGGATCGTCGGGGTCGCAGGGCAGCTCTACAGCGAGGTGGAAGCGTTCGAGGACCAGCCGCTCTCGCTCTCGGAGAACGGGTGGGCGGCGTTCCTGCTGCAGCGCGATTATCGCGACTACTACGAGCGGGTGGGGGGCGGCGGGGAGGCCTGGCTCACGCCCATCCGCACCCTGCGGGTGGCGGGCAGCCTCCGCTACGACAACGAGCGGTCGGTCCGGGATGCGGACCCCTGGTCGCTCTTCCGGAACAGCGATCAGTGGCGGCGCAATCCGCTGATCGACGACGGACACTACACCACCTTCGGCGCCCAGGTGGACTACGACACCCGCAACGAGCGCGACCTGCCCAGCAGCGGGTGGCTGCTGCGCGGGCGGTACGAGCATTCGGGGAGCGACGACGTCGCCCCGGTGCTCCTGCCCGAGAGCGTCCGGCCGGAGCTGCCGATCGGCGGCGGCTACGCGTTCGACAAGCTGCTGCTCGATCTGCGGCGGTACTCCCGGCTCACCCCTTCGCTGCGGGTCAACGGCCGCCTCCGGGCTGACTGGTGGATCGGCGGCGACCGGCTGCCGGTCCAGCGGCGCGTGTCGCTCGGCGGCACCGACATCCTGCCGGGCTACGACTTCCGGGTCTTCGACTGCGCCCCCGAGGACTTCTCCGATCCCGCCCAGCCCGCGCTCTGCGACCGCTCCATCAGCGCGCAGGTCGAAGTGCGGACCCGGCTCAACCTCAACCTGGGGTTCCGGGTCAAGGACAACCAGGGTCAGCGAAGCGGCCGGTTCATCGGTATCGAGGAAGCGGACCTGGTGTTCCTGAGCGACGCGGGCAAAGGGTGGCTCGCCGGCGACGGTCCGGGACAGGTGCCGGTGAACAAGATTCCCAGCTTCCACGAGTGGAACGTCGACGTCGGCGTGGGGCTGGACGCCGGCTCGATCGGGGCCTACCTCGCCAAGGGGCTCGATGACGGCGAGTCGGTCAAGTTCGTGGTGAGACTCCAGCGCCGCTTCTAGTGCGCCGCTCCCCCGTCCGTACCGTCAACCACGCCGCCCGAACCCTCGTGGTGGTCCTCGGCCTGTTCGCGACCGGGACGGGGGCGCTCGTCGGGCAGTCGGTGCCGGCGGTGCGCCTGGGTGTCCGCCTGTCCGCCGACTCCACGAGCCGCGGCGCGCGGGTGCCGGTGGTGCGGTCCGAGAACCTGCTGGCCGACGGCCGGTGGCTCTCCACCCTGCGCTCGGGCCTGCCGGTGCGGCTGCACTATCGGCTGGAGATCTGGCGATCGCGGGGCGGGTGGCTCGACCTCCTGACCCGACAGACCGAATGGGACGTCGTAGTCCGGCACGAGCCGCTGCTGGACCAGTACACCCTGCTCACCTTGTTCGCCAGCCAGGCGCAGGAGCGGCGCTACGCCACGGTCGACGCGCTCAGCGCCGCGCTCGCCTTCGCCTACCAGGTGAACGTCGGCCCTACCGAGTCGGGCAGCTACTACTACACCGCCGTGCTGGAGGTCTCGACCCTGTCGGACTCGGATCTCGACGAGCTGGAAAAGTTCCTGGAAGGCGACCTGGGCGACGCGACGGACGGGCGAGGG
Organism: Gemmatimonadales bacterium; assembly: GCA_035278885.1. GTDB lineage: Bacteria > Gemmatimonadota > Gemmatimonadetes > Gemmatimonadales > GWC2-71-9 > CAVVWJ01. Next base: position 2,597 of record DATEIR010000070.1, on the reverse strand, counting down.
AGTCTGGGCGACGCGCTGGGCCGAGGGGCCACGCGGTTCCTGCTGCGGCTGGCGGGGCTGCCGAGTCTCAGGTTGGAGGCGAAGAGCGCGGGGTTCGAGGTTCGCTAGGCCTTCGCCACGATCCCCGCCACACCCCCCAGGGCCCGCAGCGCCTCCTCGCCATAGAACAGCCTGATGTACTTCGCCTGCTGGGCCGAGAGGCGGCGCACCGCCCAGGAGAGATGCACGAAGTGCGGCTCGCGCGGGGGCGCGTGCGGATGCATGCCGCACTCCTCGGGCAGGTGGTTTCCCTTCCGCGTGTTGCAGCTGCTGCAGGCCGTCACCACGTTGGTCCACTCGTTGTCGCCGCCGCGGGACAGCGGGATCAGGTGGTCGCGGGTGAGGCATTCGCGGTGCCGCAGCTCGCCCTGGCCGCGGTGGCAGTACTGGCACCGGTAGCCGTCACGAGCGAAGAGGAATGTATTGGTGACCTGGCGACGGAAGCGGCGGGGAACGTGCACGAACTTGACCAGCCTGATGATCGCTGGTTTGGGAAGTGTCAGGCGTTCACTTCGGACGACGTCGCCCGGGTCCGATTCGACGATCTCCGCCTTCCCCTCGATCACGAGACGAAGGGCGCGTCGGACCGGGACCATGGTCAACGGCTCGAACGAGGCGTTCAACGCCAGACAACGCACGGGATTCTCCCGACTGTCGTCGTAAGGATACACGAACGCCGCCCTCGGGAAGGCGGCAATCGAATCGTAATGGGCGGCCGAAAACCGAGCAAGGGACGTGCCCGGCGCTCCTAGCGCACCAGCGCCTGGATGCGGCTCGCCACCGCCTGACGGTGGCGCACGCTGCGGGTAATCACGAGCACGGTGTCGTCGCCGGCGATGGTGCCGATCACCTCGTTCCATCCCGCCTGATCGAGCGCCTCGGTGACCGCGCCTGCCGAGCCGCTCGCGGTCTTCAGCACGACGAATGGTCCGACCCCGTCCACGCTCACCAGAAGCGCCGGCAGCACCTGCCCCAGGTCCGGGCGCACGGCGGCGCGATGGGGATGGGTGTAGTAGGCTCCGCCGTTGGGGTCCGCCAGCTTGGCCAGCCCCAGCTCGCGGATGTCGCGGGACAGGGTCGCCTGGGTGACGATGAACCCCTCCGAGGCGAGCGCGCCCCGGAGCTCGTCCTGGCTCTCGATGCGGCGCTCCCGGACGACCCGCAGGATCGCGGCGTGGCGCTGAATTTTCATGACGCGGCCCGAGTGCGATACACGGCTCTGCCTCCCAGATAGGTAGCCACGACATCTCCCGGCGCACAGGCGAGCGCGCGTTCCTCGGGGCCGAGGTCCGACGTCGCCGGCTCCAGCACCACGCAGTCGCCCCAGTGACCGGGCTCGAGGCTGCCGATTTCTCCGGCCAGGCCGATCGCCGCCGCGGCCCCGGTCGTACAGAGCGCGAGCGCGGCCGCCGCATCCAGTCCGGCAAGCGCCCGGGCGGCGCGGGCCTCGGCGAGGAGGTCGAGGACGCCGACGCTCAGCACCGAATCGGTGCCCACTCCGACGCGAAGGCCGCGATCGAGCATGTCCCCCAGCGGCGCGTTGCCGTGGCCATGCGCGCGGTTGCTGAGCGGACAATGCGCCACCGCGACGCCTCGCCGAGCCAGGCAGTCGAGGTCTCTGCCGGACGCCCGCACCACGTGAATACAGAGCGTCCGCTCGCCCAGCACATCGTGCGCGTCGAGCCATTCGACCGGGCTCCGACCCGGTCTGGGCGGCAGGGGAATTCCTCGCCGCCCCCAGGCGTCGGCAAAGGTACCGCTCCCCTGCCCCAGCAGCTCCGACTCGGCCCGAGACTCGGCCAGGTGCACGGCCAGCGGCAGGCCCTCCGCCGCGGCGTACGCCGCCGTCGCGGCGTACAGGTCGCCGCTCACGGTGTAGGGGGCATGAGGCGAGACTCCGATCCGCACCCGCCCCGCCGCGTGGCGACTCAGGCGGGTCACCGCGGCCCGAAGCCCCGCGAGCGATTCCGCCACCTGGCCGGGATGCGGGCCGAAGACCTCGTGGTAGACGACGCCCGACCCGCCCAACTCGGCCAGTGCGGCGATCACCGCACCGGAGTCTCCGGTGTCGGCCACCGTGGTCACGCCGCCGGCCCAGCAATCCATGACGCCCCGGCGCGCGGCCTCCCGGAACGCCTCCGCCGAGCGTGCGGCCTTGGCCTGGCGAACCCCGAGAACCCATCCGGTGAAGTCGGACCCCGGCGGCCCGCCGGCGAGGCCGGTCAGCTCGAGATGGGTGTGGGTGTTGATCAGGCCCGGCAGCAGGATGCCGCTGTCGTACCGTTCCTCCACCACGTCCCCCGGCCGGGGAACGTGGTCGTCGGCAGCGACCGATTCGATGCGTCCGTCGGACCCGATCAGCACCGCCCCCCGCGCGATGGGCGGGCCCGTCATCGGCAGGACCCACTCCGCCGCCAGGCGGCAGCGCCGCATCCCTATTGTGAGATCGGCGAGGGGCCCGTGCCCCCCATGGCACCGGTGCCCGATGGCGGAGCGGGCGTGGGCTGGCGGGGGGGGCCACCCGCGCGCGGCGGACCAGCGGGCTGGGGCGGCGGGGC
>DATEIR010000069.1:0-3919 GCA_035278885.1 Gemmatimonadales bacterium | reverse complement strand
CGCATGGTGCGGCGGGAGCTGAAGCCCAGCTTCTTGGCCGCCTCCTGCTGCACCGTGCTGGTGGTGAACGGCGCCGCCGGCCGCTTGTTGCGGCGGCGCTTTTCCACCTTGGAGACCACGAACGGCAGGCTCCGCACCGCGTCCACCACGGCGCGCGCTTCGGCCTCGCTGCCGAGCGCCGGCTTGTGGCCGTCGATCTTGGCCAGGCCCGCCTCGAAGGTCTGGCCGCCCGAGGCGCAGAGCGCCTCGATGGTCCAGTATTCCTGCGGCGTGAAGGCTCGGATCTCCCGCTCGCGCTCCACGATGAGCCGGAGCGCCACGGTCTGGACCCGGCCGGCCGAGAGACCGGTCTTGATGGTCCGCCACAGGATGGGGCTCGCCTTGTAGCCGACCAGGCGGTCGAGAATCCGGCGGGCCTGCTGGGCCTCCACCTTCTTCTCGTCGATGGCGGTGGGGCTTTCCATGGCGGCCACGACCGCGTCGCGGGTGATCTCCTCGAACAGCACCCGGTGGACGGGCACCTTCCGGGCGGGCGTGATCTGGTCGGCCACGTGCCAGGCGATCGCCTCGCCTTCCCGGTCGGGGTCGGTGGCGAGATAGATGGTGGACGCGGTCTTGGCCGCCTTCTTGAGCTCGGCCAGCGTCTTGGTCTTGCCCTTGATGGTGACGTACTTGGGCTCGAACCCGTTGTCGACGTCCACCCCCAGCTCGCGGGTGGGGAGGTCGCGCAGGTGCCCGATCGTCGCCTTCACGTCGTAGCCCCGCCCCAGGTACTTCCCGATGGTCTTGGCCTTGGTGGGCGACTCGACGATGACGAGCGCGTCCCCGCCATGGGCCGCGGCCCGGGCCCGGGCCTTTTCGGCCTTGGGCTTGGCGCGGGTGGCGGCCTTCCGGGCCGGCTTTTCGACCTCGGCCGGGGCCGATTCCGCCTTGGCGGAGGAGGCGCGTTTGGTTCGCTTAGGGGCTGTCGCCATGTCTACAGTCTAATCCCCGGTGGTCATCGGGTGGTCAACTTTAGGGCGTACAAGAAAGACGCCCGGCCGGGCGGATGCAAGGAGCTGTGTCGTAAGTGATTGCCGGACAGTAGATTACAGACCAGTCTCACTGCCACCCGCCGTGCCGCCGCGCCAGCGACGTTACTTCGGCTGCCACTTCGGCGGCCGATCGCTTGCCCGCGGCTACCTCATAATCGGCGAGCCGGAAGAACGGTTCCCGCTCCTTGAGCAACGCCTCGAGTCGCGCCTCCGGATCCGCCCCGGCGAGCAGGGGGCGAACTTCGCCTCCGGCCAGACGGCGGGCCGCCACCGCCGGCGCGCACTGTAGATAAAAGGTAAGGGAACGCGCCTTTCCGGCCTCCATATGGCCGGGCTGAGACGCCCAGCCGGCACCGGGGACGATCACGGACGGGCCCTCGGCAGCCCACGCGGCGGTGACTGCATCCCGCTCCATCCGCCTGAACCCGGGCTCGCCCAGCATGCCGAACATCTGGCTCACCGGCATGCCCATCTGGCGGACCAGGAGCATGTCGATGTCGAACAGGGTAGCTCCCAGCTCCTCGGCCACGATCTGCCCGACGGTGCTCTTGCCGCTCCCGGACAGGCCGACGAATAGAAGATGGCGTCCGGCCATTACCCCGCTTCTCCGGTGGTGCCCGTGGCCCGGGAGGCCGTCCAGCGGCTGCCCAGCGCGGCGACGTAGTCGTGGTAGTTCCGCCGCATCTCGCCCAGGCTGTCGCCCCCGAACTTCTCCAGCATCGCGTCCGCCAGCGCGATCGCCACCATGGCCTCGGCGATGACCCCCAGGGCGGGCACCGCGGTCACGTCGGAGCGCTCGCTCTGGGCGTTGGCCGGGCCGCCGCTCACGAGGTCCACGGTAGGCAGCGGCGACATCAGGGTGGAGATCGGCTTCATCGCGACCCGGCAGACGACCGGCTCGCCGGTGGTGATGCCGCCCTCGAGTCCGCCCGCGTTGTTGGTCCGGCGCCGGAAGCCGCCGCGCGGATCGCCGCCGGTGGGCGGTGCGCTGGTCCCGGCGTCGATCGGGTCGTGCACCGCGGAGCCGGGGCGGCGGGCCGCCTCGAAGCCGAGCCCGATCTCGACGCCCTTGACCGCCGGAATGGACATGAGGAGCCCGGCAAGACGGCCGTCGAGCTTGCGGTCCCAGCTCACGTGACTGCCCAGGCCCACCACCACGCCGCGCGCGACCACTTCGACCTCGCCGCCCAGGGTATCGCCGGTCTGCTTGGCCTGGTCGATCCGGCGGATGACCTCGGGCTCGACGGACGGATCGAGCACCCGCACCTCGGATCGATCGGCCGCCTCGTTGAGCGGCGTCGGCAGCTCGACGGGCACGGTCGGGCGCACGCCGCCCAGGCTCAGGACGTGGCTGCCGATCTCGACCCCGAACTCGTCCAGCAGCCGCCGGGCCAGCGCGCCGGCGGCCACCCGCGCGGCGGTCTCCCGCGCGCTGGCGCGCTCGAGGATGTCGCGGGCGTCCAGCCGGTCGTACTTGAGCACGCCGGCGAGGTCGGCGTGCCCCGGCCGCGGCCGCGCGACTCGGCGCCGGCGCAGCTCTCCCGGCTCCGCGGCCTCGTGGCCCATCACGTCCTCCCAGTTGGCCCAGTCGCGGTTGTGGATCAGCATGGCGACCGGCGAGCCCAGCGTCTCGCCGGCGCGCACTCCGGCAAGCCACTCGATCCGGTCCCGCTCGATCTTCATCCGGGCGCCCCGGCCGTAGCCCATCATCCGGCGGGCCAGGTCGCGGTCCACCCACTCGGCGGAGACCGGGAGACCGGCCGGGAGCCCTTCCACGATGGCGACGTAGCCCTTCCCGTGGGACTCGCCCGCGGTGGTGAAGCGGAGGTGCATGGGGCCTCGGGCGCAGGGGCGCAGGGGCGCAGGGTCGCAGGGGCGCAGGGGCGCAGGGCGTTACCGAGTCCGTAAGGTGAAAGGCGGAACGGCGGAACGCTACCCCGTTCCGCCGTCCGCCTCCTGTCCTGCGTCCCTGCGACTCTGCGTCCCTGCGCCTACTCCAGCGACCCACCGTCGTCGATGATCCGCGGCGTGACCAGGATGATCAGGTCGCGGCGCCGCTCGCTCTCGGTGGTGTTGCTGAACATCTTGCCGACGATCGGCAGGCCGCTCAGGAGCGGGATGCCCGACCGGGTCTTGTTGACTTCGGTGACCGTGAGGCCGCCGATGACCGCGGTCTCGCCGTCGTTCACCAGGAGCTGGTTGTCGGCCTTCTGCTTCTGGAAGTTGAAGCCGAGGTCCGTCTCGGCCAGGATCTGGAGGGCCGAGCGCTCGGTGTGGAGCTGCATCAGGATCTGGCGGTTGTTGGTCACGTGGGGGGTGACCGTGAGCCGGATACCGGTCTCCTTCATCTGCACGTTCGCGCGGGGTGCGTCGTTGCCGCTGGCGGCCGACGCGTCGATCACGCGGACCGGGGTTTCCTCACCCACCAGGATGTCCGCCTGGCGGTTGTCCAGGGTGGAGATGACCGGCTCGGCCTGGATGTCGGCCAGCTCGCTCGTCTCCAGGGCGCTCAGGAACGTGGTCAGCGCGAACCCGCCGATCGCGGTGGAGTAGATCAGGTCGAGCGCGGAGTTCTTGACCTGGGCGTCGGCGTTGCCGATGGCGGAGACCGTGCCGCCGCCCAGATCGACCACGTTCACGTTCTTGTCGAACGGCTCGCCGGTCGCCGGGTCGGTCCGCTGCACCAGCTTGTTGAAGAACTGGTGGCTGTCGCCCAGGTCGTACTTGAGGCCGAGGGCCTCGAGGTCGGTCCGGTCGACGAAGATGATCTTGGCCTGGATCGAGAGCTGCGGCGTGCGCACGTCGAGCCCGCGCACGAAGTCGGTGACCCCGCTCAGCCGGCTCCGGGTGTCGGTGATGATCAGGGCGTTGGACGCCGTGTCGGC
>DATEIR010000068.1:0-82048 GCA_035278885.1 Gemmatimonadales bacterium | reverse complement strand
CGTCATCCTGCCGGTGGGCTTCATTTCCTTTCTCGGCTGGATCTGGTTCAAGGGCGACACCTTCTCCGCCGCCTGGAACCCTCACGGGCTCGGCCTGGCCGAAGGCATGGGCTCGAGCATCGCACTCACGCTCTGGGCCTTCCTCGGCATGGAGTCCGCGGCGCAGAACTCCGACGCGGTGGAGAACCCGAAGCGCGACGTGCCGCTGGCCTGCATGTTCGGCACCCTCGGCGCCGCGGTCATCTACGTCCTTTCCACCGCGGTGATCCAGGGCATCGTGCCCAACGCGGAGCTGGCCAAGTCCACCGGACCGTTCGGCCTCGCCTACAGTCACATGTTCAACCCCACCGTGGGCTCGATCGTGATGGCCCTGGCGGTGCTGGCCTGCCTCGGCTCGCTGCTGGGCTGGCAGTTCACCATCAGCATGACCGCCAAGTCGGCCGCGGATCAGGGGATGTTCCCCGGCTTCTTCTCCAAGCTGAACGGCATGGGCGCGCCGGTCACCGGCATGGTCGTGATGGGCATCGTCCAATCGCTGATGGCGCTCTCCACCGCCTCGCCCTCGCTGAGCGAGACGTTCGGGGTCCTGGTGAGCCTCGCGGTGGTCACCAATGTGATCCCCTACATCATCGCCCTGTCCGCCCTGCCGCTCATGATGCGCACGGCCGGCGTCGAGCAGGGCAAGTACAAGCTGAATGTCGCGGTGGCGGTGGTGGCGATGCTCTACAGCACCTATGCCATCTTCGCCTCCGGCAAGGATGCCGTCATGGGCGGCACGCTGGTCATGGCGCTCGGCTTCATCATCTGGGGATTCATCGCGCACCGGTTCTACTCAACCCGGCGCGCGGCGGCGGCAACGGCCTGAGGGACCCGACGTCAAGGAGACGCACCATGCGACACGTAGCAGGCATCAGCGCCCTCGCGCTGCTTGCGGTGGCCCCGACGGCGTTCGGGCAGGCCAGGAAGGCGGCGGCGGTGCCGGCCCCCAAGCCGCCGGAGACGACGCTCGAGCGGATCAAGGCGAACGGGGCACTCAAGCTGGGATATCGCACCGACGCGCGCCCCTTCTCCTTCAAGGACGAATCCGGCAACCCCGCGGGCTATTCGGTGGACCTGTGCAACACCGTGGCCGAGGCGGTCAAGGCCCAGGCCGGGGGCGACCTCAAGGTGGAATGGGTGCCCGTCTCGGTGGACAACCAGCTGCAGGCGGTGGCGCGGCACGATGTGGACGCGCTGTGCGCCGCGGTGACGGTCACCCTGGCCCGCCGGGAACAGGTGGACTTCTCCCAGCCGATCTTCCCCGGCGGCGTGGGCGTCGTGGTGCGCACCGACTCCCCCAAGCGCCTGCGCCAGATCCTGAACGGCGAGGCGGTGAAGTACACCCCCACCTGGAAGGCCACCGCGCTCAACATCCTGCGCGAGCAGGTCTTCACCGTCGTTACCGGCACCACGGCCGAGCAGTACATCAAGGAGCGGGGCAAGGAGTTCCAGGTCGAGTTCGCGATTACCCCGGTGACGGACTACAAGGCCGGGGTGCAGGCCGTGCTCGACCGGAAGGCGAGCGCCTTCTTCGCCGAGCGGGCCATCCTGCTCGACGCGGTCAAGAGCAGCAAGTCCGCCGACGATCTGATGGTGCTGGACCGGCAGTACACCTACGAGCGCCTGGCGCTCCCGATCGAGCGGGGCGACGACGACTTCCGCCTTCTGGTGGACCGCGCCCTGAGCAAGGAGTTCGAGACCGCCGGCTACAAGGGCACCTACGCCAAGTGGTTCGGCGAGCCCAACGAGAAATCCGAAGTCTTCTTCCGGTGGAATTCGCTGCCGGAGTGAGCCTAGAACGGGTGGAGGCAGTGACATGATCCAGCGCAGCATCAAGCGCCTGAGCTGGCGGGCGCTCGTGGTGGACGATGAGCTTCCCGCCCTCACCGCCGAAGGCCGGGCAACCCGGGCGCTGGTGCAGGAGCTCCAGGGCCGGGCCATCGACGTGGTCGAAGCGGCCTCCGCCCAGGACGGCAGCTCGGTGATCGTCTCCGACTCGGCGATTCACGCCGTGCTGGTGGACTGGACCCTGGGCGACCACAACGGCGGCCCGGCCAACGGCGACCACGAGAGCGCCCGCGACCTGATCCGCCAGGTCCGCGCCCGGAACGACAAGATCCCCATCTTCCTGATGGCCGAGCGGGGCGAGGCGTCCTCGATCCCGGTGGACGTCATGGAGATGGTGGACGAGTACATCTGGACGCTGGAAGACACGGCGGCCTTCGTGGGCGGGCGGGTCGCGGCGGCCATCCGGCGCTACGTGGACGTGATGCTGCCGCCGCTGGCGGCCGCGCTCATGAAGTTCAGCCAGGAGTACGAGTACTCCTGGCACACGCCCGGACACACCGGGGGGACCGCCTTCCTCAAGTCTCCCGTAGGGCGGATCTTCTTCGACTATTTCGGCGAAAACCTGCTCCGCTCCGACCTCTCCATCAGCGTCGGCGCGCTGGGGTCGCTGCTGGATCACACCGGGCCGATCGGCGAGCACGAGAAGTACGCGGCCCGGGTCTTCGGGGCGCACCGCACCTATTGCGTCACCAACGGCACCTCCATGTCCAACCGAGTCATCTTCATGGCCGCGGTGGGACGGGACCAGATCGCGCTCTGCGACCGGAACTGCCACAAGTCGATCGAGCACAGCCTGGTGATGTCGGGGGCCATCCCGCAGTACCTGGTGCCCCTCCGGAACCGCTACGGCATCATCGGCCCCATTCCGGCCGACCGCCTCAAGCCGGCCGCGCTCAAGGCCGCCATCAAGGCCAACCCGCTGGTGACCAGGGGCGTCGACCAGAAGCCGGTGCACGCCATCATCACCAACTCGACCTACGACGGTCTCTGCTACAACGCGCGGCGGGTGCAGGAGCTGCTCGACCCGAGCGTGGACCGGATCCACTTCGACGAGGCCTGGTACGCCTACGCCCGGTTCAACCCGCTCTACCGCGACCGGCACGCGATGTTCGGCGATCCCAAGGACCACACCGGCCCGACGATCTTCGCCACCCATTCGACCCACAAGCTGCTGGCAGCGCTCTCCCAGGCCTCGCTGCTCCACATCCGCGACGGCCGGAGCCCGATCCCGCATCCGCGGTTCAACGAATCGTACATGATGCAGGCGTCCACTTCGCCGCTCTACACGATCATCGTCTCCAACGACGTGACCGCGGCGATGATGGACGGCCCGGGCGGCGTCGCGCTCACCACCGAGTCGATCGAGGAAGCGGTCGCGTTCCGGCAGACCATGGGCCGGGTGTACAAGCAGTTCCAGGACAAGGGCGAGTGGTTCTTTCAGACCTGGAACGCGGACCGGGTCAAGGAAGGCAAGGGCGGCAGGACCGTGGCTTTCGAGGATGCCTCGCCCGATGGCCTTGCCCGGAATCCCGATGCCTGGGTGCTCCACCCCGGCGACGCGTGGCACGGGTTCGGCGACCTCGAGGACGGCTATTGCATGCTGGACCCGATCAAGGTGTCCATCATCACGCCCGGGGTGGCCGACAAGGGCGGGCTCGACAAGCGGGGCATCCCCGCGACGCTGGTCACCGCCTACCTCCATCGGCGCGGAGTCGAGGTCGAGAAGACCACCGACTTCACCATCCTGTTCCTCTTCTCCATCGGCATCACCAAGGGCAAGTGGGGCACGCTGCTCAACGCGCTGCTCGACTTCAAGCGCGACTACGACACCAACTGCTCCCTGGCCGAGGTGCTCCCAGACTTGCCCAGGAACAACCCGGAGGTCTACGGGGGCCTTGGCCTGCGTGACCTGGCCGACCGGATGTTCGAGACGCTCAAGGAGACCCGGCAGACCCACTGGCTGGCGGAGGCCTTCTCCACCCTGCCCGACGCGGTCATGACACCGAGCGCCGCCTACCAGCATCTGGTGCGGGACAACATCGAGCACGTGCCGCTGGAGAAGCTGGCCAACCGCGTGCTCGCCACCAGCGTGGTGCCCTATCCGCCCGGCATCCCGATGCTGATGCCCGGCGAGGCCACCGGCCCGGCGAACGGCCCGTACCTGGGATATCTGAACGCCCTCGCTTCGTGGGATGCGCGGTTCCCCGGCTTCGGCCACGACACCCATGGGGTGGAGAACCGGGACGGGGTGTACTACGTGCAGTGTCTCAAGAAGGGGGCGAAGGCGGTCTGAGGCGCGCCGCGGCGCTGCTCGTCAGCATCGCTGCCCTCGGCGCGAGCGCGGCCGGGGCCCAGCAGGACACGGGCTCGCCCGAGGTGACGGTGGATCCCACGGTGGCGGTCGAGCCGACGGTCGAGCCGCCGCCGGACCCCGGGGATGGCGCGAGCCGCGGCGCCGCGGGCGGGGTCACCCCACTGGTGGCCCCGCTGCCTTTCCACAACTCCCAGATCGGCTGGGGGGTCGCGGTGATGGTGGGGCTGATCCACCGGTTCGACGCCGACACGACCGTCAAGCCGTCCACCGGCGCCCTCACCGGCCTGGTGAGCGAGAACGGGAGCTGGGGGGTGATGGCGCTGGAGATCGCCCGCCTCGGCCGGGACGCGTGGCGGGCCCGGGGCATGCTGGGATACATGGACCTGCAGTACGACTTCTTCGGAATCGGAATCGATGCGGGGGAAGCGGGTGTGTCGATTCCCATCGAGCAGACGATGACACTGGCCTCGGGGGCCCTGCTCAGGCGGGTCGTGCCCGGGCTCTATCTCGGGCCCACGTTCGTGTGGATGCAGACGACAGTCACCCCGGACGACGACGACACCCCCGTGCTGCCGGACGTCCCCGAGCTGCCCGATCAGTCCCGGGCGGACCTCTTCGCGCCAGGCCTGCTGGGGGAGTACGACACCCGCAACAGCGACTACTGGCCCGACGAGGGCTCGCTGGCGCAGCTCAAGGCGAGCTTCTTCACCACCAGCGCTGGCGAGTCGGGCAGCTTTCAGCGCTATCAGGCCGCCTGGTCGTGGTATCACGGAGTCCGGGGCCCTCGACTCGTGCTGGTGACCAACCTCAACGCCTGCGGCGCGCCGGGCGACGCGCCGTTCTACGGACTCTGCTCTCTGGGCTCGGGCCGATTCGCTCTGAGGGGCTATACCCAGGGCCGCTATCGCGATCATTACGCGACGGTGGCCCAGGCCGAGGTGCGGGCCCACACCGCCGGCCGCTGGGGCGTCACGATCTTCGGAGGCTTCGCGGGGGTGGCGCCGGAATTCTCCGACCTCTTCGACGCCCGGATGCTCCCGGCCGGCGGCGCGGGGCTCCGTTACCAGCTGACCCAGGACTATCCGATGCACCTGCGGCTCGACTATGCCTGGGGCAATGACGGCGGGCTGCTCTATTTCTCCGTCGGCGAGGCCTTCTGATGTCGGTCCCGGGAAAGAAGATGGGCCTCACCCAGGCCACGATGCTGGTGGCGGGGAACATGATCGGCACCGGGGTCTTTCTGCTGCCGGTCAATCTCGCGTCGGTGGGCGGAATCGCCGTGTTCGGGTGGATCGTGGCCACCGCGGGGGCCGCGGCGCTGGGGCTGGTGTTCGCCAAGCTGGGGGAGCTGGAGCCGAAGGAGGGCGGGCCCTACGCCTACGCCCGCGACTTCCTGGGCCCGTACGTCGGCTTCCAGACCAACTACATCTACTGGTTCGGCAACTGGATCGGCAACATCGCGATCGCGGTCGCCGCGGTAGGCTATCTGGCCGAGTTCTTCCCCTCGATCGCGAACCCGCCGTCGAGCGTCGTGGCGACCGCGGGGGTGATCTGGGTGCTCACCTTCGCCAACATCCTGGGGCCGCGGGTGGTCGGGGCGCTCGAGACCTGGACCATGAGCCTGGCGCTCATCCCCATCCTGGCCGTCGCGTTCCTGGGCTGGATCTGGTTCAACCCGGATACCTTCGGCGCCGCCTGGAACGTGAGCGGGGGCTCCGACGCGCACGCCATCTCCCGCGCGGCCTCGATGGCGCTCTGGGCCTACATGGGAATCGAGAGCGCGGCCGTATCCGCGGGCGTCATCGAGAACCCCAAGCGGAACATTCCCCTCGCGACCCTGCTGGGTCTGGGGCTCTCGGCCGTGGTCTACGTGCTGAGCTCCACCGTGATCATGGGGCTGCTCCCCAACGAGGAGCTGCGCCGGTCGCACGCGCCCTTCGCCGAGGCGGCACGCATCGCGATCGGGACGCCGGGCGTGATCATCGTGTCGATCTGCGCCGTGCTCAAGTCGGTCGGGTCGTTGGGCGGCTGGATGCTGCTGGTGGGCCAGTCGGCCAAGGCCGCGGCCGACGACGGGATGTTCCCCCGGGTGTTCGCCCGGCTCAATCGCCACGGCGTGCCGGGCGTCGGCCTGGCGATCGTCGGCGTGCTGATGACCATCGTGCTCTTCGGGACGATGTCGCCCACGATCGCCGACCAGTTCAGTCGGATCATCGACCTGGCGGTGATCCTGATCGTGATTCCGTACATCTACTCCGCCGTCGCGGTGGTCAAGATCGTCTTCGACCACGGGCTGCCCCGGCGGACGTTCCAGACCTACAAATGGATCGCCATTGCGGCGGTCGTCTATTGCCTGTGGGCGGTCATCGGCGGCGACCCCGAGACCGTCGTGAACGCGATGGTGGCGCTCCTCCTCAGCGTGCCGCTGTACCTGTTCTTCATCCGCTCGATGGAAGCCGCGGCGGAGCGGAAGCGGAGCCGGAGCGAGCCAGCCCTGGCCGCACCGAACCCGGAGGGTGCGCCATGAGCGCCGAACACGATCGGCTCGAGCAAGCGCGCGAGCAGCAGCAGCCCTGGAAGAAGTGGGGACCCTACCTGAGCGAGCGCCAGTGGGGCACGGTGCGCGAGGATTACAGCGAATCGGGTGACGCCTGGAACTACTTCAGCCACGACGAGGCCCGCTCGCGGGCGTACCGGTGGGGGGAGGACGGGCTGGCCGGCATCAGCGACGACCGCCAGCTGCTCTGCTGCTCCCTGGCGCTCTGGAACGGGGAAGACCCGATCCTGAAGGAGCGGCTCTTCGGGCTGACCAACAGCGAGGGCAACCACGGCGAGGACGTGAAGGAGTACTACTTCTACCTCGACTCCACGCCGACCCATTCCTACATGAAGTACCTCTACAAGTACCCGCAGCAGGCCTACCCGTACGACGAGCTGGTGGCGACCAACCGGACCCGGCGGCGGCACGAGATGGAGTACGAGCTGCTCGACACCGGGGTGTTCGGCCAGAATCGTTACTTCGACGTGGTGGTGGAGTACGCCAAGGCCTCGCCCGAGGACATCCTGATCCGCCTCACGGTCCACAATCGCGGGCCGGAGACGGCGACGCTCCACCTGCTGCCGACCATCTGGTTCCGGAATACGTGGTCGTGGGGCCAGACGGCGGCCGAGCGGCCCGCCCTCCGGCAGGTCCGTCCGGGCCTGATCGAGGCCACTCATTCGGAGCTGGGCCGGCGGTTCCTGCATACGGAGAACGGGCCGGAACTCCTGTTCACCGAGAACGAGACCAACATCGCGCGCCTGGTGCAGGTGCCCAACCGCACCCCCTACGTCAAGGATGCGATCCACAACTACCTGGTCAACGGCCAGAAAAGCGCAGTGAATCCGGAGCAGACCGGCACCAAGGCCGCGGCGCACTACACGGTCGAGGTGAAGGGCGGCGGCGCGGTCACGGTGCGACTCCGTCTCAGCGACAGCGAGACCCCGGACTCCGCGCTCGGCGGCGCGTTCGGGAAGACCTTCGACGCCCTCCTGGCCACCCGGCGGAAGGAGGCCGACGAGTTCTACGCCACGGTCATCCCGCCTTCGCTCAGCGCGGACGAGCGCAACGTGATGCGCCAGGCGCTCGCGGGCATGATGTGGTCCAAGCAGTTCTTCTACTACGACGTCGATCGCTGGCTGGAGGAGCGGGGCGACAATCCGTACAGCTCCCGGCGCAAAGGCACCCGGAACGCGCACTGGCACCACATGCAGAATTCCGACGTCATCTCGATGCCGGACAAGTGGGAGTATCCGTGGTACGCGGCGTGGGACCTGGCCTTCCATTGCCTCGCGCTCACCATGGTGGACGCCGACTTCGGCAAGGCGCAGCTCGACCTGATGCTGGAATCGCGCTACCTGCATCCCAACGGGCAGCTTCCCGCCTACGAGTGGAATTTCGGCGACGTGAATCCCCCGGTGCACGCCTGGGCCACCATCTTCACCTACCGGTTGGAGAAGGCGCGCCGGGGCGAGGGCGATATCGACTGGCTGGAGCGCTCCTTCCAGCGGCTGCTGCTCAACTTCACCTGGTGGGTCAACCGGAAAGACCGCTCGGGGAGCAACGTCTTCGAGGGAGGCTTCCTCGGCCTCGACAACATCGGCGTCTTCGACCGGAGCGCACCGCTCCCCACGGGCGGGTACCTGGAGCAGGCCGACGGCACCGCCTGGATGGCGCTCTTCTCCCAGAACATGCTGGAGATGGCGGTGGAGCTGGCGCTGACCCGGCCGGCCTACGCGTCGATGCTCGAGAAGTTCATCGAGCACACGCTCTGGATCACCTCGTCGATGCTGAATGCCGGCGACGGCACCGGGATGTGGGACGAGGAGGACGGCTTCTTCTACGACGTGCTCCGCCTGCCCGACGGCAGCGCGCAGCGGCTCAAGGTGCGCTCGATGGTGGGGCTGCTGCCGCTCTGCGCGGTGACCATCTTCGAGGGCGAGATCCGGGGCAAGTTCCCGGCGATGGAAGCGCGTCTCAGGCAGTTTCTCCAGGCGCGCCCCGAGCTCACCCGGTTCATCCACGATCCGACCAAGGAAGGCAAGGCCCGGCGACGGATGAGCGCTCCGCTCGACGAGGAACGGCTCCGCCGGGTGCTCACGCGGATGCTGGACGAGAACGAATTCCTGAGCCCGTATGGAATCCGCGCCCTGTCCCGCTATCATGCCGGCCACCCGTACGTCGTGCATGTCGCCGGCCAGGCGCACGCCGTGAGCTACCTGCCGGCCGAGTCCGACAACGGCATGTTCGGCGGCAACTCCAACTGGCGGGGCCCGATCTGGATGCCGGTCAACGGCCTGATCATCCGGAGCCTGCTGCAGTACTACCTCTACTACGGCGACGACTTCACCATCGAGTGCCCGACCGGCTCGGGCCGGCGGATGAACCTCTACCAGGTGGCGGAGGAGATCGGCCGGCGGCTGGCCGGCATCTTCCTGCGGGGGAAGGATGGACGGCGGCCGGTGTACGGCGGGACCATGACGTTCCAGGAGGATCCGCACTGGCGGGACCTCCTCCTCTTCTACGAGTACTTCCACGGCGACAACGGCGCGGGCCTCGGCGCGAGCCACCAGACCGGGTGGACCGGCATCGTCGCCCGGATCATGCATTTCTTCGCCACGAACAGCCCGGAGGCCGCGCTGGAGCTGGGCAAGGCCGCCGCGGCACTGGAGGTCGAGCAGGCCACGGTGCCGGCCACCGCCGGCAGCGCCGGGCGAGCCTAGGATGACCGACCCGGCCTTCCCGGCGCTCTACCAGATCAACACCCGGGTCTGGTTGACATCCCATGCGCGCCGCCTGGGCCGGGCGGCCACCCTGGACGACATTTCCGACGCGGAGCTGGATCGGGTGGCCGCCATGGGAATGGACTGGGTCTGGCTGCTGAGCGTCTGGCAGACCGGCCGAGCGGGCCGGGAGGAGTCGCTGAGCAACCCCGAATGGCGGGAGGAGTTCCGCCACACGCTTCCGGACCTGACCGACCCGGACATCGGGGGGTCGGGGTTCGCCATCACGGGATACACCGTTCATCCGGACCTCGGCGGGGCGGCGGCACTGGCCCGCATTCGGGAGCGGCTCCGGAGCCGCGGCCTCCGTCTCATGCTCGATTTCGTGCCCAATCACACGGGGCTCGATCACCCGTGGGTCGAGCAGCATCCGGAGTATTACGTCGCCGGGGGAGAGCTCGAGCTGACCCGGAATCCACGCGGTTACCGTTGGGTCAGACGCACCGGCGGCGACCTCCTGCTGGCGCACGGCCGGGATCCCCACTTCCCCGGCTGGCCCGACACCTTCCAGCTCGACTACGGCAACCCCGCCACCCAGGACGCGATGCTCGCCGAGCTGCTGGCCGTCGCCGGGCAGTGCGACGGCGTCCGCTGCGACATGGCGATGCTGGTGCTCCCCGACGTGTTCCAGCGAACCTGGAACATCCGCCCGCAGCCGTTCTGGGCCAGGGCCACGCTCGCGGTGCGGGAGCGTCATCCCGACTTCTGCTTCATGGCCGAGGTCTACTGGGACCTGGAGTGGACCATGCAGCAGCAGGGCTTCGATTACGCCTATGACAAGCGCCTCTACGATCGCCTGCGCGAGGGGCACGCGCGACCGGTGCGGGAGCACCTGCGGGCGGGGCTCGACTACCAGAGCCGGCTGAGCCGATTCCTGGAGAACCATGACGAGCCCCGGGCCGCGGCCACCTTCCCGCCGGACGTGCACGAGGCGGCGGCGGTGATCACCTATCTCTCGCCCGGGATGCGCTTCTTCCATCAGGGACAGCTCGAGGGGCGGAAGAAGCGGATCTCGCCCCACCTGGTCCGCGCGCCGGACGAGCCGATCAATCCGCGAGTCGAGCAGTTCTACCGCCGTCTCCTCGACGTGCTGTGCCGGCCGACAGTGCGCCAGGGCCAGTGGCAGCTGATCGAGCCGTCGCCGGCCTGGGACGGCAACTGGACCTCGGACTGCTTCGTCGCCGCCGCCTGGCAGGGCGCGGGCGATCAGCGGCTGCTCGTGGCCGTGAACTACGCGTCGAATCGGAGTCAGTGCCGGCTCCTCCCGCCGTTCTCCGGCCTGTCCGGGCGGCGCTGGCGTCTCAGGGATCTGCTGGGTGAAGCCGTGTACGAGCGGGATGGTGACGAGCTGGCGGCGGGTGGCCTCTATCTCGATGTCGCGCCTTGGCGATACCACGTCTTCGAGCTGGCCCCGGTGGCCGGCAGGGTGAATTCATGAGCGAATCGCGCCGAGCCGTCGTGCTCGACTGGACCCGCGGGTACAAGTCTGACTGGCTCCGGCCCGACGTGGTCGCGGGCCTCACGGCGGCGGCAGTCGTCATTCCGAAGGCGATGGCGTACGCCACCATCGCCGGGCTGCCGGTCCAGATCGGCCTGTACACCGCGCTGGTGCCGATGGTGATCTACGCGGTGCTGGGCACGTCGCGGGTTCTCAGCGTCAGCACCACGACGACGATCGCCATCCTGACCGCGGCCGAGCTGGGCCAGATCGCACCGGGCGGCGACCCGGCCATGCTGCTCGAGGCGACGGCGACGCTCACGTTGCTGGTGGGCGGCATCCTCGTCCTCGCGTCGGTGCTCCGCCTCGGATTCGTCGCCAACTTCATCTCCGATCCGGTGCTGATCGGCTTCAAGGCCGGCATCGGACTGGTCATCGTGCTCGACCAGCTCCCCAAGCTCCTGGGCGTGCACATCCAGAAGGGCGGCTTCTTCCACAATGTCGGCGCCATCGTGGCGGCCGTGCCGGAGACCTCCTGGCCCACGCTCGCGGTGGGTGTGGGCACCCTGCTGGTGCTGCTGGCGATCGAGCGCTTCTTCCCCCGCCTCCCGGCGCCGATCGTCGCGGTGGTGGCGGCCATCGCCGCCATGAGCCTGCTCGGACTGCAGGCGCTGGGAGTGGAGTCGATCGGTGAGGTGCCCCGGGGCCTGCCGCACTTCGTGGCGCCCGACCCGTCGCTCTTCGCGGCGCTCTGGCCAGGCGCGATGGGCATCGCGCTGATGAGCTTCACCGAGACCGTGGCGTCGGCCCGGGCGTTCGCCGTGAGCGCCGACCCGCCCCTGATCCCGAACCGGGAGCTGCTGGCCACCGGGCTCGCCAACGCCGGGGCGGGGTTGTTCGGGTGCATGCCCGGCGGCGGCGGCACCTCGCAGACCGCGATGAACCGGCTGGCGGGGGCGCACACGCAGCTCTCCACCCTGGTGACCGCCGGGGCGACCCTGCTCACGCTGGTGCTGCTCGCCAAGCCGATGGGCCTGATGCCGCAGGCCACCCTGGCGGCGGTGGTGATCGTCTACTCGGTCGGGCTCATCTCCCTCGAGGGCTTCCGCTCGATCCTGGCGGTGCGCCGCACCGAGTTTCTCTGGGCGGTGGTGGCGCTGGCGGGCGTCCTGCTCCTGGGGACGCTCAAGGGGATCATGGTCGCGATCGTCGTCTCGGTGGTGGCGCTGGGACAGCAGGTGGCCAATCCCCCGGTCTACGTCCTGCGCCGGAAGCGGGGCACCAACGTCTTCCGGCCGGTCTCCGACGAGCATCCCGACGACGAGGCCTTCCCCGGCCTGCTCATTCTCCGGCCGGAGGGGCGGATCTTCTTCCTCAACGCCCAGCGGATCGGCGAGCGGATCCGACGGCTGGTGGACGAAGCACAGGCCCGGGTGGTGGTCCTCGACCTGAGCGGCGTGTTCGATCTCGAATACTCGGCTCTCGTCGCCTTCGTCGAGGCCGAGCAGCGGCTGCGCGAGAACGGCGTCACCGGATGGCTGGCGGGATTGAGCCCGGGCGTGCTCGAGGTGGTGCAGCGCTCCGAGCTGGCGCAGACGCTCGGGCGGGAGCGGATGCACTTCAACCTGGAGATTGCGGTGCGGGAATACCTGCGGACGCACGGTGCCGGCGACGGCACCGGCCTGGTGGACTACGGAGCGGCCCCGGTGCCCGGCGCGAGCGCCTGACGCCGGGTCCGCCCTGGTGTCTCAGTACCGCTCGTCGACGAACTTGTAGGGGTAGTCCGGCTCCTTGTATCCGCCGGCCTTCTGCCGTTCGGGGAGCTTCACCTTGTCCCGGGGCGCTTCCTTGTACGGAATCGTCTCGAGGATGTGGTTGATGATGTTGAGCCGGGCGCGACGCTTGTCGTCGGAAGGGACGACGGTCCACGGCGCGTAGTCGGTATCGCTGGCCTTGAACATGTCGTCGCGCGCCCGGGAGTAGTCGTACCAGCGGCCGTAGGAGAGGAGATCCATCCCCGACAGCTTCCAGATCTTGCGGCCGTCGTCGATGCGCGACTCGAGCCGCCGGGTCTGCTCTTCCTGGCTCACCTCGAGCCAGAACTTGATCAGGTGGATGCCCGAGTCCACGATCGCCTTTTCGACCAGGGGGACGGCGCGGAGGAACTTCTTCGCCTCCGCCTCGCTGCAGAACCCCATGACCCGTTCGACTCCCGCGCGGTTGTACCAGCTCCGGTCGAAGATCACGATCTCGCCGGCGGCCGGGAGATGGGGGAGGTAGCGCTGGAGGTACATCTGGCTCTTCTCGCGCTCGGTCGGGGCCGGCAGCGCGATGACCCGGTACACCCGCGGGCTCACCCGCTCGGTGATCGCCTTGATGGCGCCGCCCTTGCCCGCCCCGTCGCGCCCCTCGAAGACGATCGCGACCTTGAGGCCCTTGTGCTTGACCCATTCCTGCAGCTTGACCAGCTCCGTGTGGAGCTCCTCCAGCTCGGCCTCGTATTCCTTGCCCTTGAGCTTTTCCTTCGTGGCCACGCCGCCGTTGTTGTCGCCGTTCTTGCGGCGCTTGTTGTCACCCATGGTCGGCTCCTGATGTGAGGCTACGAATATCGCCGCCGGGCCGAGGTCGTCGTACTGCACCTTGGGCTATGGGTTGGCGCCCGGGCCCCGCCCGGGTCCACTCTTCGTAAGTCACTAATCACCAGTGCCTTACGGACGCTTCCAGTTGTTGAATCGGGGCTATGGGCAGCAGGACCGCGGGTGTATCGTGCAGCAACGTTGTTTTCTATGAGGCGACCCATGAGCAAGCAACCCACCAAGTACAAGCCCGTCATCGAGCAGCTCCGCCGGCTCGCACGGGAGCCGTTCGAGGTGCCCGACGAGCTGCGCCAGCTCCGCCGCCGGATCGAGACCGAGCGCGACAAGACCCACCACCACATGGTGGAGCGCCTGGCCAAGGAGACCAAGGTCGATATTCAGGGCCTCTTCGACGAGCACCGGCGACGCAACGCCGCCCAGCGCCGCTATGTCCGGCAGGCCCTGCAGCCGCTGGAGGCGCGTGCCCTCGCGGAGGCCAAGGCCGAGAAAGCCAGGTTCCACAAGACGCGCTCGGCGTACCAGGAACTCTTCGCCGCCGGGCTCCCCGCGGCCACCGCGCTCCCGCCCCAGCTCAAGTTCAAGCGCCCCGTCGATTCGAGCTCCACGTTCAGCCGGGCCGACTGCAACAAGATCATCGGCGGCCTCGACCCAGACGCCGGCGCCTGGGAGGCCTCGGCCGACCTGACCGACAACGGCGATGCCGGCGTCTGGCTCTATCCCTACATCTATACGGACACCGGCGACTGCGACGACAGCAAGGCGGGGCAGACCCTCCAGGACCTGAGCTACGCGATGAGCCCGCCGGCCCAGAGCTTCTACGTGTCCAGCGTGCGGGTGGACCTGGTCGGCAACGGCCTCGCCAGCAGCGTGCTGGGCGACTTCAAGTGGCCCACCAAGGCCGACCCGCTCTACGAGCACACCTACGTGCAGCTCGACGTCTGGGTCGCCCAGGAGGTCAATGGCGAGTATCAGCAGTGGCCGCTGGTCTCCGACCGGCTCTTCACCGGCAAGGGCGAATACGCCCGCCAGATCCGCTCGGTGCTCTCGGGGGGCCCCTACCCGGCCAGCATCGTGATCCGGAAGCCCGACGCCGGCGGCGGCGACGTGGTCTGCCACCTCCAGGTGGCCTGCTCGTCGCTGGCGATCGGGAGTGACGGGCGGGTCAAGATCGACTATCGCGCGCCGGACCTGGGGATCTTCGTCGGCGGGGTGGCGCTGCTGGGGCAGTACGTGTGAGGGGCGAACGCGAGGTATACGGCCTCACCTTCCAGTACCGCAACGCCCCCGAATTCGAGCTCCTCGCCCACGAGATCTTCGAGGGCGGGGAGTACGACTTTCCCTGCTCCACCGACGCCCCGGTCATCCTCGACTGCGGCAGCCACATCGGCCTCTCGGTCGCCTGGTTCAAGCGACGCTTCCCCAGGGCCCGCATCACGGCCTTCGAGCCCGATCCCCGGAACTTCGAGCTCCTCCAGGCCAACGTCGCCGCCAACGGACTCCAGGAGGTCGAGCTCCTGAACGTCGCCCTGGCGGCTGAGCGCGGCACGGCCCGCTTCTACGGCCAGTTCAAGGCCGAGGAGCCGATGTCGTCCTCTCATTCACTCATGGAGGACTGGGGCACCCAGCGGACCAAGTCCTGGATCCTGGTGCAGACGGTCCCGCTGTCCGACTACATCACGGGACCGGTAGACTATCTCAAGCTGGACATCGAAGGGATGGAGACGGAGGTCCTGCGTTCGATCGCTTCGCGGCTGCACCTGGTGAAGGCCCTGGGCCTCGAGTTCCACGGCACCGGAGATGCGGCCGAAAGCGGCGAGGAGGAGATCCTGCGGTTGCTGCGGCAGAGCGGCTTCGAGCTGGCGATCTCCCGGAAACCTCGGGATATCTTTCCGTCGGAGATCGACGGGTGGGTGAGCCGGGTCCATCCCTACATGTCGGTCATCAAGGCGACTCGCCCGGACCCGCCTGCCGCACAAATAACAGGTACGCCCCGAAGCTGAGCCCGAAGGTCACGAACCAGGCGTACCCGTAGAGCCGGTCGAAGAAGTCCGGGTTCACCACCGAGCGGGCTTCGCGCGATCTCCTCGCGCGGCTCGTCACCGCCTCGTCGTCCGATCCGTCACTGTATGCCGAAGACCAGCCCGGCCTGGAGCAGCGTCCCCTCGCTGGAAGTGGCGATCCCGAGCGACGCGCTGTTCTTCCGATCCAGGAACCCGAGCCACACCCCGCCTCCGCCGCCGGTGTGCCATCCCCCGGGCGAGTCGCCGTTCACGTACACCCGGCCCACGTCGTAGTTGCCGAAGACACCCCAGATGGCCGGGAGCGCCAGCGGCGCGGGGCCGACCGTGAGCCGGACCAGCCCGCCGCCGTAGAGGCTGGCGTCACCGGCGAAGCGGTTCGAGTGGTACCCTGCCACGGTGTGGGAGCCGCCGACGAAGGCCGATTCGAAGAAGGGAAACTCGCCCCACACCTTTCGGCCGCCCACCCGGAGCGCCAGCGTCGGGGAGGCCCGGGTATCCGCCGACACGGTGCCCTCCACCTGGGCCTGCACCGACCCGAAGGTGCTCTCCACGTCCCACGTCGCCGGATTGAGCTCGCCGACGGCGGTGAGGTGGAGAACCCGGAGCGGAAGGGTATCCCGGTCCAGGGCGTCGAGATCGAGCGTCAGGCGGCCGCCGACCTGGCCGAAATCCTGCCCGCCCGTGATGGTGTCCGCCAGCGTCGCGATGAACCGGCCGTCGTTCTGCCCGGTGCTGGTGAAACGCACCAGCGGTCCGAGCCCCACCTCCAGCTTGCCGACCGGAACGACCAGCGCCGGCATCAGCTCGTAGCGCTGCTGGTCCACCCGGAAGAAGTCGCTCGGCCCCTCGTTGGGGCTCTCGTTGCCCGGACCGTAGAACCTGAGCGTCTCCAGCCCCGAGGCCATGGCGTGCACGCGCCAGAAATGCGCCGAGTTCTCGGGATGCACGTCGGCGTCGAAGTCGAGCCGTCCGGCCTGGGCCGCGGTGGCGTACCCGGCCCGCACCCGCATCTCGGATGCGTACGGCTCCTTGCGGAACCCGTAGGTGGTCCGCCGCAAGCCGGCCCCGATGAAGAGCCCCAGATCGCTGCTGACCTCCAGCCAAGGGATCGGCCGCGTCCAGCTGCCCCACTCCCGCGGTGGGTACCGGTTGGTGTCGCTGCCGATCCATTCGTCATAGCGCTTGGTATTGAGGTCGATCGGCCGGCTGCCTTCGGTGGAATTCGTGCCCTGGTCGTCGTAGAACCGGGTGCCGCCCGTGCCCGTGGAGTCCACCAGCACGTCGTCGCCGGCGCCGCTCACGACGCGAAGCCGGATGGCCGACGGATCGTCGCCCCGGACGACGACCCGGTCAGCGCCGCCCCACATCTTGAGGTTGACCTCCCGGGTCTCGCTGTCGGCGAATACCCGATGGAAGTACGGCTCCTCCTTTCCTTCTTCACGCAGCGTGACCTCGAGGTGGTGCGGATCGACCCGGTTGACTTCCGCCACTTCGGCGGCGTCGGTGGCGCGGATCTCGACCTGCCGGGAGAGGAACGCGTAATAGCTCAGTGCCTCGCTCACCAGCCCGTCACGTCGTGCCCGCAGCACGGAGTCGAGCCGCGGGCCGCCCACGGGATACATCTCGGCCGGCATCCGGCGCACCGCCGAGTCGATCGCCGCGTCGGTGAGGGTGCCCTGCAGCGCGTTCGCGACCGAGTCCCAGGTCGCGCGGTCGAGTCCCGCCAGGAACCGGCGGTCGATCTCCCGCGAGTGCCAGTTGAGTCGGACGTGGCTGGGGTACTCCGAATGGAACGTGATGAGCGGCGGGAAGTAGAAGCGCGCGAGATCGAGCGAGAGCCCATCGAGCTGGACGAAGGCCTCGTCGTGGTCGCGCGAGATCGGCTGCCAGACGGTCGGGTGCTTGCCGCCGAAGTCCGCCCAGCGGAACTGGTCCCGATGACGGTCCCGGTCGCCCAGGTACATGTCCATCAGGCGGGCGCGGAGAAACGCCCGGGTGTCCACCCTATGGTCGGGACTCTTGTCGATCCGGCGGAACAGGCCCGCGGGCGAGACGACCCGCTTCGGCCCCAGCGTGTCCGTGGCGTCGGGCGTCGAGGGCGGCCGCTCCTCGATCAGCCCCAGGACACCTTTCCATTTGTCCCGGAACTCGCCCAGGGCCGGGTCGTCCGGCAGGAGCGCGAGCGTCTGGTTGTCCACCAGCACCCCGGCGGAGACGAGCAGCGGGTTGGCCACCAGCGGCGCGCCCGGGAACGAGGCGCTCACCCCGTCCTGCAGCGCCTTGGCGTAGGCGCTGCCCTGCAGCGCGGGCGCGAGCAGTGCGGTGGGATCCTTGTTGATGGTGCGGAACTGGTACTGCTTGCCGTCGGCGCCGGAGAAGCGCAGCGAGGTCGTCTGGTGTCCCGCATGGGCCGCGAGCGGCGTCAGGCCGCCGGCGAAGCGCTGCAGGCTGACCACCGGCACCTGGATGGGGATGGTCCAGAGATCGCGATAGTGGCGCCCCGCGAATACCGTCCACAAACCGCTCTTGCCATAGGTCGGGCCAGGCGTCACCACCGCGAAGCTGTCGGCCCAGCTCGGCAGCTCGGAGGACTGGGCCTCGAGGGGGCCGGCCTCCATCGCGAGCCCGAGCAGTGCAATCGCCACACCGAGGCGATGGATCGCGTCGCCGAGCCGGCAGGAGCTCATCGAACGGCCCTCCAGGCGAAGGCGGCCGCAAGGTCCATGGAGGTCGGAATGTCAGAAGCGCAGGGTCAGCCCAAAGGTAGGACCGCTGAGCCGGACGTCATAGAGGACGTCGTCCCGGTCGTAATCGAGGTCGAGCAGGCGCCAGGCCCCGACCACCGCGCAGCAGCGCCCCAGATCGTACCCGCCTCCGCCGTAGAGCTGCCAGATGAAATCGGATCCACCGGCGCCGATATCGGCTTTGGCCACGAGGCGCCACCGCGAGCCGGGCTGGTAGCGGACGTTCGCGCCCACCGTGGCGTCCACCCAGTCACGGTCGACCGAGGCATCCCCCATGTCGCCGGTCACGTCCGCACCGGTGTTCAGGTATCGCGCCCCGACCAGCCCGTCCACGCCGCCCCAGGAGCGGGCGAGCAGCGTGTACCCGATCTCGGGGTGGAACATGAGGTCGTCCTGGCCGACGGTCACGGGGCGCCCCGCGGAGGTCGCCTGCTCGTTCGAGAAGGAGACGTAGAAGAAATCGGTGCGGGCGACCCAGCGGCGGCGCCTGGCCTCCAGCAGGCCGGCGAAGCCGAACTCGAAGTCTTCACCCCCCTCGTTAAACGCGACATCCACCTCGCCGGTGTTCGAGCCCACGCCGAGGGTACCCCGGATGCCGGATATCCAGGCGTAGGGGGTGAACGCGAAGCGCCACGACTCCGTGTCGGCGGCGGACTGGGCGGCGGCCTCCTGCGAGACCCAGACCAGGAGGCCGACACCCAGGGCGAGACGACCGATCAGCGCGGCCTCGAGCCCGTCGCCCCGGCCGCGGTGAGCTGCTCGACGAACGCCTTCGCCGCCGCCTCGGACGAGGCCGGGTTCTGCCCCGTCACCAGGTTGCCGTCGGTGACCGCGTAGGGCTGCCAGTCGCCGGCCTTGGAGAATTTGCCGCCGTTCTCCTTCAGCATGTCCTCCACCAGGAACGGCACCACGTCGGTGAGCTTGACCGCCGCCTCTTCCGTGTCACTGAACCCGGTGACGGACTTGCCTCGAACCAGGGGCTTTCCGTCCGCCGCCTTGGCTCGGCGGAACGCCGCGGGCCCGTGGCAGACCGCCGCCACCGGTTTGCCGGCGGCATACAGCGCCTCGATCAGGGCGATCGAATCCTGGTCCTCGGACAGGTCCCACAGCGGCCCGTGGCCGCCGGGATAGAACACCCCGTCGTAATCCTCGGGCGATACCGTCGACAGCTTCACGGTCCGGGCCAGCGCCGCCTGAGCCGTCGGGTCGGCCTTGAACCGCCGCATGGCCTCGGTCTGGGAGCCGGGGTCGTCGCTCTTGGGATCGAGCGGGGGCTGGCCACCCTTGGGCGAGGCCAGGGTGACCTCGAGCCCGGCGTCCTTCAGGATGTAGTACGGCGCGGCGAACTCCTCCAGCCAGAATCCCGTCTTGTGGCCGGTGTCGCCGAGCCGATCGTGCGAGGTGAGTACCATCAGAACCTTGCTCATGTCGAACCCTCCGCGCTGCGCCTGTGCGTTTGGTTGCCGGCGAGTCCACCCCCTGCGGCGGGCCCGCCTACCGCGGCAACCTAGGGCGCGGTCCGGCCCCGGGACAAGGCCGGGGCGCGGGGTCCCGTAAGCAAGACCCTTTCGGCAGGACAGCCGGTCCGCGCAATCGCGCGACCGGCTGTCCTCCCTCCGGCCTGAGGTCCACCGGCCGGTCCAATGCGCTCCCCGGCTTCTATGCCGGGAAGGCCGTCTTCAGGATGTTGGCGACGTCGGGCCCCGCCACCTTGCCGACGTACTCGGTCACGACGGGGACGAACTGACTGGCCGCCTCGGGCGGAAGCCCTATCTTGGCGAGCGCGGCGTTCAGGCCCGATGGTCCCGCCGCTGGCCCGGCCGCCGTTGCCGCCGCTTCGGCCTGGGGCGCCGGCGGCGCGGCGTCCGCGCTCGGAGCCGCGGCGGCGACCTCGTGGGTGCTGGGCAACGCCCCCGCCCCCTGGGCCACCGA
Source organism: Gemmatimonadales bacterium (assembly GCA_035278885.1). Classification (GTDB taxonomy): domain Bacteria; phylum Gemmatimonadota; class Gemmatimonadetes; order Gemmatimonadales; family GWC2-71-9; genus CAVVWJ01. The sequence goes on along the minus strand of DATEIR010000068.1, from coordinate 61,793 downwards.
GAGAAAGTGCTCCGCGCCCGGCAGAGCCCCCTCGAGCTTGCTGTAGTCGCCGGGCGACAGCTTTCCTTGCGCCTCGCCGAGCAGGGCACCCAGGGCCGCGCTGGCCTGGGCCTCGCTGATACCGAGCTTGCTGGTGATCATGCTGGTCAGGCCGGCGGGGGTCGCCAGGTCCGACGCGGCGCCGCCCTCCTGGGTGGCCTTGCTGCAGGCGACCAGGGCAACGGCCAGGACAAGCGTGCGGGCTCTCCCGATCATCGGAAGCCTCCTGCTCTGAAGTGGTTAGGTCCGGGCAGCGACCAATACCATCTAGCGGCCTGGCCAGCGAAATTAGACCTTGGTGCAACCTGAATTGACCGGGCGGCTCTGGCCCCCCGCCCCCTGGCTGCGTAACCTAGAGATCATTCAGTCCGAAACACGTTTCCCACCGAGGGCCCTGCCGGAGGGGATGCCATGACGGACGGTGTGTTCGGTCCAGCCTATTGTCGGATCCGACGGCTCGCGACCCTCGTCTCAGTGCTCGGCCTGACGACGCTGGGCGTGGCGCCGGCAGCCCAGGCCCAGTCGAGCCTCGGCAACCTGTACCCCAAGTGGCAGATCGACCTGTCCGGAGCCGTGGTGATCATGGGCTCCACCATCCGGGTGGACGGGGCGAACGGCGAAGGCACGGACGTCGACTCGGACCTGCTCGGCCTGGGCAACGATAGGTTCGAGCCCCGCGCCTCCGTCCGCTGGCGACCGGGACGCAAGCACGAGCTCGAGCTCGGCTACCAGGTAGCGCGGCGCGGCGCCACCCATACGCTCGACCGCGAGATCGTCTTCAACGATTCCACCTACGATGTCGGCGCAAATCTCGACACCAAGTTCCGCACCGACCAGGCCTTCTTCACCTACCGCTATGCCCTCAAGGCCGCCGAGCGCAGCCAGCTGGGCCTCGGCGTCGGGATCGGACTGCTGCCGTTCAAGTTCCAGATCGATGCGCTCGCCAGTGTGAACAGCAGCGAGGTGACGAAGAGCGGCGAAAAGACCTTCCTCGGCCCGACCGCCTCGATCGGGGGGTACGGCCGGTGGCTCCTGGGCGAGCGCTGGTTCCTCGAGACCGATCTCCGTGCCATCAAGATCAAGATCGACCGGCTCCATGCCAGCGTGGTCGAAGGCAACCTGGCCGGACGTTACTTCCTGTCCCAGAAGTTCGCCGCCGAGCTGGGCTACGGCATCAGCTCGATCCGGCTCACGGTAGATCCGAGAGACAGCGGCAAGGGCTTCAGCGGGAAGATCAAGTACCCGCTCTCGAACATCCGCGCGGGACTGGTGATTACGCCGTAGGAGGAAACCGCAACCTCACGGAGGCGGTATGCTCCGTTTCGCCGTCTGCACGATCGCCGGACTGGGCCTGTCCGCCAGCCCGGCGGTCGCACTGCCGGGCCACCCTCCCCACAAGGTCGCGTCACTCAAGATCACGACCCTATCCACCATGCTGGCCGACCGCGGCATGGGCGAGTGGGGCTTCTCCGTGCTGGTCGAGGCCGACGGCCACCGGATCCTGTTCGACACCGGCCTCCACCCGGAGACCGTGATGCAGAACGCCCGCGACCTCGGCATCGATCTCTCCAACGTCACCGACGTGGTGCTGAGCCACCACCATGGGGATCATACCGGCGGACTGGTCGCGCTGCGTCAGGCGCTCTCGAAGCAATCGCCCTCGGCGATGTCCCGCGTCCACGTGGCGCCGGGCATCTTCCTGAGCCGCCGTACACCTGGCGCCGACCGGGAGGCCAACCCCACCATCGCGGTGAGGGCCGCGATGGAGGCCAGCGGAGCGGTCTTCGTGGTGCACGGAAAGCCGGAGGAGATCTTCCCCGGCGTCTGGCTCACCGGTCCGATCCCCCGCCCCAACCCGGAGCGCTACTACGGCGTGCCCGAGAGCATCGTGACGAACGGCGGCCTCGTCACCGATACGCTTCCCGAGGACATGTCGTTGCTGGTGGACACGGACAGCGGCTTCGTCGTCGTGGCGGGGTGCGGACACGCGGGGACCATCAATACCGTCGAGTACGCCCGGCACATCCTGGGCGCCGAGCCGGCATACGCGATCGTCGGAGGATTGCACCTGTTCGCCGCCAGCGATTCGGCGTTGGCCTGGACGGCGACCCGGCTCCGCTCGGCCCACCTCGGCTACCTGCTCGGCGCGCACTGCACGGGAATCGAGGCGGTCTACCGGATCCGGGAGCTGGCCGATCTGGACCGGAAGCGCGCGGTGGTCGCCGCGATCGGCTCCTCGTTCGACGCGAGCAAGGGGATCGATCCACTCTCACTGGCGCAGTAGGCAGGAGCCCGCCACCCGCGGCGGCCGCGGCCGCCGCGGGTGACGGGTGGAACCGGCATCAGTCGATCTTGTTGCCCAGGAACGTCCTGGCCTTGGTCACTTCGGCATCCCACTTGGTCAGCTGCTCGGGGCTCAGGAACTTCGCCACCCGCTCGCGGATGGCGGTCCGGTTCTCCTTGAGTTTCGCGACCACATCCGCCCTCGAGATGTTGGGGTTCTGCTCGCGAACCGCCTCGATCTTCTCGTGCGCGTTCTCCAGGGCAACCTTCAACTGGGTCTTCTGGGCGTCGGATAAGTTCAGATCCGCTGCAAATCGTTTCAACTCGGTCTCGACAACTTCGATCATCTCCGCTCTCACGTCTCAGCGCTCCTTCCCTGCTGGCTCGGCAGCTCGGCTGGGCCATCAACCGGTGGCTCGTCGTGACTGCGTCACTCCCGGTCCCCTGCACCGGGGCGTCACGCCCTGATTCTTGTAATGGGGACGCGCGCTGGAAATTGGACCTAGGTTCAACGCAACGCCCCGCTCGCGCGGGGCATCGGTCCGGGGTGTAGCACCATCGCAGAGTGACTACTCAGCTAAGCCTTCACCTCGAACCGCGACCCAAGCCGCACGACCAGAATGACGCCGCCGGCGAGCAGGTAGAACCATCGGGCGGGACCCGCCCACCCGGCCACGAACGGCGCTGCCAGGAGCGCCGCCCCCACCAGCAGCTCCACCGAGCCGTGCCACTGAAGCGGCACGACGCCCCGCGGCCTGTCGGGGAACGAGGTGGCCAGCGTCATCAGCAGATGGACCACCGCCAAGGCCCAGGCCAACCCTGCCGCGGCCCCGGACAGTGGGATCACGAACGGAGCGGCCGCGAACCCGACGACGGTGAGCCCGTCGAGCAGGCGGTGCCCCGAGGGAGAAATCAGCGTCATGTCGGGCCTCGTGAGCGCGCGGTGGTCATGCGCTCACTAAGTGGTGTGCCCGAGAGATGGTTCCATGCCGCCATGCCACGCGCCGAATCGGCCGCCAGCGGCCGCGCCTGGCTTCGATGGAACTCCCGAGGGGCGGCCCGACTTAACGTATCGTCGCAGTGACGTCCGGGCGCCCGGTTCGCAGGCACCACTGGAGGGCGAAGGTGGCAGGCTTCGAAGACACCGCACTCCCGCACCTCGCCAGCGTGGGGCGCTTTGCGCTGTCCTTGACGCGGCATGAGGCGGATGCCGACGATCTGGTCCAGGAGACCTTCCTCCGGGCGCTTCGGGGGTGGCACACGTTCACGCCCGGTACCGATTGCCGTCGTTGGCTTTTCACCATCTGCCGCAACGCGTTCATCAACCAGTGGTCCCGAAAGCCCCGGGAGGTCGAGTGGGGCGAGGGTGACCTCGACGCCATGCCGGCGGCCCTCACGCACATGCAGGCGGTGAGCGAGGGAATCGCGGACGTCTTCGACCACATCGATGTGCGGCCGGCCATCGAGTCGGCGGTGCACGCGCTGCCGGAACCGCACCATTCGATTCTGGTGATGATCGATCTGGAAGGCCTGACCTACGAGGAGGCCGCGGGCGTGCTGGGGGTGCCGGTGGGGACGGTCCGGTCGCGGCTGTACCGCGCTCGGCGCCACGTGCAGGAAGCACTTCTGGCCCATGCACGGGACCGCGGCATCGGCCACTCCGCCACCGCAATCCCGCTTGCCACTCGCGCGGAGGCGCGAACCATCCCATGACCCCGGACAATGGTCTCGAGTGCACCGAGGTGGTGCGAAGCCTGTGGGAATACCTGGACGGCCGGGCGAGCGACGGGCTCGTCGTGGGTATCGAGGCCCACCTGGCCTGGTGTGAAGGCTGCCGGGCCCACTTCGCATTCGAGGAGCGGCTGGTGAAAACCCTCGCGGGGTTGCGTCGGGAGCATTCCGACCCGGAGCGGCTCCGGGCGGCGGTGCTCGAGGTGCTGCGCGCCGCGGGAAGCTCCGGGACGTGACGTCGGGCCCGGAGATTCGGCCGGCGCGCAAGGAAGATCGTGAGCGGCTGCTGGCGCTGTGGGAGCGCTCGGTCCGGGCCACCCATGGATTTCTCACGGACCGCGATATCGTGACGCTCCGGCCTTTGGTGGCCGAAGAGCTGGCCGGCACCGCCGTGGACTGGTGGGTACTGGAGTCACCGGCAGCGGCGATCGTCGGATTTCTGGGTTACACGAGCGGCACCATCGAAGGGCTCTTCATCGACCCGGACCACCAGCGTCAGGGGGCCGGCCGGTTACTCGTGGCGCACGCCCAGCGGCTGGCCGGCGGCGCGCTCGCGGTCGATGTGAACGAAGCCAACGAGCAGGCCACCCGTGCCTACCAGGCGCTCGGCTTCACGGTAGTGGGCAGGAGCCCGACGGATGCGGCAGGCCGGCCGTTTCCGATCCTGCATATGAAGCGCGCTGCTCCTGGCACGCCGAGCTCCGCATCGCGAGCCCGCTGACGGCTCATGGAACTGCCGACCGACTCGGCGACTTCCTCCAGCGTGCACATGTCGTGCATCCAACACTCTCGGAGGATTCGTCGATGCAGTTTCGTTTCGCTGTGCTCGCATTCGCGGCCGCGGCTCTGGCTGCGTGTGACCGCGACACCGACCTCACCAGCCCTGGGGCCTCGGCCGAGAATTCACGGTCCGCCGATGCGGATGTCGATCGGGGCGAACCTGCAGGGCCGCTCGCCGTCTACACCATCACCAACCAGGTCTCGGGCAACGAGGTCGCCGTGTTTGCCCGCGGGGTTGACGGGCGACTCGACCCCGCCGGTCGCTTCGCCACCGGCGGGACGGGAACGGGGGCCGGTCTCGGCTCCCAGGGCGCGGTCATCCTGAGCGCGGACGGTCGGCGGCTGTTCGCGGTGAACGCCGGCTCCAACGACGTGTCGGTCTTCGGCGTCGAGGCGAATGGCCTGGCGCTCCTGAGCCGGACACCGTCGGGGGGAACTCGGCCCATCAGCCTCACCGTTCAGGGTCGGGTGCTGTACGTGCTCAACGCGGGCGGGGAGGGCAACATCAGCGGCTTCAGCATCCGCGACGGCGGGCAGCTCGAGTCGATCGCCGGCTCGACCCGGGCCTTGTCGGGGGCCGCCTCCGATCCGGCTGAGGTCGCATTCAGTCCTGACGGCCGCCGCCTGGTCGTCACCGAGAAGGCCACCAATCTGATCGATGTCTTTCCGGTTGACGATCGCGGGCTCGCCGGCACGCGCGCGTCGTTTCCTTCGTCGGGCGCTACGCCCTTCGGGTTCGCGTTCGGCTCCTCTGCGCGGATGGTCGTCTCCGAGGCTGGAGGGTCGGGCTCGGCGTCGTCGTACGAGGTGGAGCGGGATGGCGGCTTCGCGGTGGTGAGCGGATCGGTGCCCACCCACCAGGGTGCGCCCTGCTGGGTAGTGATTACCCGCGACCGTCGGTTCGTCTACACCGGCAACGGCGGCGGATCGATCACGGGCTTCGCCTTCGGCTCCGATGGTACGATGCAGGGATTGAACGCCGACGGTGCGACCGCGCTGTTCGACACGGGGATCAACGATATCGCCCTGAGCGGCAGCAGCCGGTACCTGTACGCGCTCAGCGTCGGTGCTACGCCCGCGGTTCATGCATTCCGTGTAGAGCCGGACGGCCAGCTCGAGCCGCTCGGGACGGTAGGAGGATTGCCCGCCGGGGATGGCGGTCTGGCGGTTCGATAGGGGTGACGATCCCGTGGCGCCGGAGGAATCCAGCCGGCGCCCTTACCTCAGGGTATACAGATAGGCCGCGATGCTCCGGGCCTGACCCTCCGAGACACCGAGGTTGGGCATCGCGGTGCCGGGCTCGATGGCCTGGGGAACCTCGATCCAGCGGATCAGATACTCCGCGTCGTTGGGGACTTGTCCCGCGATGAAGGCGCGCCGCGCGAAGTGATCGAGGGGCGGCCCCACCATCCCGTCCGCGCCCTTGACGCCGGGCACGACGTGACACGACCCGCAGCCGTAGCGCTGGATCAGGTGCTCGCCCACCTGGGGGTCGCCCCCGGCGACCACGCGCGGTGGCTCCTTGTCCCGGCAGGCTCCCGCCACCAGCGCCCCGGCGAGCACGAGCCACATTCCCTGTCGCATGCCTCCTCCGATCCATCCGTTCAACCGACGGCCCTTACCTTCCCATCGGGGCCGCGGCCGTCCCCGCGGTCACGCCCGGCGCGATCATGGACGCGTGCGTGGCATGGCCGCCGGACCATGGCTCACCGCGGGTCTGACTGATCGCCCAGACGTAGGCGGCGATGGCCCGGGTCTCTTCCGCGGTCAGGTCGGACTTGCCCCCCTTGGGCGGCATCTGGATGGCCGAGCGCGTGATCGCGTCGGGAATGCCGCTGATGATCAGGGAGTCGATGGGCCCCCACTCGAGCGGCACGAAGTTGAGACCCCGCGTGAGCGCCGAGCCGGCGTCCGGCAGGCCGGCGGCGTCCGCCCCGTGGCAGGCGAAGCAATGGCCCTTCGTATGAAACAGGCTGTCCCCGGTGACGATCAGATCCACCGTCATTCCCTGCGGCAGCGGGGGAAGTTTGGGCGGCTGGCCTTCCTCGTTGGTCGAGATCCCTTGTCCGGCGGTATCCGCGGAGGCGCCGGGAGACGGCGAGGAGCCTCGGCCCGCGACCTGGGCCGCGACCGCCGCCGGTGCCAGGACAAGGACCGCGACCGCCACGAGTGAGGCCGCGGCGTTCACGGCGCGCCCCCGGCGTCGAGCGCGAAGGCGAGGACCTCGTCGCCCCGCGGCGCGTTGATCTGATAGTTACCGCCCGCCGCGACCGCCACGTACTGCCGGCCCTGCACGGCGTAGCTCACCGGCGGCGCGTTGACGCCCGCGCTGGCGTCATAGCGCCAGAGCTGCTTTCCGCTCCGGGCGTCGAACGCGAGGAACTGCTTGTCCTTGGTCCCGGTGAAGACGAGACCGCCGCCGGTCGCGAGCGCCCCGCCGATCATCGGGTCCTTCACCTTGTTCTGCCACGCGATCTTGCCGGTGGCCAGATCCACCGCGCTGAACAGTCCGTACTCCGGCTCGCCGTTGCTGTAGAAGGCGCCGCCCAGCCAGAAGGCCGGCGGGAGGAGCGGCTCGGGCTTCACCTTGTAGAGCATCGGCTGGTGCAGGCCGAGCACGTACAGGTATCCGGTCGCGGGGCTGTACGCGGGGGCCGACCACTCGGAGCCTCCGTTGGCCCCGGGCAGCATGCGAACCCCGCCGGGCGTCGGACGAGCGAACAGGTTGGCCTGGGGGACGAACGGATCGGACCGGCGGATCGGCCGTCCGGTCTTGCGGTCGAGGATATAGACCCAGCCGGTCTTCCCGGCCTGAGCGACCGCGTGGACCGGCGCCCCACCGCCCGCCGACGGCAGATCGAAGAGCACCACCGGACTCACCGCGTCCAGGTCCCAGGTGTCGTGCGGCAGCTCCTGGAAATACCACTTGAGCTGACCGGTGCCGAGATCGACCGCCACCACCGACGCGGTATACAGGTTGTCGCCCGGCCGGACCGAGCCGTCGAGGTCGGGTGAGGGGTTGCCCACGCCGAAGATCACCAGGCCCAGGTCGCGGTCCACCGCCGGCGCCTGCCAGACCGACCCTCCGCCGACCTTCCAGGTGTCGGCGTGCTGGGCGCTGTCGGCGTGCTCGCGCGCGAGGTCGCGGTTGAGCGGGGTGCCGAAGGGATCGGCCGCGGCCCACTTGCCCCACCAGCCGCCTTCCTGGGGACTCGGGATGGTATAGAACCGCCAGATCCTCGCGCCGGTCTCCGCGTCGTACGCCGTGACGAAGCCGCGGATGCCGTACTCGGCGCCGCTGACGCCGACGATGATCTTGCCGTCCGCGGCCACCGGCGCGCCGTCCACGGCGTAGCCCCGCTCGTTGTCGGCCACCCGCACCACCCAATCGCGTCGCCCGGTCCGGGCATCGAGCGCCACCAGGCGGCCGTCGAGGGTCCCCTCGTACACCCGGCCACCGTAAACGGCGACGCCGCGGTTGACCGGTCCGCAGCAGTGGACGGTGGTCGACAGGGTCTCCGCGTACTCCCAGAGCTTCTTGCCGGTGGCCGCATCCAGCGCGACGACGTGATTCAGCGGGGTGGACACGAACATGGTGCCGCCCACCACCACCGGGCTGGCCTCGAAGGCGTGCGGGATGCCGGTGTGGTACGTCCAGGCCAGACGCAGCCGGGCGACGTTGCCGGTGCCGATCTGGCTCAGCGGCGAGTAGCGCTGATTGCTCTGGTCTCGGCCGTATGACGGCCAGGCGGCGCTGTCGGCCATCGCCGTCCGGAGCGCGCGCTCCGCCTGCCCGGCCTTGGCGGACGCCGTGCGGTCGTGCCGCGCTGGGTGTTCCCCGGCGCCGGTCGTGCAGGCGAACAGTGCGGAAAGGAGAGCGAGGAGCGGGACCGTGGGTCTGCTACGCATCGTGGCGGGCGCGGGTGGCCGAGGAAGATTCAGGACGACGCTTTCCTCTAGAATGCCCGCTCCCGGAGACGCTGCGGTGACGTGAGTCACCAGCGCCGCGCAGCCGGTCCGTCTAGCCGGCCTTCGCGCCCGCCCGCGCGATCCGAAGCTCCGGCCGGTCGCCGTCGGCGTGCCGCATGAGCTCCAGGTACTGCCGGTAGCCCTTCGCCGCCGCGGCCTTGTCGCCCGCCATTTCCGCGGCGCGTGCGGCACCGAACACCGAGCGGGCCCGGCCCGGCTCCCGTTTGAGTGTGGCCAGGTAGGCGGTCCGAGCCTCTCGGTAACGGGCCACCTGGAAGTTCAGGTCGGCCTCCAGCTCCCGCGCCGGAATCAGCTCCCCCGGCGTGATCGGATGCTTCTCGGTGACCGCCTCCGAATCCGCCGCCGCCTTTGCCGCCGCCAGCGCGCCGGCGGTGTCCCCCGCGGCCAGGAGCGTCCAGGCGCCGAGCGCCTGCCGCTTGATGCCGGCGACCCGGCTCCAATAGGCATCGCTCGGCGTGTCGAGCAGTTTCTCGACCTTCGCCAGCTCGGCCACTTCGTCCTGGAGCTGCCCGGCTCTCGACGAGCGCGCCGCCCCGATCCCGCGAGCGAAGTGGATCAGCATCTGGCAGACGGGAATGTCCGGCATCCGTACCGGGAGCGCGGAGGCGGCCAGCCAGTCGCCCCGCTCGAGCGGCACCCTGGCCTCCATGGCGGTTCGATTGTATCCCCGGACCAGGGGCGATGGCCCGCGCACCTCGCTCACGGCGAGCCCCTGCGCCACCACCGCCCGCGCGGCCGAATCGCGGCCCTCCTGCAGGTAGCCGTAGACCATGTAATCCATGGCGTGATAGTTCTCGTAGACGGCGCCGGCGATCCCTTGCGCCCTGGCGAAGCGCGCGCCCGCCTCGTACGAGCGCCGGTTGGACGCGACCGTCTCGTCCCAGAGCCCGAGGCGTACGAAGATGTGCGACGGCATGTGCTGCGCGTGCGGCGCGTCCGGCGCGATGGCCGCGTAGCGCCGGGCCGCGTTCAGGCCGAGGTGGGCCAGCGCGGGCGAGTCGTCGGCGTGGATGATGTAGTGAGCCAGCCCCGGATGGTCCGGGTAGCGGGCGAAGAGCGGGTCGAGAATGGCCGCCGCCCGCTTCTGCTTCACGTAGGTCGTGTCGGTCTTGGGGGCCGTAGCGATGAGGCTGAGGGCGTAATAGAGCGCCACCTCCGGCTCACGGGGCTCGTCGCGGTAGAGCCGGGCGAGCGTATCGGAGTACGCCTGGAGTCGGACCGGCGCGGGCACCGTCTCGTAGTCCCGATAGAGCGCGGACGCCGCCGCGATGAACCCCCGCTCCCGCGCGGTCGGCGCCCCCAGGGCGGCCGCCTGAGCGGCCTCCCCGGCGCCGGTCCGAACCAGGTCCTTGGAGGGGCCGCCGGCGAATGGGTTGCCCCAGGCGTTGAGCGCCAGGCCCCAGTGGGCCATCGCGCAGGTGGAGTCGGCCTCCAGCACCGCGCCGAAGGCGCGCGGCCCTTCCTCCCACCAGAAGGAGTGGAGCGCCGCCATGGCCCGCTCGAAGCGATGCTGCGCCTCGGCCCTGCAGGATACCGGAAAGACGACCCGGCCCAGGCGCTCGCCGTGGCCGTGAGCATGCTCTTGAGCGGACAGGGAGGGCGCCACGCCTCCCGCGATGAGCAGCAGCCCCAGCGCGGTGCGCCGATGCATCGGGGCCTCCATTGGATGGACGTGTGCGGAAAGATATCGCGCCGGCTGGCGGACGCTCGAAGGAGCGTTAACCTTCATCATCTCCAACGCACGGCTGTCCCCCTGAAGCCCGTTCTCCTCACCGTCGATGACGATCGCGAAGTCCTGAAGGCGATCGAGCGCGATCTCCGACAGCATTTCCGCTCGGACTACCGCATCGTGAAGGCGTCCTCCGGCGCCCAGGCCCTCGAGACGGTCCGCGAGCTGCTGCAGCGAGGCGCCCAGGTGGCGCTCTTCCTGGTGGACGAGCGCATGCCCGGGATGAGCGGCACCCAGTTCCTCCTCGAGGCGATCAAGCTCTACCCCGACGCACGCCGGGTGCTGCTCACGGCCTACGCCGACACCGACACGGCGATCACCGCGATCAACCAGGTCGGCCTCGACCACTACCTGCTCAAGCCCTGGGAGCCGCCCACCCAGAAGCTCTATCCGGTGCTGGAGGATCTGCTCTCGGAGTGGTGGGCCAAGGCCCGGCCGGCCTTCGATGGAATCCGGATCGCCGGCACCACGCTGTCGCCGGCGAGCTACGCGGTGAAGGAGTTCCTCGCCTCCAACCAGGTGCCTTACCAGTGGCTCGACGCGGACGAGGATTCGTCGGTGCGTGAGCTGCTCGCCGGGATGAACGGCGGCGCCTCCCACCTGCCCGTGGTCCTCTTCCCCGACGGCACCCGGATGGAACAGCCGGCCATCCGCGACCTGGCCGAGAAGATCGGGCTGCAGACCCGGGCCCGAAAACCATTCTACGACCTGATCGTGGTCGGGGGCGGGCCGGCGGGGCTGGCCGGCGCCGTGTACGGCGCGTCGGAGGGGCTGCGCACCATCCTGGTCGAGCGCTTCGCCTGCGGAGGCCAGGCGGGAACCAGCTCGAAAATCGAGAACTACCTCGGGTTCCCGGGCGGCCTGTCCGGCGGCGACCTCACCACCCGTGCCGCAGCCCAGGCCCGTCGCTTCGGCGCCGAGATCATCACCACGGCGGAGGTGGTCGAGGTCCGGCGCGAGGACCCCTACCGCAAGGTGCTCCTGAGCGACGGCTCGGAGGTGACGGGATACGCCGTGCTGATCACGCCGGGCATGGAAGTGCGGCGGCTCCAGGCCGAGGGGATCGAGCCGCTGATCGGCACCGGGGTCTACTACGGCTCGTCGCTCACCGAGGCGGCGATGTATCGGGGTCGCGACGTGATCGTGGTCGGCGGCGCCAACTCATGCGGCCAGGGCGCGCTCTTCTTTTCCCGGCAGGCGAGGAAGGTCACCATCCTGGTCCGCGGGGCCGACCTGGCCACGGCCATGTCGAGCTACCTGGTGGACCGGATCCGGGAAACACCCAACATCGAGGTCCTGGTGAACACCAGCGTGGCCTCGGCCCGGGGTGAGGGACGGCTCGAGAGCGTCGTGGTGACCGACGCCGGGAGCGGCGAGCGCCGGGAGCTCCCCGCGGCCGCCATGTTCATCTTCATCGGGGCCGCGCCGCGCACGGCGTTCTGCGCCGACCTGGTGCAGCGCGACACCCATGGCTTCGTGGTCACCGGCCGAGACCTGATGACCGACGGCCAGCGCCCCCCGGGCTGGACCGCCCCACGCGACCCGTACCTGTTCGAGACCAGCGTGCCGGGGATCTTCTGCGCCGGGGACGCGCGTCTCGGCTCGGGCAAGCGCGTCGCCGCCGCCGTCGGCGAGGGTTCGGCGACGGTGAGCATGGTCCACCAATACCTGCAGACGGTCTAGGCCCATGAGCGACTCCGGATCCGACGGCTCCCTCCTCGCCCGGCTCGGCGCGCACAAGGCGCTGGGGAACGCGCCTCGCGCCGAGCTGGAGTGGCTGATGGACCATGGGACGCTGGAGCACTATCAGGATGGCGACCTGATCGCCCGCAAGGGTCAGCCGGTCGAGGCGATGTACATCATCCTCTCCGGCCACGTGGCGCACATGCTGGATCAGGCCGGCGTCTGGCGAAAGGCCATCGACTGGTATGCCGGGGACGCGACCGGCATGCTCCCCTACTCCCGCATGGCCGCCGCGCCGGGGAACTCGGTGATCCTGGAGCCGGCCGAGATCTTCCGAGTGCCCACCGAGCACCTGCCCGCGCTGCCGGTCCATTGTCCCACTGTGACGGCGTCGCTGGTGCACGTGATGGTGGACCGGGCCAAGGCCTTCAAGGCCAGCGACTTTCAGGTGGAGAAGATGGCCTCGCTGGGCAAGCTCGCCGCCGGCCTGGCGCACGAGCTGAACAACCCGGCCTCGGCGGCCGCCCGGAGCGCCAGGCTTCTCTCCGAGGCACTGGCGGAGTCCGAGGAGGCGTCCCGCGAGCTGGGCGCGGCGGATCTCGACGACCGCGCGCTCCTGGCGGTCGAGCGGGTGCGTTTCATCTGCACCGGCGGGCCCACCACGGGCGTGTTCTCGCCGCTCGAGCGCTCCGACCGTGAGGAGGCGCTCACCGACTGGCTGCTGGACCACGGGCTGGACGACGCGCTCGCGGGCCCGCTGGGCGAGACCAACGTCACCATAGCCCTGCTCGACGAGCTCGCCACCGCGCTCGATGGAGACCGGCTGGGGGTGGGCCTCCGCTGGATCGCCTCCGGGTGCATGGTCCGGTCGCTGACCCAGGACGTCGAGCGTGCCGCCTCGCGGGTGCACGAGCTGGTGAGCGCGGTGAAGGGCTTCACCTATATGGACCACGCGCCGTCGGCCGAGCCGGTGGATGTGGCGAAGGGGATCACGGACACGCTGGCCGTGATGGGGGCGAAGGCGCGGGAGAAGTCTGCGGCGTTGACCCTCGACCTGCCGGCCGGCCTGCCCAAGGCGAGCGGGTTCGGGGGTGAGCTCAACCAGGTCTGGGCCAACCTGATCGACAACGCGCTCGATGCGGTGGGCGAGAACGGCCGGGTGGTGGTCTCCGCCCGCGTCGAGTCGAATCGGGTAGTGGTGCGGGTGCGGGACAACGGGGCCGGCATCCCTGACGATGTGAAATCCCGGATCTTCGATCCCTTCTTCACCACCAAGGGAGTGGGCAAGGGCACCGGGCTCGGGCTCGACATCGTCCGCCGGCTGGTGGACAAGAACGAGGGAACGATCGACGTGGAGTCGGAGCCGGGACGGACGGAGTTTCGGGTGGCGTTGCCGGCGGTGGGATAGGGGCGCAGGGGCGCAGGGGCGCAGGGGCGGGTGCCCAACCTTGGTGAATGGACCCTCACGAGAAGCTTGACGCATGGCAAGCCGCGCATCGCTTGGCGCTGCAGGTGTATGATGCCACCGACAGATGGCCGAGGACGGAGCGGTTCGAGCTGACGACCCAAGTGCGTCGCGCCGCCTTGTCGGTCCCTGCCAACATCGCGGAAGGTGCGGCACGCCTGGGCCCGCGCGAGCTGCGGCGGTTCCTCAATATTGCCCGGGGGTCCTTGGCGGAGCTGTCCCATCTGCTACGGTTCGCTCGCGATCGCGGCCTCTTGGAGGAGCAGGAGTGGGCAAAGCTGCATGGGCTAAGAACCCAGGTAGGCCGACTGACCTGGGGTCTGCTCAGAGGAATGTCCGACCCGCCCTGAATCTCTACCTGCGCCCCTGCGCCCTGCGCCCCTGCGCCCTGCGCCCCTTCACCCAAACACGTACCGAGGGTAGCTCCGCTTCGCCGCCGCCGCCGCCGCCAGATCGATCTCTCGCGTCGCGAACGGCTCGGGCGCCGAGGTCACTGCGAGCACCTCCCCGGCCGGATCGATGATCCACCCGCCCCCACCGCACCCACCGGTCGCATCGACCCGATTGGACGACAAGCTGAACGCCCCCGAGCGCACCGCCGCGACGACCCCCGCCGCCAGCCACTTCTTCATCGTCGCCCGCGCGGTTGCCCGCGGGGACATCAACACCTCGATCCCACCTGCGGCGTACGCCGCATAAGTCTCCAGCGCCCACAGCTCGGTGCAGATGTTGACCCCGAAGGACATCGAACCCGTGTGGAACAGGGGGAACCCGGGATCCCCCGCCTCGAACCACGTCGCCTCCCAGTTCCCCGGCTCCTGCGGGAGGAAGAACTTGTTCCGCAGCGGCTCTTCGCCGGCGGCAGCCGACCAGATGTAGGCCTGGTTCAGGCGCCGCCCCTTGCGGGTCACCGGCCGGGTGCCCACCACATACTCGGCGCCCAGGTCCGCGAGGCAGCGGAGGTACGCAGTCCCCAGGGCCTCGATCGCACTCCAGCGCTCGGCCTCGAATTGCTCCGACTCCCACACAGGCTCCACCATGGCGAACTCAGGGAGAAGCACGAGCTGCGACCCGTGCGCCGCGGTGTGCGCGCACAAGTCTGCCCACGCGGCGATGAGCGCATCGGTCTCGTGCGGCAGCTCGCAGACGGTGACTCGCATGCGTGTCTCGCTACCAGACACGCACCCGGGCGCGCGGCTCGAGGTACAGCTTCTGGCCCGGAGTGACATCGAACGCCTGGTACCACGCGTCCAGGTTGCGCACCGTGGCGATTCGGAACTGTTCCGGCGTGTGGTTGTCCGACGCGAGCTGCGTCCGCAATCCCGCCTCACTGCTCCGGCTACGCCAGCTTCGCGCGAACCCCAGGAAGAACTCCCGATCCTGCTGCTTTACGTACCCGGCGTCGAAGCGCCGGGCGTCGAAAGCGGCGCGGTAGGCCTCGAAGGCCGCCATCAGCCCGGCCAGGTCGGCCACATCCTCGATCTGCGTCTTCTTGGCGTCGACGGCCACGCCTGGCAGTGGTTGATATTCGGCGACCTGCCGCATCAGCGGCTCGGCCGCAGCATGGAACCGCGCGATGTCCTCATCCGTCCACCACCGGCGCTCTCGCCTCTGGGCATCCCACTCCATGCCCAGCAGATCGACGATATGGCTGACCTCGTGTCCGACGATCGCCCCGATGGCGCCGTAGTTGGTGGCGTCGGACGCGGCCGGGTCGAACTTGGGCGGCTGCAGCAGGGCCGCGGGAAAGTTGTACGCGTTCTGCTGGAAGATCAGGATCGCCGCCGGCCGGGCAGGCGGCAGCCACCATTCCTTCAGATCCACCCGCCGGCCCAGGCGCGCCAGCGCTCGGCGGTACTCCCACGCGCGGACCCGACGGAGGTTGCCGATCGGGTCGTCGGCCTTCACCACCAGATCACCATAGTCCGGCCACCGCTCCGGGTACCCGATTCCGAAATACACCGCGTCCAGCTTGGCCAGCGCGGTCGCGCGGGTCTCGGCCGACATCCAGCTCGCCGCCTCGACGCGCTTCCGGAAAGCCGCGATCACGTTGGCGACGATGGTCTGCAGCCTGGCCTTCTGCGTTGGCGCGAAGTACCGCTCGACGTAGAGCCGGCCCACGGCGTTGCCCAGGGCCGTCTGGGTCGCATCGAGCGCCTGCTCGGCTCGGTCGGCCGCTGGGCTGGTTTCTGCGCCTCTGCGTCCCCGCGCCCCTGCGTCCCTGCGCGCTCTAAGCGCCTCCCCCGCCTCGGCGAACCGCCGCGGAAGCAGGTCGACGTTCTCCTGCAGGAGATGAAAGCGCAGGTAGTCCTTCCAGACGGGGAGCGGGCGGGACCCGACCTGGGCAGCCAGCCCGGTGACCGCCCGCGGCTGCCACACCCCGAACGACCCCTGCCCCGCCAGACCCGCGGCGTCGAAGAAGGCCGCCCAGTCCATCCCCGGAGCCCGGCCGGCGAAGTCCGCCCGCTGCCACAGGCTGTCGGCGTTCTGGTCGCTGGCCGACGTCTCGGCGCCCGCCTGGGACTGCGCGAGCGCCACCTCCAGGTCCAGGACCCCGCGGGCCCGCTCGATTGCATGCCCGAACCCGGCGAGTGTCAGCAGCCGCGCGATGTACTGTCGGTACCGGCTCCGGAGTGACACCTTTGCCGGGTCAGCGCTCAGATAGTCCTCCCGGTCGGGCAGGCCGAGCCCGCCCTGGAGCAGGAAGGCCACCGGGGTCGGCTCGCAGATGCCGGGCTCGACCGACAGACCCAGCACGTGCGACGAGCGGTACACGCCCCAGTTGAGCGGATCGACGTCGGCGAGCACGTCGCGCCCGAGGTAGCGGGTCAGGTCCGCCTTGTCGCGGAGCAGGCCGATGCTGTCGAGCAGGGGCGCGAGGGGCCGGATCCCCTTCGACTCGATGGCCGCGGTGTCCAGCCAGGCAGCGCGGAAGTCGGCGACCCGGCGCGCCAGCGACCCCGCCGGCGCCGAGGCCGCGGCGTCGAGGAGCTGGGCGACCTGTCGACGCGCCAGCTCGTTGATCTCGTTGCGGGCGGTCCAGCGTTCGGTACCCGCCGGCAACGCGGTGGCGGCGAGCCAGTCGCCGTTGGCGTAGGCGAAGAAGTCGTCGCCCGGGCTCACGACGTTGGGCGCCTGGGCGCCGGCGGTGGCGAGCGAGACGGCGAGCAGACCCGCCGCCATTGTCGTCGGTCGAAGCATCGAGCGCGTCTCCATAGCGGGAACCGCTCCGAAGCTAGGAGTCCGGGTTCCGCCCGGCGCGCCATGGGACGACAACTTTCGATCACTTCCGGACACCTGACATGATCCTGCCCGTGGACCAAATCGATCTCCTGTTCGTGATCGCCCCGCACGCGCTCCTGCTCGACATCGCCGGGCCGGCGGAGGCGTTCCGGCTGGCCAACTACCACCGCTCCCTCCGCGGCCTGCCCCACCGCTTCCGGCTCAGGTTCGCCGGGCCGGCGAGCCCGGTCTCGACCTCCGTCGGCCTCTCCATCAGCAACCTCGAGCCGCTGCCCGCCGAGCTGCCTCGGCCGACCTGGGTGGTGGTGGCGGGGCGTCCGACCATCCACCTGAGCACGATCACCCCGGAGATCGTCGCGATCGTCGAGTGGCTGCGGCGGCGGCGGGAGGACTTCCGGGGTGAGCAGTCTCCCCACCGTTTCGTCGCGATCTGCTCCGGCACACTGCTCGGCGCCCGGGCCGGGATCCTCGCCCGCCGGAGCTGCACCACCCATCATGAGCTGCTGGACGTGCTGCGCACGGCCGCGCCGTCGGCCCGGGTCATCGACAACCGGGTCTTCGTGGTGGATGGGCCCATCGCGTCGAGCGCCGGGATCACCGCCGGCATCGACCTGGCCCTGCACCTCATCGCGGAGGAGTGCGGCGAGGCGCTCGCGGCCACGGTGGCCGAGGACATGGTGGTCTATTTCAGGCGCACGCCGAGCGACCCGGAGCTGTCGCCCTTTCTGGTGCACCGCAGGCACTTACACCCCGCGGTCCACCGGGTGCAGGACGCCATTCTGAGCCGGCCGTCGGATGAGTGGGACATGGCGAGCCTGGCCTCGGTCGGCCACACCACCGAGCGGCACCTGCTGCGGCTCTTCCGGGAGCACGTCGGGATCGCGCCGCTGCACTATCTCCGTTCCATCCGCCTGGAACGCGCGCGGCAGGCGCTGGAGTGCGGCGCGAGCGTGACCCGGGCGGCGGAGTCGGCGGGGTTCAGCTCCGGCCAGCAGCTCCGCCGGGCATGGAGCCGGCAGTGGGGCGGGTCGCCGAGGGATCTGAGCGTGAGAAGTCCGGCCGCCGTGTAAGGGGAGTGGCGGGCGTGCCTGGAACTGCGGATCTCCCCTTGTTGGGGAGGCTACTACGAGACCACGGCACCCCGCACCCTCCTACCACCAAAGTGCAATATCCAGCATCTCCTGCTATCCTGATCTTGGTCATCGGGCCCGGGGATGGCCGGCCCTCACCCCTCCGTCTGCCTCGCTCGTCCAAAATGCGGTTCGGTGAACGCCCCTCCTCCTTGCGACCCGGCGAAGGACATCAGCGCAGGTCCAGCATGCGGGTTGTGTCGTGGCGCGCCGGCGTGGTCTGGCCTCATACCGTGGTGCCAATCATTACCGGGAGGACGGAACAATGGCTGGGAGGAAGGCGCCGAAGCCGGCCGCGCCGAAGGCGACCAACGCACAACGACGGCACAACCGGATCGAATCCGAGAGCGTGACCCCAATAGACCGCAGCAGAATGGAAGCGGACCTCGGCAAGCTGATCGACAGCCTCACTGAATGGACGCGGGAAATGCAGGCGGCGCGCCCCGCAGCCCCCGACATCCCCGCGCCGAAACGCCGCTCGCCATCCCGGGGGAAGAAGGTTGCCCTGCAGGCCTCGCGAACCCCCCTGTACCCGCGCGGTAACCCCCTGACCCAGGCCATGGAGTTCAAGGACCGCGAGGGCGGCGCCTGGCTGGCCTATGTCGAGGGCGCAGAGCCGCCCCCGACCCGCCGGCTGCGGAAGCCGACGGTCCTCCCCGGCCGGCGACTCCGCTTCGACAGCGCGACCGAGACCCGGTTCGCCACCAGCGTGCCCGCGGGCTGCCCCTTCCTCGCTGAGGCACGCCTGCAAACGCTGCTCGACGAAGCCCGTCCCGACCAGCCCTCGGCCGAGACGCCTGTGGCGCCCGCCGCCGGCGATTGGGTTGTCGAGTGGCCGATCCGGGCCGCCAAGTCGGGCCAGGAAGCCGTCACCGATGGCTTCCGCCGCTGGCAGAAGGGCGCGGGTCGGCGGAAGGAGCTGGGCCGCAAGGTCCTCGACCTGGCATCCGAGGCCGCGGAGACGGTACAGGGAGTGGCGGACGTGGTGCTGGGGCATCGGCCGGCGAGGTCTTAAGGGAGGGGAAAGGCGAAGGGCGAAAGGCGAAGGGGGCCCGCGAGGAATTCTTCGCGCGCGCCCTTCGCCTTCGCCCTTCGCCTTTCGCTCTTTCCCTTCCCTACCCCCCCTTCCGCTTCCGCTGCCGATACTGATCCGCCACCACGGCCGCGACGATCACCGCTCCCTTGATGATCTCCTGGTAGTAGGCGTCGATCCTGAGGAACGTGAACCCGGACGTCAGCACGCCGAGGATCACGGTGCCCAGCACCGTCCCGGTGATCCGCCCGACGCCGCCCGACAGCGATGTGCCTCCGATGACGGCGGCGGCGATCGCGTCCAGCTCCGCCATCACCCCCATCCCCGCCTGCCCGGTGATGGCCCGGGCGGACTGCACCACCCCCGCGAGGCCGGAGAGCAGTCCCGCGATGGCGTACACCGCGATGAGGTGACGGCCCACGTCGATGCCGGACACCCTCGCCGCCTGCAGGTTCGAGCCGATGGCGTAGGTGAACTTGCCGTAGCGGGTGAACCGGAGCGCGATGTGAAAGATCAGCGCGACGACGAGGAAGATGAACACCGGCCAGATCCACGAGCCGATCGCCGCGTAGCCGTCTCGCAGGCCGCTCACCGGCTGGCCGTGGGTATACCATTTGGCGACGCCGCGGGCCGACACCATCATGCCCAGGGTCGCGATGAATGGGGGAATCCTGGTGTAGGCAATCAGCGTCCCGTTGACCAGCCCGGCCACCAGTCCCGCCAGCAGGCCCGCCGCCACCGGCACGAGCACCGGCAGATCGGTGAGCGCCGGATACACCGCCCTGGCGTAGTCGGAGCGCTGCGCCAGGCTCGCCGCGATCATCGCCGTCATGCCGAGCACCGACCCCGACGACAGGTCGATGCCCCCGGTGATGATCACCTGGGTCACCCCGACCGCTATGATGCCGGTGACGGCGACCTGCAGGATCATGACCTGCAGCCGCTGCCAGTTCAGCAGAAAGCTTTGCCCGACCAGGATCCAGCCCAGCAGCTCGAAGGCCAGCGCTATGCCGACGAGCACCAGGAAGATCCCCGCCTCCGGCGGCCACCTCCGCCGGCGTCCAGTCACCGCCTCCGCCCGCCGGCCGATCTCGGCGACCTGTTCTACCGCCACGCGGCACTCCTCCGGGTCTCGCGCATCAGTCCGACGCGAGCGTCATGATGGTGACCTGGTCGGCGTCCGCCCGGTCCAGCAGACCGGTGACCCGCCCCTCGTGCATCACCAGGATCCTGTCGCTCATTCCCAGCACCTCCGGCAGCTCGGAGGAGATCATCAGCACCGCGACACCCTGCTCGGCCAGCCGCGCGATCAGCTGGTGTATCTCCGCCTTGGCGGCCACGTCGATCCCGCGGGTCGGCTCGTCCAGGATGAGCACGCGGGGCCGGGTGAGCAGCCAGCGGGCGAGCAGCACCTTCTGCTGGTTGCCGCCCGACAGGTTGATCACCGGCTCCTGCAGGTCCGGCGTCTTGACCCGGAGCGTCGCCCGCATCCGCTCGCATTCCCGATCGACGGCCACGCTGTCCACGAAGCCCCAGCGCACGAAGTCGCGGTTCAGGACCGCCATCTCCATGTTGGCGAGGATGTCGAGCAGCAGGAAACAGCCGCTCTCCTTCCGGTCCTCGGTGATGAAGGCGATCCCCCGCTTCAGGGCTTCCCGCGGGCTCGGCTGCGTGATCGGCTCGCCGCCGACGGCAATGGAGCCCGCGGTCGGCGGGGTCACGCCGAAGATGGCCTCCGCCACGTTGCTGCGGCCCGATCCGACCAGGCCCGCCACGCCCAGGATCTCGCCCGCTCTGAGCTCGAATGAGACGTCGCGGAACCGGTCGCCGAGGCTCAGGTTGCTGACCGAGAGCACCACCTCCCCGATCGCGGCCTCCCGCCGGGGAAAGAGCTGGCTCACATCCCGGCCCACCATCATGCGGATCAGCGAGTCCCGCGTCACCGCCCCGATGGCCTCGGTCCCGACGTGGGATCCGTCGCGGAACACGGACACTTCGTCCGCGATCGCGAACAGCTCGTCCATCCGATGAGTGATGTAGATGATGCCTTTGCCCCGGCCCCTGAGGTCCCGGATGATCCGGAAGAGGTGCCCGACCTCCCGCTCGCTCAGGGCGGACGTCGGCTCGTCCATGATCAGGACGTCCGCATCGTAGGAAATCGCCTTCGCGATCTCCACCATCTGTCGCTCGGCGACCGACAGGCTCCGGACCTCGGCCTCGGGATCGAGGTCGATCTCCAGGTCGCCGAGCAGTCGCGCCGTCCGGCGATGGAGCTCGCCATGCGACACGAAGCCCAGCCGGGTCGTGGGCTCCCGCCGGATCCAGATGTTCTCCGCCACCGTCATGAAGGGCATCAGGTTGAGCTCCTGATGGATCATGGCGATCCCCTGCTCCAGCGCATCCAGCGGAGAGGCCAGGCGGACTTCCCTGCTCCGGAGCCTGATGCCGCCGCGATCGGGTTGATCCACGGCGGCGATGATCTTCATCAGCGTGGATTTCCCGGCGCCGTTCTCCCCGACCAGCGCGTGGACCGTGCCCGGCCTCAGACGGAAGGAGACGTCGTGCAGGGCCACCACGCCCGGAAACGTCTTCCGGATGCCGTGCGCCTCGAGCAGGAAGTCGGAGCCGCCGCCGTCCATGGCCACCGCGTCGCCGCCTAATCCCGCGCCAGGTACCGCTCGACGTTCTCGGGCGTCACCAGCTCGAACGGAATCCAGACGGTCTGCTCGACCGTCTCACCCCGGCCCAGCTTGAGCGCGGCGTCGACCGCTCCCTTGCCCTGGCCGGCGGCATCCTGAAACACCGTCACGTCGAGATCGCCGGCCTGCATCGCGGCCAGGGCGTCGTCCGTCCCATCCACGCCGGCCACGATCAGCTTGCCCATGTCGTAGCCCGCCGCCTTGAGCGCCTGAATCGCGCCGATGGCCATCTCGTCGTTGTTCGAGACCACGGCATCGAACTTGATGCCGGCGCTGATCCAGTTGCTCATCAGGTCCTGGCCCTGGGTGCGCTGCCAGTTGCCGGTCTGCCGCTCCACGATCTTCATGAAGGAGCATTCCGGCGTCGCCAGCACGTCCACCACGTCCTGCGTCCGCTGTCGGGCGGCCTGGTTGGAGAGCTCGCCCATGATGACCACGATGTGGGCCTCCGCCTTCCCCGCTCCCTTCAGCAGGCGGCAGACCTCCTTGGTCTCCAGCGTGCCGGCCTCCACCTCGTTGGAGCCGACGAAGGCCATGTTCTTCGGCAGCCGGTCCAGATCGGCCGGCGTCCGGTTCACGTAAATGAGCGGAATCCCGGCCTCGGCCGCCAGCTTGGTCATGGCGGGCGTCGCATCGGTGTCCACCGGGATCACCAGGATGGCATCGACTCCCTGAGAGATAAAATTCTGGATCTGGCTCAGCTGCTTGGCGACGTCGTTCTGCGCGTCCTCCACCTGAAGGCTGACGGCGTCGAGGGCCTGCGCGTAGCTCTGCATCCCGTTGCGCAGGACGGTCAGGAAGTTGTCGTCGAACAGCGCCATCGAGACGCCGATGGTGGTCGTCTTGGATCGGGCGCACGCTCCCAGCGCCAGGACGGCTATCGCGAGCAGGACCTTCTTCATGCCGGTTCGCCTCCGATCACGGCAGGCCGCGCGAGGCGGTGCCGGATGAACTCCATGCTTCGGCCGAGGGCCTGCCCGGGCTCGCCAAGGCGGTGAACGTCCTCCGCGAATGGCTCGAACGAGAACGGGCCGCCATACCCGCCGGCCAGCAGCAGCTCGATCTGCCCCAGATTGTCGATCCGGTCCCCTTCGTCCACCAGCACCCTGTGGCTGTCCGCCAGCTCCGCCAGGGCGAGAGCACCCTCGCTCACGCCGGAGATGTGGACCAGGCCTGTGAGCGCCGGATACAGGTCCGCCTCGCCCGCCACGGCGTGGTGAAAGGTGTCGTGGACCAGGCGAAAGCGCCCGCCCCCGACCGCATCGATCGCCTCGGCGGCCCGCCGCTTGAGCCGCAGCGAGCAGGTGCCGAACCCGAGCGGCTCGACCAGGCCGACGATGTCGTGGTCGGCCAGGATAGGAGCCAGCATCCTGAGCGCCTTCGCCAGCTCCGGACCGTTTCCGTTAGATGTCCCGTCGTTCCTCGGCACCAGCACCAGCGCTCGGGCCCCGGCCGCCCCGGCATACGCGGCGAGCGCGGTCGCTTCGGCTTCACGCGCCGCATTCCAGTCGTCGAAGCGCTGGAGCGCGTTGATCGAGGCGATTGCCACTCCCGCCTCGGCAGCCGTCCGGCGGACAGCGCGGGGTGAGGTGCCGTCCACGATCGCCCGCCCAGGAAGATCGTTGCGGATCTCGACTTCGGTAATCCCGAGCGAGCCGGCGAGCCGGAAGAACTCGGCCACGCCGAGCCTGGGAGCGGCCATGTGGTTGAGCGCGAACCTGGGCAAGAGCGCCGCGGGCACGGTCGGCTACCAGGACGACTGCAGGCCCAGGTACATGGCCATGGTCGGTCGCTCCTCCGATGGCCCGCTGATCCCGCGGCCCAGCGCGCCGAGCAGGGTGAAGTGCTCGTTCACCGATTCTCGGGCACCCAGCGAGCACACGACCGTCGCCTCCTCGAGCCTGGAATCGCTTTCGCCGTTGCACTCCGCCGCCAGCTCCAGCCAAGGGGTGAGGTCGTGCCCCAGCACGAGGCCATAGATGACGGCGCTCGCGGCGTCCGCCACCATCCGGTAGCCCACCTCCGCGTTCCACGCCACCGGCCCGGTGCGTACGACCGCCTCGATCGGAAGCAGCAGCGACTCGCCGCCGTCCGCCTCCCGTTCCGCTTCCGTCCGACTCGGGCCTACCAGCTCGAGCTGGGGATAGGTGGACACGGCGAATCCCGTTCCGACCCGGTCCAGGAAGCGCCACTTCACGCCCACCATCGGGTTCCCCAACCGGGTCTCCGCGCTGGCGCCGTGCTGGTCCACCACCTCGAGCGGCGCCTCCAGCTTGAGCTGGACCCGCTCCCCGATGCCGTAATTGATGTCGGCGAGCGGCGCCTCGAACGCGGTCTGCCCGGGGACTTTCTCGATCGTGAGCGCGGTGTTGATTTCCCAGTGCCCCGGGCCCGGGGTGCCCGGGTCGTCGGTCCGAAGCGGGGGCCCACCCTGGGCAGCCACCGCTGCAGGAAGTAGAAGGTTGAGGACCAGCAGCCAACCGGACGCGGACCGCTGCAGCCTCACCGCATCATCTCGCGCAGCACCCGTCCCTGCGCTCCCCCCGGGCCGATCAGTCCCAGGTAGGCGGACAACGTCGGCGCGATGTCCGCCACCGCGGCGGCGCCCTGGTAGGTCCCCGCGCCGACACCTCGCCCGTACCAGAGCAGCGGCACCCGCTGGTCGTACAGCCAGCCGCTTCCGTGATCGGTGCCGGCGCCTTCGTCATCCGCCTGCCAGTACGGCTCGAGCCGATAGTAGACGTCCCCGCTCCGGGCAGGGTGAAACGAGCGCACCGAACCGCTCTCGGCCCCGCCATCCCGGAGACGGATCAGCTCCGCGGCGGTGAGCGCCTCGTGGACCCCTGGCACCGACAGCACGGCCGTCCGGGCCACCTCCTGCGCCTCCTCCAGCGGAATCCGGTGCGCCTCCAACGCGGCCCGGTTGAGATAGAGCAGCGGCGTATCGTGATAGATGATCCAGCCCGGCGCCGCGGCCGCGCCGTAGCGCGCCACCATAGCGGCGTCGACCGCGGTGTCGATCACGGCCGGGTTGAGGCGCCGCGCCGTCGTTCCCGGATGGAGCCGGGCGAGCACCTCCGGCATCGGCGCCACGCCGTGATCGGCCGTCAGCACGATCATCACGTTCGCGAGGCCGACCGTTCGGTCCAGGAAGCCGAACAGCCGCCCCAGGAGACGGTCGAGCCGCACCGTCACATCCATCACCTCATGGCTCTCCGGCCCGAAAGCGTGACCCACCCGGTCGTTGGCCGAGAAGCTGATGCCCAGGAGGTCGGGAATGGTGTCCTTCCCCAGACCTTCGGCCGTAACGGCGCGCATCGCGAACTGAGCCGTGACCTCGTTCAGGAAGGGGGAGAGATCGAAGGCGTCACCGTCCGCCACCGGGTGGGGAAAGACCCGCCCCAGCCCGGCCTCGTCCCGCTCCGCCGGCTCGTCGTCCGGTCCCATGCCGGCGTAGGCCGCGGCCGGCAGCAGCCGCTCCCACTTGCGGCCGAAGTACTTGGAGATCGGGTGCGAGGCGTTGAACTCCCGGGCCCAGGCCGGCAGCTCGGTGCGGTAGTATGTGGAGGTGACGAACAGCGTGTCCACGATCCAGTAGGCCGCATCGGCCAGGTGCCCGCCCAGCATGATGGCCGACCGGTCCTTCGCCGAGACCGTGACCACCTTGCTCCGGCCTCCGGTGTTCATCTTGAGCACGTCGCCGACCGTGGCGCCGAACAGGTTGCGCGGAGAGCGCCCGGGCTCCGTCGAGCCGATCAGCGTCGTAGTCGTGTCCTCGGCGCAGTACGTCTTCCGGCCCCGCGTCACGTCGAACCAGTTGTTGGCGATGATCCCGTTGTTCTGCCCGTAGCTGCCGGTCAGGATGACCGCGTGGCCCGGGCAGGTGGACGTCGTGGAATGCTCGTATCGGGCCTGGGCGAAGTTGGCCCCGCGCTGGAGGAAGAGGTTGAAGCCGCCCGGCCCGAAATAGGGCCGGAAGCGCTCCATGTAATCGGCCCGAAGCTGGTCCACCGCGATGGCCACGACCAGCCGGGGCCGGCTCCGCGCCACCGCCTGAGCCTCGGCCACGGAGCCGGCCGGAGCCAGCGCCGCGGCCAGCCCGATCGCCAGCCAGCGTCTCACGACGCCTTCTCCTGCGGCCCCGGACAGTCCTTCCGCAGCTTCAGCGCATCGGCGATGGCCGCCCAGGAGAATGCGGCGACGTTGCCGTCGTTGTGCACCGCGAAGAACGCGCCGTTGGGGAACGCGCCATAGCCGCGCTGCGTCAGCGCGATCCCGTCGGTGTTGAGCGTGGTGTTCCCCCGGAACGAGCCCAGATGGGCCAGCGTGGTTCGGTCGAACACGTGGAAGGTATTGACCTCCAGGCTCTGGTCGGTGGTCACCCAGTACCCCGCCGTGTCGCCGCAGCTGTAGAGGATGATCCCTTCCGCCTGGTGGGGAAACAGGCCCGGCCCCACTAGCCGCCCGGTGAACTTCCCTTCCAGCGTGTACTCCTTGATCACCGACCCGCCCTCCAGCTCCTCGGCGATGAGCAGGCGGTCGTGCGACGGGTCGGCCTCGATCGATTCGACCACCTTGAGCACGCCGGGGCCGGCGGTCTCGCCGAACGCCTTGACCGACTCGGCCGAGATACCGCTCGGCGTCACGCCGACCCGGAACTGGCGGACCCGCTGGCCCAGGAGGCTGTCCGGCGGGACGGTCTCGTCCGGCATCTCGTAGTTGTCGGTCACGTAGACGGTGTAGTGGCCCGCCTCCTTGTCGGGGAAGACGGTGAGGCCGTACGGCAGCCGCAGCACGTCGTCGCCGAAGGTGCCCAGCGAGGTGAACTCCGGCAGCCGGAACACCTGCACCCGGTGGTTGTCGCGCTCGACCACGAGGGCGAGGTCGTCGATCACGGCGATGCCGTTGGGTCGCAGCAGCTGTCCCTTGGCCTTGCCCGGCCCGCCCACCCGGCGGATCGGCGCGCCGGTGGCGGCATCGTTCACCACCAGGACGTGGGTGGTCTTGGCGGTGGACAGGAGCCAGTGCTGCCCCTTGGGACCGTGCCACACCGCCGGGGAATCGATGTTGTCCAGCGTGTCGCGGTGGGTGAGCCAGGCCTCCGGCAGGTCCGCGACCACGGGGTCGGGGGCCGGCGCCTCGGCTGCGGCCGGCGCCTTGTCGGCGGCCGGCTCCTTTCCGCATCCCAGGGCGGCCAGCACCAGGACCGCCAGGTACGCCGCACGGCTCGGCAAGCAATCAGTCGAATGCACCACTCCTCCGAATTTCGGGATTGAGAGCGCCATCCCTTACCGGGCCACCCGGACCCCGAAGCGTCCCCAGCTGCGGTAGAACTCGCGCTGGACCGGACGCTCCTGGACCCCCTGGAAGACCCGATAGGGCTCGTTCGAAATGTTGATCCACTCCACGAAGACGGCCGTCGTCCGGGTGACCGCCACGTTCGCCGAGAAATCGAGCTGCAGGTGGTCGTCCACGATCAGGTCCTCGAGCGCCTCGTCGGGCTCACCCGAGTCTCCGCCGTACTCCAGCACATAGTCGTCGAGGAAGTTCACGCTGAACTGGCCGGAGAAGGGTCCCCGCTCGTAGCTGAGGGCGGCGTTGAAGACGTGGGGGGCCTGACCCTGAAGTCGGGCCTCGCGGCCGCCGGGCAGCGTGGTCTTGGAATCGGTGTAGGTGTAGTTGGCGAAGATGCCCAGTCCGTCGAACGGCCGGGGCAGCATCCGCAGCTGCTGCTGCGCGGCGACCTCGAAGCCGGCGATGTGCCCGCTCTCGCCGTTGCCGGGCTGCTCCGTTTCGCCGCCGAGGTCGTTGTCGGTGATGAAGCGGAAGATGGGGTCCTTGATGGCCTTGTAGAACACCCCGGCGGACAGGACGCCGATGTTCTGGTCGTAGTGCTCCAGCAACAGGTCGTAGTTGGTGGAGGTGGTCGGATCGAGCTCGGGGTTGCCCAGGACCAGGTCCTCGTCGTCGGGCAGGCGGAAGGGGATCAGGTCGATGAAGTTGGGCCGGGCCATGGCAGTGGTGACCGCCGCCCGGATGTTGGTCCGCGGCGCGACCTGATAGCGCATGTGCAGCGCCGGGAAGAGCCGGCCATAGTCGTTGCTCGCCTCGTGCGGCGTCAGCGTCTCGGCATCGGGATCGAAGTCGTAGCCGGTGCCGTCGAAGCTGGTGTGCTCGTAGCGCAGTCCCGGGAGGAACATGAGCGACGGGGTGAGCTGGATCTCGCTCATCACGTACCCGGCCACCACCCGCTCGTTCACCTCGTAATTGTTGGTCTTTTCTTCCAGGTTCGTCTCGGTCTCGAGCGACGAGGCGAACCGGTCGCCGAACTCGCGAACGTCCTGATTGCTGGTGGTGAAGGGCGGGAACTCGTAGTCGCCGGGCTGGTAATCCTTCACCTCGAACGGCTCGCCGACGTCGGTGCCCAGCAGTATGTCGTTCGCCCCGTCCGTCAGACCCTGCTCCACCGACTGGAAGTCCTGCCACTTGTGCTTGTTCCGGTACTTGGCGCCGACCTTGAGCTTGCCGGACGCGCCGCCGCCCAGCCCGAACGGAATCGTGAAGTTGAGCGCGGCGACGTGATCCAGGTTGGAGGCGTAGCTGGACTCGGGCTCGAAGTTGTCGAACAGATAGGTGCCCTGGACGGCGCCGTTGCCGGGGTTGGCCTGGGGCTCGTCGGCGTTGCTGAGATCGGGCGAGAACTCGACATCCTCCTGCAGGAATGAGATCTCGTTGTCGTAGGGCGTGTCCTGGACCGATCGGGTCAGGGTCGCATGGTAGTCCACCCCGATGCCGCTGGAGAGGAGATGGTCGCCGGCGGCGGTCACGTTCCAGGTCTTGGAGCGCTCCAGCCGGTTCTTGTGCAGGAACTCCAGCTCGCCGTCCTCCACGCCGTTGATGAACCGGCGTCGATTCTCCTCGTCGCCCAGGTCGGAGTAGATCCCGGTCACCATGAGGGTCGAGTTCTCGCCCAGGCGATAGTCGACATTGCCGGTGACGCCGATCCGCTCCCGCCACAGGGAGTAGTAACGCGAGTCGAGGCCGGTCAGCGCGTCGTCGTCCAGCCCCGGATCCGAGATGTCGTACTCGGGCTCGGAGTCGTCGCTGCCGAAGTTGCGCTTGGCGTAGGAGCCGGAGACGAGGAACCCGAGCCGGCCGTCGCTCACCCGGCTGCCGTACGTCAACGAGCCGTTGCCCGACAGGTCTTCCCGGATCGGCGCGTACCCGCCCGCCACCTCGGCCGAGAAGAGCGGGATGTCGGGAGCCTTCTTGGTGACCAGGTTGACCGAGCCGCCGATCGCGTCGGCATCCATGTCGGGAGTGATCGCCTTGGAAACCTCGATCGACTCGAGCATGTCCACCGGGACCGCGTCGAGCTCGATCTGGCGGACGTCCGGCTCGGGCGAGGGGATCTGCTCGCCGTTGAAGGTGACCTGGGTGTTCTGGGCCGACCCGCCGCGGATCTGGATGTAGCGGCCCTCGCCCTGGTCCCGCTCCAGTGCCACGCCCGGCAGCCGTTGCACCGCTTCCGGCGCGGAGGCGTCGGGGAAGCGGCCCATCTGGTCCGAGGCGACGATGTTCTGGATGTTGGCCGCGTTCTGCTGCCGGTTGAGCGCCTCGGCCTGGGTCATCGCCCGCATGCCGAGCACCTGGATCTCCTCCAGGGCGACGGCCGACACGCCCAGCTTGAAGTCGGCCTGCACCGCCTGCCCCGCCTCCACGGTCACCACCTGACTCAGCCGTTCCCGCCCGATGTACGCGACGTCGAGGGTATCGGTGCCCGCCGGCACCCGGGGCAGGACATAGTTGCCCTTGGCATCGGTGACCGCGACCAGGGTGGAGCGGCGCAGAGTGACCCGGGCGCCCTCGAGCGCGCGGTCGTTCTCGGCGCCGCTGATCCGTCCCTGGATTCGACCCGCGTCCTGCGCCATCAGCGGCGCGACCGTGGTCAGGAGCGTGATCGCGGCCAACGCAAGCGGTCCGACGAGCAGCAATCTGGACAAGAAAAGCGCGTGCATGTCGTCTGCCTCCTCCGATGCGGTTTACAGGTGCCAGCGCTCCCCCGCCCGCGCAGCCTCGTACTCCGCCCGCGCGGCGCGAACCGAATCCATCGTCGAGACTTCCGCCACCGGAACGTCCCACCAGCTCTCGTAGCCCCCGACCCGCACCTCCCGATCGGTCTCCACCTGGATCACCACCGTCCGATCCATGCGGCGAGCCTTCCCCAGGGCCTCGTCCAGCTCCGCGACGCTGCGCACCCGGTAGACACACGCGCCCAGACTCTCGGCGTTGGCCGCGAGGTCGACCGGCAGGGGCGGACCGTCCAGCTCTCCCGCCGCGGAGCGATAGCGATACTCGGTGCCGAAGCCCTGGGAGCCGAGGGCCGCCGACAGTCCACCGATCGAGGCGAAGCCGTGATTGTCCACCAGGACGACGGTGAGCTTGACGCCCTCCTGCACCGCGGTCACCAGCTCGGACGACATCATGAGCCAGGAACCGTCGCCCACCATCACGTACACCTCGCGGTCGGGAGCGGCCATCTTCACCCCCAGGCCGCCGGCGACCTCGTAGCCCATGCAGCTGTAGCCGTATTCGACGTGGTAGCTCTTCGGGTCCCGGGCCCGCCATAACTTGTGCAGATCGCCGGGCATGCTGCCGGCGGCGCAGACGACCACGTCCTCCGGAGCGGCCGCGCGGTTCACCGCGCCGATCACCTCGCCCTGGCTCGGCAGCGGCCCGTGCCCCAGCTCGTAGATCCGCTCCACCTCGCGGTCCCACTCGAGATTGCAACGAGCGACGGCCTGCCGGTAGCCCGTCTCGACCGTCCAATCCTGGAGCCCAGCGGCCAGCGCCTGCAACGTGACGCGGGCGTCACCGGTCAGCGGCAGCGCGGCGAGCTTGTAGGAATCGAGCTCGGCCACGTTGATGTTGAGGAAGCGGACCTCGCGCTCCTGAAACGCGGTGCGCGACGCGGTGGTGAAATCGCTGTACCTGGTGCCGATCCCGATGATCAGATCGGCCTCGCGTGCCATCCGGTTCGCGCCCGGCGTGCCGGTGACGCCGATCGCCCCGAGGCAGGAGGGATGATCGTAGGAGAGCGAGCCCTTGCCCGCCTGAGTCTCGCCCACGGGAATCCCGGTCGCCTGCACCAGCGCCGCCAGCTCGGCGCACGCCTCCGAGTAGATCACTCCCCCACCGGCGATGATCATCGGCCGGCGCGAGCCCCGGATCAGCTCGACGGCGCGGCGGAGTGCACGCTCGTCGGGCAGTGGCCGCGGTACGTGCCACACCCGCGGCTCGAACAGCTCGGCCGGATAGTCGTACGCTTCGGCCTGGACATCCTGCGGC
This sequence comes from Gemmatimonadales bacterium, assembly GCA_035278885.1. Taxonomy (GTDB): domain Bacteria; phylum Gemmatimonadota; class Gemmatimonadetes; order Gemmatimonadales; family GWC2-71-9; genus CAVVWJ01. The sequence goes on along the minus strand of DATEIR010000068.1, from coordinate 30,640 downwards.
AGCGCGAGCGTCACCGCGCCGGTCTCCGCAGGGCTCGTCAGCACCCGCATGGCCTCGGGGGCGGAGGCGATGAGCTGCTCGGGACGGCTGAGCCGATCCCAGTAGCGGGACACCGGCCGGAAGGCGTCGTTGACGGAGATGTCCTGGGTGCTGCCGCTCTCCAGCTGCTGCAGCACCGAGCCGACCCGCCGAGTGGCGAAGACGTCGCCGGGAAGCAGCAGCACCGGGAGCCGGTTGATCGTCGCCCCCGCGGCCCCGGTGATCATGTTGGTCGCGCCCGGCCCGACCGAGCTGGTGCAGGCCAGGGTCTGGAGCCGGTTGGTCATCCGGGCATAGGCCGCCGCCGCGTGCACCTGCGCCTGCTCGTTGCGCGATTGGTAGTAGCGCAGCCGGTCGGCGTACTGCTGGAGGGCCTGTCCGATTCCGGCGACGTTGCCGTGGCCGAAGATGCCGAACACGCCCGCGACGAAGGGACGCTCGACCCCGTCGCGCTCGGTGCGCTGCACCGCGAGGAAGCGCACCAGCGCCTGGGCCAGGGTGAGCCGCTCCGTGCGGCGGGCGGCCCTCATCGCGCCGCGTCCGCCGCCAACGCGACGCGGGGATCGGGGCCTTGGCCTGCCCAGGTGCCGCGGATCCAGGCGTACGCCGGGTCGTCGGTAAAGCCGAGCGAGCGCGTGGTCGCCGGCCCGGCCAGCACGTTGAGGTAATACATGGGGAAATCGGGCGGCGCGGCGCACGGGCCATGATAGCCCCGCGGTACCAGGAACACGTCGCCGTCATGTACCAGGACCGTCTCGTCGAGCGATCGGTCGCCGGTGTAGGTGCGATGGACGCCGAAGCCGCCGGGACCCTGGATCCTGAAGTAGTAGATCTCCTCCAGCATCGCCTCGCCCGGCACGGCAGCGTCGTCATGTTTGTGCGGCGGGTAGGAGGACCAGTTGCCCGGCGGTGTGAGCACCTCGACCACGACGAGCCGCTCCGCCGTCGAGGAGCCCGCGACGAACAGATTGTGGATGCGGCGGGTCGCCCGTCCGGCGCCGCGCACCTCGGTCGCCGCCGGCTCGACCGGGTAGTAGGCCGCCTCGCGCCGAGTGCCGGCTTCGGCCCACGGAAGCGCGAACTCGCCGCTGCCCGTGATGGTCGCCTCGGCCTCCACCGGCAGGTAGGCGAAGTCGGTGCTCCCGGCGAACACGTCGGCCCGGCCGGTCAGCTCGAAGCTGCGGCCGTTCACCTCCACCCGGCAGCGACCGGAGAGCGGAAGCACCAGCATCTCCCGCTGTCCGGTGCCGACCCTCCGCCGCACCCCCGCCTCCAGCCGGATGACGTGGAGCCCCGTGTATCGCCATCCGGCCAGCCGCGGCGTGACGCAGACGGGGTCCCCGCCGTCCGTCGCCGCGCCCGCGGGCCAGTGGAGCATCGAGCTCATCCGTGCACCAGCTCGGCCGCCGCCGCCACCGCCGCGGCCACGTTCCCGTCGGGCGGATAGAGCAGGGCCCGCCCCGCCACCAGCCCGCGCACCTGCGGCAGGCGCAAGGCGCGCCGCCACCCGTCGAACACCTCGGCCGGGCGATTGCCCGGATCGCCCCCCAGCAGGAGCGTGGGCAGCGTGGTCGCGGAGAGGACGCGCTCCATGTCCTGGGTGACGTGCACCTTGAGCCAGGTGTAGGCGGAGGTGTTGCCGAGCCCCGACGCGACGCTGATCACCTTGATGAGGTCGTCCGGCTCCTTGGAGATCCGCACGGTGCCGTCGGCTTCGCGCGTGGCCGGCAGCGGCTCCACCATGGCGAGCAGCCGCTGCTCGGCCAGCCCGTCGATCGCGCGGGCGCAGCTCTCCAGCGTCGGCAGCGTGCCCGCGTCGTTGAGCGCCAGCCGGAGCAGCATCTTCCCGCCGTCCAGGCCCGCCCGTTTCACCGAGACTGGGTCGTACGCGGTGAACCGGTCGTCGAGCTCCCAGACCGCGCCGGGCAGGCCGCCCCGGTTCAGCGAGCCGATCGCGATCCGCTGGTCGAGCGCGCCGAGGAGGAGGAGATCTTCCATGACGTCGGGCGCGGCCAGCACGCCGTCCACTCCGGGCTGCTGCAGCGCCACCAGCAGGCGCTCCAGCAGGTCCCGCCGGTTGGCCATCGCGAGCGCGTCGCTGCCGACCTTGAGCGCCGCCCGGGCGGGGTGATCCGCGGCGATGATGCACACGCGGCCATCGTCGGCCAGGAACGGCCGGCGCTTGCGGGCCGACGCCGCGGCCGCGATGCGCTCGGGAGAACGGGCCCGCGCCTCCAGCAGCTCGAGGTAGCGGCGCTCGTCGATCAGCATGCCTGGCTCCTGGCCGGCAGCTCCCGGCCCGAATCGAGTAAGGCGTTGACCTCGTCCACGCTGGGCATGGCGTCCGCGCAGGCGAGCCGGGCGGCCACGTGGGCCCCCGCGGCCGCGGCGAAGGCCACGGCGCGTGGCGGCTCCCATCCACCGAGGAGCGCGTGGCACAGCGCGCCGCCGAACGCGTCGCCGGCGCCGAGCGCGTTCACCACGGTGACCCGCACCGCGGGGATGCGGACGACCTCGTCCGCCCACGCGACCACCACGCCGTGCTCCCCCAGCTTCACCACCGCGAGCTCGGGCCCGTGCTTCAGCAGCCTCCTGGCCAGCACCTCGGGCGCTCCTTCGCCGACGGCCACCGCCGCTTCCTCTTCGTTGCCCACCGCGACCGTGGCGTACCGCAGCGCGCTCCGCTGATAGGGCCCGGCGCTCTCCGGCTCGCGCCACAGCGTGGGCCTGAAGTCGAGGTCGTGGATCGTGATCCGCGCGCGGGCGCGGGCCTCGAGCGCGCCCAGGGTCGCGGTCCGGCTGGGCTCGTCGGAAAGGCCGGTGCCCGTGGTCCAGAACACCCCGGACCCCGCGATCGCGTCGAGGTCCAGCTCCGCCAGGCGCAGCTGCATGTCGGGCGCGCTGGGCTGGCGGTAAAAGAGGAGCGGAAAGCGGTCGGGCGGGAACAGCTCGCAGAAGACGACCGGCGTCCGGAGCGTGGCGTCGACGCCGACGTAGCGAGGATCGACGCCGAAGCCGCCAAGCGCGCTCCGCACGTACGGACCGAAGCCGTCGTTGCCGACCTTGGTGATCACCGCGGCGCTGCGCCCCAGCCGCGCCGCCGCCACCGCCACGTTCGTGGGGCTGCCGCCCAGCGACTTGGCGAAGCTCCGCACCCCCGCGAGCGGCACCCCGCTCTGCTCGGGGTAGAGGTCCACGCTGACCCGCCCCATCGTCAGGACGTCGAAAGCCGGCACTCGTCTATGGTCCTGTGGAAGTAGTCGAGGCTTTGCCTGGCCGACGCCACCGGGCCCTCGCCCGGCTGCGGCACCTGGTCGAGCACCACGTCCTGCTCCAGCACGTACCAGCCGGCGTACCCCCGCCCTTCGAGCCGGGCGAGCACGCGGCCGATCTGGGCGTCGCCTTCGCCCAGCGGACGGTAGAGGCCCACGGCCACGGCCTCGCGATAGCCCAGCTCCCCTCGGCGCACCCGCTCCGCCAGCGCGGCGTCCACGTCCTTCAGGTGCACGTGCCCGATCCGGCCGTCTGCCGCCTGCGTGATCTCGAGCGGATCGGCCCCGCTCACCATCAGGTGCCCCGTATCCAGGCAGAGCGGGACATCGGTGCGGGAGAGCACCCGCTGCACCTGTTCGGCGCTCGCGACGGCGGTCCCGTAGTGCGGGTGCAGCACGACCTCCAGATTCCGGGCCGCGCCGATGTCCCGAAGGCGATCCAGGCCATCCAGCAGCGTCGCCCACTCCGTGGTGGACAGCTCGGCGGAGCGCTCGTAGCCGCCGTTCCCCAGCTCCGCCGCCAGCACCATCACCGTCGCGCCGGCGCCGGCCAGGGTGTCGGCCGCGGCGGCCGTCTCCCGCAGGACTTCCTCGCGCGGCTCCCTGCGGTGCAGCACCGCCGGGACGAAGCCGGCGGCGAGCTCCAGCCGATGCGGCGCGAGGCTGCGCTTCACCTCGCCGGGGTCGTCCGGCAGAAACCCCCGGGGCCCCAGCTCGATGGCCTGGAGGCCCAGGCTGGTGGCTTCCTCCAGCACCCGATCGCACCCGAGCTGGCAACCCCAGCCGGGCACCTCGCAGACCCCCCAGGTGATGGGCGCCCCGGCCACCCGGGCGGCACGGCGGATCATCCCACCTCCGCCACCCGGACGGGCCGATGCTGCTCCCGGGAGAGATCGCAGGCCATCGCGACCCGGATCGCCTCACGGGCCTCCTCCGGCGGGCAGGGGTTCGGGCGCCGCCCCGCCACCACCTCCAGGAACGCCTCCAGCTCGGCCCGGTAGGCCGGACCGAAGCGATCGAGGAAGAAGCTGTAGGGGCTGACCGGAGCGGGCAGGCCGTCCGGCTCGACGGAGCGCAGCGGCGTCCGCGCGTCCCAGCCGGCCGCGACGCTGTCCCCCGAGCCGAACGCCTCGAGCCGGATGTCGTAGCCCAGCGGATTGTGCCGGGTGCCGGAGAGGATGCCCAGGGTGCCGCCGCTGAACCGGAGCGTCGCGACCGCGGTCGCCACGTCGCCATAGCGGCCGAAGGCCTCGAAGCCGGAGAGATCGCCGTCGGCGTAGACCTCGGTGACCTCCTGCCCGGTCACGAAACGGGCGATGTCGAAGTCGTGAATGTGCAGGTCGCGGAAGATCCCCCCGGAGCCGGGGATGTATTCCTCGTGCGGCGGATTGGGATCGTGGCCCGACATGCGCACGACGTAGAGCCGGCCCAGCGCGCCGCTGCTCACCATCTCCTGGACCCGCCGGTAGCCCGGATCGAACCGGCGCTGGAATCCCATCTGGACGACGGCCTTCCGGCCGCGAATGTGGCGGATGACCGCCTCGGTGGAGGCGAGATCGACGGTGATCGGCTTTTCGCAGAAGGTGGGCCGCCCTGCCTCGGCGACCTGGTACAGCAGGTCCGCGTGGGTCGCCGTCGGGGTGGTGATGACCACCGCGTCCGACGCCGCGAGCAGGGCGTCGAGCGAGGGCGCGACCCCGACGCCGTGCTCCGCGGCCACCGCGGCGGCGCGGGCCTCGTCCGCGTCGAGCAGCAGCACCTGCCGCACCCCGGGCTGGGCCCGGAGGACGCCAGCGTGGAACGAGCCGATCCGGCCGACACCGATGACGCCGATACGCACTGGGGGTCTCTCCTGGAGGGCGTTGGAACGTTCCACCTTGCTTTTGGAACGTTCCAAGCGATAGTTTCATAGATACGGCGCGCGTTCGGCGCTGTCAAGCACCATATTTCGTCCCTCCTCGTCAGCCGGAGCGGCGCGTGGGCCAGCCCACCATTCTCGACATCGCAGCCCGTGCCGGCGTCTCCAAGTCGCTCGTGTCGCTGGTGCTCCGCAACGCGCCCTCGGTGAGCGACGCCAAGCGGCGCGCGGTGCTCGCCGCCGTCGCCGCGCTCGACTACCGGCCCAACGCCGTCGCCCGGAGTCTCGTCCGCCGCCGCACCAACGTGCTCGGCGTGATGCTCTCGGACCTGCACAACGCCTACTTCGCCGAAGTGTTCGACGGGATCGCCGCCCGGGCGGCCGAGCGGGGGTACCGCACCATGGTGACCACGGGCAGCCGCGATCCCGAGCGCGAGTCCGAAGCGATCGAGAGCCTGCTCGAGCTCCGGATGGACGCGCTGATCCTGGCGGGACCGGTGCTCCCGTCCGCCCGGATCGTGGAGGCCAGCCGCACGGTGCCCGTGGTGCTGGTCTCCCGCGTCCTCGCCGCGCCCCGGGTGGACTGTGTGACCAACGACGACGAGGCCGGCGCCACCCTCGCCGTCGAGCACCTGCTCGAGCTGGGGCACCGGCGGGTCGCCCACATCGACGGCGGCCGCGGCGCCGGCGCCCAGGGGCGGCGGCAGGGCTATCTCACGGCCATGCGGCGGCACGGGCTCGGCCGGGAGGCGCGGGTGGTGCGGGGGGACTACACCGAGGAAGGCGGCGCGGCCGCGGTCGCGGCCCTGCTCGGACGGGGCCCCCGCCCCAGCGCGATCTTCGCCGCCAACGACCTCAGTGCCATCGGCGCCCTCGATGCGTTGACCCGGAGCGGGCTCCGCGTGCCCAACGATGTCTCCCTGGTCGGCTACGACAACACCGCCCTCGCCGCCCTCGGCCACATCGGCCTCACCACCATCGATCAGCCCCGGAACGCCATGGGCCGGAGCGCGGCCGACCTGCTGCTCGAGCGCCTGGAGCAGCGTCGCTCCGCCCGGCGCACCCTCGTCATGTCGCCGAGCCTGCTGGTCCGCGCCACCACGGCGCCGCCGGAGGGCGCCGTCGCATCCCGGACCTCGCGCCGAAAGGTCGCCAGCCGATGAACCACATTCCCCACTGGATCGACGGCCGCGCGCAGGCCGGCGACCCCGCCCGCGCGCAGCCGGTCTACAACCCCGCGACCGGGCAGGTCAGCGCCCGGGTGGATTTCGCCGACAGCGCCGTGGTCGATGCGGCGGTCGCCTCCGCCGCCCGCGCGCAGGCCGGTTGGCGGGAGGTCTCGCTCGCGCGCCGGGCCGAGGTGCTCTTCCGATTCCGCGAGCTGGTCGCCCGCCGGGCCGACGAGCTGGCCTGCCTGATCACGGCCGAGCATGGGAAGGTGCTGGCCGACGCCCGGGGCGAGGTGAAGCGGGGCCTCGAAGTCGCGGACTTCGCCTGCGGCATCCCCCACCTGCTCAAGGGCCGGTTCAGCGAGAACGTCGGCACCGACGTGGACAGCTACTCGATCCGGCAGCCGCTCGGCGTGGTCGCCGGGATCACCCCGTTCAACTTCCCGGTCATGGTGCCGATGTGGATGTTCCCCCTCGCCATCGCGTGCGGGAACGCCTTCATTCTCAAGCCATCCGAGAGAGACCCTTCGCCGTCGCTTCGACTGGCGGAGCTGTGGAAGGAGGCGGGGCTCCCCGACGGGGTGTTCAACGTGGTGCAGGGCGGCCGGGAAGCGGTCGAAGCGCTGCTGCGCCACGCCGGCGTGCAGGCGGTGAGCTTCGTCGGCTCCACCCCGGTGGCGCGGACGGTGTACGAGACCGGCACCCGGGCCGGCAAGCGGGTGCAGGCGCTGGGCGGGGCCAAGAACCACATGGTCGTGCTGCCCGACGCGGACCTGGCGCTCGCGGCCGATGCCGCAGTGAACGCCGCCTACGGCTCGGCCGGCGAGCGCTGCATGGCGATCTCGGTGCTGGTCGCGGTGGGCGACGTCGCCGACCGCCTGGTACCGCTGGTGCGCGAGAGGCTCGAGAAGATCCACGTCGGGGCCGGCCTGAACGAGGGCAGCGACATGGGCCCGCTCATCACCGCCGAGCATCGCGACCGCGTGGCGGGCTATATCGCGAGCGGGGTATCGGAAGGCGCTACCCTGGTGAGCGACGGGCGCGGCAGCCGGGTGGAGGGACACGATGGCGGGTTCTTCCTCGGCCCCACGCTGTTCGATCACGTGCGGCCGGACATGCTGATCTATCGCGACGAGATCTTCGGCCCCGTCCTCTCGGTGGTCCGCGTCGGCAGCTATCGGGAAGCCAGCGACCTGGTCAACCGGAGCCCCTTCGCCAACGGCGTCGCCGTCTTCACCCGGGACGGCTCGCTGGCCCGGCAGTTCCAGCACGAGATCGAGATCGGCATGGTCGGCATCAACGTCCCGATCCCCGTCCCCGTCGCCTACTACTCGTTCGGAGGCTGGAAGAGCTCCCTCTTCGGCGACACCCACATGCACGGCGAGGAGGGGGTGGCGTTCTACACCCGGGCCAAGGTGATCACCGCGCGCTGGCCGGCGCCGGCGAAGTCGGGGAAGGATTTGGGGTTTCCGGCGGGGTGAGGGGGGCCGGGGAGGTTAGGCGAGCGGGAAGGGCGAAAGGCGAAGGGGCGCGCGAGAAGCTCATCGTAGCGCCCCTTCGCCTTTCGCCCTTCGCTCTTCCCGGCTCTCCTTCCCCTCCTAGTGCGACGCCGCCGCCGCCACGCCTCGCGCCCCCGGCGCCACGTTCTGCTCCAGATATCTCGTCAGCAACGAATACAGATGCAGCGTCGTCCCCGGGCCCTCGCAGATGCAGTGGGTCCGGTTGGGATATTCCATCATGGTGAAGGTCCGGTTGGCCGCCACCAGCGCGTTGACCAGGCGCTCGGTGCCCTGGTAGTGCACGTTGTCATCGCCCGAGCCGTGGACGACCAGCAGGTGGCCCCGGAGCTTGTCGGCGTAGGTGAGCGGAGAGCCGATGCGGTAGACCTCGGGGCTCTCCTGCGGCAGGCCGAGGTAGCGCTCCTGATAGATGGTGTCGTACAGCCGCACGTCGGCCACCGGAGCGACCGCCATGCCCGTCTGATAGAGATCGGGGTAGCGGAACATGAGGTTCAGGGTCATCGAGCCGCCGCCGCTCCAGCCCCAGACCGCCACCCTGCTGGTGTCCACCCAGGACCACTTCCGCATGGTGCGCGCCGCCGCCGCCTGGTCGCCCGCGTTGACGATCCCGAACTTCTGATAGATCGCCTTCCGGAAGGCCCGGCCGCGAGGTGCCGGTGTGCCGCGATTGTCCAGCGACGCCACGACGTAGCCCTGCTGCGCGAGCATCAGGTGCCAGAGGTAGTCGCCGCTCCACTGGTCGAGCGCCGTCTGACCCGCGGGCTCGCCGTACACCTTGTAGAGGAGAGGGTATTTCTTGGTCGAGTCGAAGTCGGGCGGCCGGATGATCCACGCGTCGAGCGCGAGCCCGCTGTCGGCGGCCACCCTCACGAAGCCGCTGGGCCCGCGCGCGAGGCGCGCGACCGCGGCCTTGAGCCTCCGGTTCTCCACCAGGGTGCGGACCACCTTGTGCTCGGGGAGCGACACCACGTCCACCACCGGCGGCACGCCGAACGACGAGTAGCTGTGCAGCGCCCAGCGCCCGTCGCTCGAGATCTGATACAGATGGTACCCGGGCTGATCCTTCGGTGTCACCCGCTCGGCCTTGCCCTTGCCGTCGAGCCGGGTGCGGTAGAGGTAGAGCTGGGTGGCGTTCTCGGGTGAGGCGGTGAAGTAGATCAGCCCGCGCGCCGAATCCACGCCCGTCACCAGCCCTGCGCCGAAGGCGGTCAGCGGATTGTGCAGATCGTAGGCGCCTTTGGTGACGAGCCGCACCTTCTTCCCGTCGCGCGACACCACGTACAGGTGCCGCCACCCGTCTCGCTCGCTGATCCAGGTGAAGCTCTTACCGTGGTCGATCCAGCGCAGGTCGTCCACCACATCTACCCAGGCGCTGTCGCGCTCGCTGAGCACGGTGTGGACGTCGCCGGTGGACGCATTCGCCAGGATGACGTCGTCGGTGTTCTGCAGCCGGTTGAGGTGCTGCAGCACCAGCTCACCCGGACTCGCCGCCCACTCCATCCGCGCGATGTAGTTGTTGCGGGGGTCGCCGGGCACCTTGAGCCAGACGGTCGGGCCGCCGTCGGCGCTCACCACGCCCACACGCCCGGCCGAGTTGGTGGTGCCGGCCTTGGGGTACTGGACCGGGATGGTGTAGGAGTAGAGCGAGTCGGTGTTGTTGATCAGCAGGAAGTCGCGCACGCCCGAGGCGTCGAGCTGCCAGTAGGCGATCCGCCGCCCGTCGGGACTCCAGCGGAAGCCGTCGCGCAGGCTCAGCTCCTCCTCGTAAACCCAGTCGAAGGTGCCGTTGATGATGGTGCGCGAGCCGTCTCGGGTGAGCTGGGTGATGTGGTTGTCGCCCAGGTTCTCCACGTACAGGTTGTTCTCCCGCACGTAGGCCACCCGGCCCCCATCGGGGGAGAACTTGGCGAACATGAGGGTCGAGGGCTTGGCCTCGGGCCCGCCGAGCCTGGTGAGCTTCCAGGTGCCGAGGTCGAGGTCGTAGAAGTCGCCCCGGGTGTTCTGCCGCCAGACCTTCCGGGAGTTGGTGAAGATCAGGAGCCGCTTGCCGTCCGGGGCCAGGTCGTAGTCTTCGACGTCCAGGGGGACGGAGTCGCCGGGCGCCACCATGCGTGCGGCGGGGACCAGGACGTCCCGCTTGCCGGTGGCGGCGTCGTAGCGAATCAGCGACGGAGGGCCGTCCGGGCCCTCTGCGCTGTCGGCCTCGAGCTTGAGGTAGGCCGGGCGGTCGGGAAGCCAGCGAATCTCGCCCAGGCGCTCGGGCTGGAACTCGGCCGAGGCGAAGATCCGGTCGAGGGTGAGCATGGAGGAGTCAGCGGGCGGCTGTTGCGCCTGCAGGGCGGCGCAGGCCAACAGGAGCGGAAGGGTCGGAGCGAACGCACGGATCGGTGACACGAACCCTCGCGAGGACAGGGTGTACCCTAAAGAAAGACGACCTCGCGAGCATTGGGTACTCGCGAGGCCGGGGGACCGCTGGATCCTCGACGACCTACCCTAACGCCGTTCCCAGCAGCTTGTCGTACTCCCGCCGCACGATGCCGTAGCAGGGGCAGGCGACCTGCTCCAGCGCGCTCCGGTCGAGGACGTCGATGACGCCGCGGGTGTACCGGATGAGGCCGCGCTCCTGGAGCTCCTGGGCCGCTTCACCGACGGTGGCCCGGCGGACGCCCAGCATCTGTCCCAGGAACTCCTGGGTCATGGGGAAGCGGTCCGCCCCCACCCGGTCGGCGCAGGACAGGAGCCAGCGGGCCAGCCGTTGGCTGGGGGAATGAAGCCGGTTGCAGGCGACCGACTGGGACACCTGGGCGACGAAGCCCTGGGTGTAGCGCTGGAGCCGGGTGCGGAATTCCGGCAGGGACGCGGCGAACCGGGTGAACGCCTCGGCATCCATCCGAGACCCGTCGCCACCGATCTGAGTGAACGCCCGCCCCGGCGCGGTCGTGGCGCCGAGGAAGAGGGGCAGCCCGACGACGCCCTCGTACCCGACCGTCCCGACCTCGACTTCCCCGCCCTCCTCGTCCGTCGCGATGATCGACGCGACCAAGGTTTCGGGGAATACGACCGTTCGAATCGGCCGGCCGGTCTCCCAGAACGAAGCCCGCGGCTCCAGCCGGACCCGCTCCAGGAAGGGCTCGAGACTGGCCCGGTCCGCGGCGGAGAGTCCGGCGAGGATCCGGTTCCCGTTCCGCAGGGTGGAGCTTTCCTTATGCTTCGGCATCCTCCGGCTCCGGGTGGCGTACCCGTCCACGGTAGCCGTTATGCACGCTGGCGGACATAGGCCCGATTGCCTATGTTGGTCCGGGGAGGCATATCTCCCTGCGATTTCAACGAGCGAGCATGTCCGACACCTCTCCTCCCCCCTCCCCACCGCCCTCGTACGCCGCCTTCGACCTGGTTGCGATGGTCGCCTCGCTCGGGGGCATGGAGGCACTCCGGGAGGTACTCGCCGCCCTGCCCCCGAACTTCCCGGCCGCGGTGGCGGTGTGCCAGCACATCGGCTCCCATGGCTCCCTCGCCCTCCCGAGCATGATCGGCCGCCACTCGCGACTGCCGGTATCCTATGCCTTGCAGGGCGAGCCAATCGCTGCCGGTCGGGTGTACGCGGCGCCGCCGGACCAGCACCTGCTGGTGGCCCGGGATCACCGGGTGCTCCTGTCGCACGGCCGAAAGGTGAAGTGCTGCCGGCCGGCGGGCGATCCGCTCCTGGTCTCGGCGGCGGCCGCTTACGGCGAGCGGACTCTGGGGGTGGTGCTGACCGGGCTCAACACCGACGGCTCCGCCGGCGCGCAGGCGATCAAGTGGACCGGGGGAATGGTCCTGGCGCAGGACCAGGGGTCGAGCCGCGCCGTGCAGATGCCGCGAGCCGCCGTCGCGACCGGATGCGTGGACCTGGTGCTGCCGCTCGAGGCCATCGGTCCGGCAATCGTCGCGCTGGTGATGGCGCAGGGCGCCGCGGCGTATCTGCGGGCGCCGATCCAGGCGGCCTGAGGCGCTAGGGCACGATCGTAACCCTGACCTCGACATAGCAGGCAGCGCGGAACGTATGCAGCAACGGCGAGGCCCGTGCGCTCTCCTCCCAGAGCTCGAGGAGGCGAGCCGGGGACTCGAGCGAGCTCACGTAGACCGTCACCCGGACCCGTGCGATGCCCGGGTGCCCCTTCGCTCCGACGACGCCGAGCGCCGCCAGCGGATCGTTCAGCTCGCCCTGGACGACCGCTTCGACCTGGTCGACCAGAGCGCCGCTCCGCCGCGCGTGCCCGGCGAACCCCGCCGCGAGGTCCGCCCCCAGCGCCCCAAGGACGTATTCCAGCGCGCTGATATGGGGGCTCTCCTCGTCGAACTCGGCGGACTGGCCGGCCTCGAAGCGATGCTTCCGCGTGATCACCGTCGCCACCCCCGGCTCGGTCGAGCGGACCCGGAGGGCCCACAGGTGCGGGGTCACGCCGCGACCACCCGGCCGCGCAGCGAGCGCGCCGCCTCGACGACGGTCTGCATCTTCCGGATCGCCACGCCGGTCTCGTTGACCGGGCGGTTGGAGAAGGTGGCGAACCCGCAGTCGGGGTTGAGAAACACCCGCTCCGGCGGGTAGAGACGCAGGGCGGCCTCGATCGACGCCCGCACCTCGTCCACCGACTCCACCCGGGCCGTTCGCGGATTGACCACGCCCAGTCCCAGCTCCTTGCCCTCGAACGCGAGCAGCGCTCCGGCGCGCTCCGTGGCGAACTCGAGCACGAGCTGATCGACGCCGATGCGGTCGAGCCAGGGCCGGAGCGGCGCGTAGCCGCCGCGGAGCAGCGTGCTCTCGTCCTGACTCCAGTTGCCGCGGCAGACGTGCAGGCCCGTCCGTACGTCGCCGGCGGCCGGAAGCACGCGGTTGAGAAGCTGCACGGCCAGCTCGAGCTCGGCCGTGGGATCCTGGGTGGAGGCGAGCGCGGCACACATGAACGTGCGCGTCTTCCCCTGCGCGAAGACCAGCTCGGTCAGCACCGGCTCGTCGAGCTGGATGAAGTCCACCCCCTCGGCGCGCAGCTCGGCGATCTCGTCCACGAGCAGGCGGACGACATCCTCCGCCAGATCCTCCTTCGAGCGGTACACCGCGCCCGTCGCCTCCTTCACGAACATGGCCCGCGTCAGCAGATACGGCCCGGGTAAGGTGACCTTGATCGGCCTCGACGTGTGGCGCCGGGCGAACCGCAGGTCGTCCACCGCCAGCGGAGCGCGCCGCTCGACGCGGCCGACGCAGGTCGGATTGGAGATCGAGTACGCCGGCACGTCGAGGGTCTGCAGGATTCGCTCGAAGGCCGCCTTGTCCTCGATGATCTCGAGCATCTCGGCCAGCGTCATGAGCCGAACGCCGGCCAGCTTGTCGGCGACGAAGGAGTAGAAGTTGTCGCGCCTGAGCTCGCCGTCGGTCACCAGGTCGACGCCGAGGTCCTCCTGGAGGCGCAGCAGGTCGACGACGGCGCCGTCGGCGATGCGGTCGCAGGCGGCGGGGTCGAGGCGGCCGAGTCTCCGCTCGCGCTGGGCCCGAAGCAGCGGCGCGGGACGGGGCCAGCTGCCGACCATCGTGACGGGAAGCAGAGGCAGGGTCGTCACGCGCCGACCAACCCGCCGGGTGCCACGGCGCGCTCCAGGGCGGCGTACCCGGTCACCCGGCCGGGCAGCCACTGCTTGAGCCCTTCGAGGTCCATCATCTCCCGATGGGTGGGATCGTCGTAGTGCATGGCGAACAGCGCGGCGAGGAACGCCGCTTCGCGGTCGCGCGCGAACTCCTCGCGCACCGTGAAGTTGCAGTGGTCGAACCGGCCGGTGGTCGCGACCGTGACGAACTGCGACGGGTCGAGGGTTCCGTCCCTGACCCAGGCGTCGTGGTTGAGGTCGAGCATGACGGTGGCATCGACCTCGCCCCGCCGCAACGCCTCGAGCGCCTCCCGCTCACCGCCGACATGGTCGCCGTGCAGCCCGACCCCGATGTCGAAGCGGCGCACGTGGAAGTCCTCCCCGGGGCGGAGTCCTTGCTCCCGCAGCCACTGCAGCGGAATCAGGGTCGCCTGAGGCGAGTCCTCGGCCCCCGTCGCGAGGGTCTTCCCTCGCAACGAGGCCACGGCCGCCGCCGGAGCCCGGCTGACGATATGCGAGACCCGGTCGCGGTCGGTGTCCCGCATCGCGATGGCGCGGCAGCGACCGCCCGTGCGGCGCACCGCGTCGAGCCACGCGAGCGGCGAGTTCCAGGCGATGTCGATCCGGTCATTGACCAGGGCGTCCACCTGCAGGGCATAGTCGGCGTAGAAGCTCACCACCAGCGGCGCGCCCTGCTGCTCGAAGAAGGTGCGGATGATCCCCCAGATCACGGTGACCTTGGGGTCGTAGACCACGGCGCCGAGCCGGGCGGGAACGTGCGGATTCACCGGAATTCCTTTCAGAACAGCGGCAGGCCGGTGAGGGCGCGGCCGACGAAGTCGTGGAGGTGATCAACGGTCGGGGCCATGACCCATCCGGCCTGGGCGTCGCGGAAGATCCGCTCCACCCCGAGCTGGCGGGAGAAGGCGGCGCCGCCGCACGCCTTCATCGCCAGGTCGGTCACTTCGCGGACGGCCTCGAGCGCCGCCAGGCGGCACTGGAGGACGAACAGCGGCGTCTGCTCGGAGGGCTGGGCCAGCTCGTTCAGGGTCACGCCCAGCAGCGCCCGGGACTGCTCGGTGCGGACGTTCATCTCGGCGACGCGGGCGCGCAGGACGGGCAGGTCGCGCAGGCTCGTGCCCGTGTGCTCGAAGCTCGTGGCCGACAGGTGGCGGGTCGTCGCGGTCACCGCGGCGCGAGCGAGGCCGTTCGCCATGGCAGCGGTGCCGACGCAGAACCACGGCAGCACGACGCCGAGCATCGTGTTGGCACCTTCTCCTTGGGCGCTGAGCCAGTCACCTTCGGAGACGGTCATCCCCTCGATCGCCACCGGGGCGGAGTCGTTGCCGCGCAGTCCCAGCCCGTTGAACGAGCCGGCGACCTTGAGGCCCGGGCTGCCTCGGCGAGCCAGGTAGATCGTCGATTCCATCGGCGAGGCCGCGGTCGGCGCCTGCGCGCTGGCGACGTACGAATTGGCGTGGTGCGCCGACGTGACCCACGACTTCCGCGCCGAGATCCGGAAGCCCTTGTCGGACGCGGTCAGGCGCGACACGGGCGCCCAGAACTGGGAGCGCGAGCCGCTCTCGGAGAAGGCGAGCGTCGTCAGATGCCGCCCGGCGGCGATCTCCCGCAGGATCGCGTCTCGGTCCGCCAGGAGGCTCGCCTGGGCGATGACCTGGGTAGCCGCGACATGCATCACGTAGACCATCGCGGTGGATCCGCACGCCCCGGCGATCTCTTCCACCACGGATGCGAACACCCGGGGATCGCCGCCGAGTCCGCCCGCCTCCTTGCCGACGTTGAGGCCGAGGAGTCCGGCCCGGGCCAGCGCGCTCAGAGACTCCCGGGGGAAGCGCGCCTCGGCGTCGACCTCGGCGGCGAGCGGCGCCACCGTGTCGCGCACGACCGCCTTGGCGGTCTCGAGGATCTCGAGGCCGGCGGGGTCCGGGGCGTAGGGATGCGGCATGTGCTCTCCTCGAGCTGGGCAACGCACCTGCGTGCGTCGCGAAGCCCCGGGCGGGCGCGCGTCGAATCCGGGATGTGACGAGGAAGTCTCGGCCAGCGAGACGGGCTGGGAGACCTACTGAGGAGGGTGCAGACCTGCACCCCGATCCTCAGCTCACACGCGATCGAGGATTCGGTGCACAGGCTCTCCGGGGAAGTGGGCGGATCGCGGCGAACCCGCGCCGCGGTCGCGAACGAGGTTGAGACATTGCGGGCGGGCCGACGCGGAGTCAAGGGGTGGGCTCCCGTGGCGCCGCAGGGCGGCTGAGATTGTCGCGCCAGGGTGCCTGCGAGTCCGTTGTCGTTACCCTACACCCTGAGCGCGCAGCGGAATCCCCGGGCCGCATAATAGGACTCGGCCCCGTTGTGGTACACGAAGACCGTATCATAGCGGCGGTCGCAGAAGAGCGCGCCGCCAAGCTTCCGGATTGGAGCGGGTGTCTGCACCCAGCTCGACGTGGTGGTATCGAACTCCCCGAGCGACTGCAGTGCACGGTACTCGTCCACCGTGAGAAGCGCGGCGCCCATGGCGGCCGCCAGCTCGACGGCGCTGGCCTTGGGCTTGTGCTCCTTTCGGGCGTCCAGGGCCGCGCGATCGTAGCAGAGGCTGCGACGGCCTTTGGGGCTCTGGGTCGAGCAGTCGACGAAGAGGCATTCGCCCGTCCTCGCATCCACACCCACCACGTCCGGCTCGCCGCCCGATTGCTCCATCTCATGAAGCGACCAAATGGCCGTGGCGCTCGCCTCCAGCCGCTTCAAGACGGCGGACCATTGGACGCCTGCATGGTGCTTCGGGTTCGCCTCGAAGCGGGCCTTCAGGGTCGCCAGCAGCGCGTCGCGCTGCTTCGGGGATAGCTGCTTCGCTTTGGGCATGTCAGGAGCTGGGTTGGTGTTGGAGGGTCGAAGCGTGAACGTGTCTGCCGAGCGCGTCAGCTCATGCAAACCGTGAGCAACATGTCGCTCTCGGCGACCGCATCGACGGTGTGCGGAACGGAGGGCTCCAGCGCGACAGCCTCGCCTGCGCCCAACCGGTGCCGCGCCCCGTCCGCCTCGACCTCGAGCTGCCCGCGCAGGCATTGAATGATGACGTGCCCGGGAGCGCGATGCTCCGCCAGACGACCACCCGCGTCGAAGGTGAAGAGCAGGAGCCGGAGCGGCCCCCGATGGATCAGGCCGGCCTGCCGATGCCCGTCCTTCGCAGGGTGGGGCTCGGCTTGCAGCGCGCGGGCAAGATCCGGAAGGTTGAGCAGCACGGCCGGGCCGGCCAGGCGATGGCTCGGGTGCGGCCGGAGCCGCTCGTCGGATTGATCCACGGTGTCCTCTCGTTTAGGGCGCCCAGGGGTCACGATGCGAGCCCGGTGCGGCACGCTCTACCCGCCTATGCGGCGATCATCCCGCGCCTGGCTCAGCAGGCGCTCCGCGAAATCGAGCCGTTCGTGGGTTTCCGACAGCTCCTGTTGCAGGCCGTCGACCCGCTGCTCCAGCGCCTCCAGCCGTGCCGAGACATCGGCCGGAAGGGAGGATGGAGCCGTGGCGCGCAGCTTGGCGATCTTCACCGCCGCAAAGGCGATGATCGCCGCGATGGGAACGAGCGGACCGAGAAACGCAGGATCCATGTTCGCCTTCCTTGTTGGTGCTCGAACGTCGGTTGCACCGCCTACCGTTACGTGGCGAGCCGCCGAAGGCGCGTCAGCACCCGGTCGAGCGCGGCCGCGAACGCCTGCTTCGCCCGGGCGTCGTACGGAGCGGGTCCACCGGTCACGACGCCCGCAATCCGGGCCTGCTCCATGAAGTCACGCACCGACAGGCGCTCGCCGATAGTCTCGGCCGTGTGCTCCTCGCCCCGGGGATCCAGCACGGCGATGCCCTTGGGCACCAGCAGCGCCGCCAGGGGCACATCCTGGGTGACCACCAGGTCGCCCGGGCCGGCCTGGCTGGCGATGTGCTGGTCCGCGACGTCGGCGCCGCCGTCCACCCACACCGCGGTCACCCGGGGATTCCCGGGAGGCGCATAGAGGCGCTGGTTGGCGACCAGCACCGTCTCTATGTCGAGGCGTTTGGCCGCTCGAAACACCAGCTCCTTCACATCCCGTGGTGCCGCGTCGGCATCGATCCAGATCTTCAGATCACGATCCTCGTTCGGGTTGACCGGCCTCGTGTCTCGCGGCGTCAGCCGGCCGGCGAGGGTGAGCCCTGGGCCACGACCCTCGCAAGGTCCAGCTCCCGCATCGCGCCTACCGCCACCTCCCAGGCGCCCTCACAGCAAAGACCGCGAATGGCCGCATCCTCGTAGGCCATCAGGGCCGCGTGCACGAGGACGCCCCGCACCTGCTCGGCCAGCTTCAGGGGATCAGTCTCCATGGCGCTTCTCACTCTCCGGCGAGAAACCGGTGCATGATGAACACATCCGTCGGCCCACGCTCCCGATGCCGGAAAGCAGCCGGAACCTGACCGACGATACGAAAACCGCAGCGCTGCCAGAGCCGGACCGCTCCTTCGTTGGTGCTCACGACGAAATTGAACTGCATCGCCGTGAATCCGGCCTGCCGAGCGGTTTCCATCGAGTGCTCGCAGAGCGTTCGGGCGACGCCCCGGCCCCGGGCCGCCGGGGCGACCATGTACCCGGCATTGGCGACATGGTCACCCAGCCCGGGCTGGTTCGGCCGCAGCGCATAGGTCCCGACCACCGTGCCGCTCAGCTCGGCCATGAAGGCGCGGGCCGGCGGCGCGATCCAGGTGGCTCGAGCTTGGGCGATCGTCAAGTCCGGTGAGTAGGCGTAGGTGTCGCCGGTCGAGATCACCGCACGGAAAATCGGCCACACGAGCTCGAACTCGTCGGGGCGGATCTTGCGGATTGTCAGGCTTGGCTGCGTCCGCATGCTCGCACCCACCTAGTCCCTGCCCCGGGACTGCCCGAAGAACGCCTTCATCGACCGTATCACCTCGGTCGAATCCGAGTCGAACACATAGTGATTGGCGCCGTGGAGCTCCAGCACCTGCGCGGACGGCATCTCGCGCCGGACCCGGGCCCGCTGTGCGGCCTCCCAGGTCTGGAGCGCCGCGGTAAACCGGAGCGCGGCACTCCGCTCGGTGCTGTCGAGCGTGGGCCACGTCGGAAACACCTGCTGGACGGAATCGCTCACGGCATAGATGACGAGCGCCGGCGCATGGACGGCCGCATAGTCGGGATTCCCGCAGCCGACGAGGATCAGCGAGTCTATGGCCGCGGGCGTCACATTCGCCACCAGCCGGCCGGCCGCGTCATACCGCCCGATGGCGCGGAGCTGGGCTTCTGGAATGTGCATCCCGTAGGACCGTTGCAGATAGGCCTGGACCGCCCCGACCGACGCCGAGTCCGGGGCCAGCATCGTCGGCGGCGCCGGACTCAGGCCAAGCAGCTCTCCCAGGCTGCTGTGGTCGTATGCCGCGTCCAGGTAGACCAGCTCGGTCACCCGGTCGGGGTACGCGCCCGCAAAGGCCGTCAGCTCGTCGCCGGCGATCGAGTGCCCTGCGAGGGCGACGCGGGGGAGCCGCAGCGAATCCAGCACGGCGCGCAGATCGGCGACCCGGCCCGCCAGGTCATAGCCCGAGTCCGGCTGGCTCGACGCGCCGTACCCACGCCGGGTGATCGCGAGGACATGGTGGTGGTCGATGAAGCGTGGAGCGAGATCATCGAACCCGTGAGCCACGTCCTGCAATCCGGAGAGGAAGACGAGCGGGGGTCCCGAGCCGCCCCAGTCGAGCACCTCGAGGCGCACGTCGGGCGCCACCGATACGAAGCTGATCCGGTGGGCCGACGAATCGGTCCAGGGCTCGGCGGCGAGCTGGGTCCGGCCGCCCGACGACAGGCACGCCTGCAGCAGAAGCAGGCTTGCCCACTGGCCCATGGCGACGGCCCGGACGGATCGCCTCACCTGCGGTCTCCCTACCGCGGGTTCGTCGCCCAGACGCTGAGCTCGGGAATCATCCCGCGGTCGTCCATCTCCAGCATCGCCACCAGCGTGTGCGCGATCTCGGGCGGGTGCAGCTTGGAGGGGTCGTCGGTCTGGGCGTGGCCCGCTCGGCCGGCGAACTCGGTGACGACCTCACTGGGGTTGAGCAGCATCACCCGCACGTTGTGGGCGCGCAGCTCCGCGCGCCACGACTCGGTCAGCGCGCGCAGGGCGAACTTGGTGGAGGCGTAGGCGCTGCTGCCCGGCCCGGCCCGCAGTCCGGAGGTCGAGCCGATGTTGATGATGTTGCCCGCCTTCTGCGCCACGAAGTGACGCGCCGACTCGCGCGCGACCATGGTCGCGCCGAGCACGTTGACCTCCCACACCTGACGCATCATGGTCGCGGTCATGTCGAGCAGCGGCGCGAACTGACCGATCCCCGCGTTGTTCACCAGCACGTTGTAACCGCCGAGCGCGGCGACCGTCTCCCGCACGATGCGGACCGCGTCGGCCTCCTGGCTCACGTCGCCGTGGATGGCGGTCGCGCCGATCTCCTTGGCGGCCGCCCGCAGATTTCCTTCGTGGCGGGCGCAGATGGCGACGCGTGCGCCCCGCTCTACCAGTACGCGGGCGATGTCGCGGCCGATTCCGGTGCTGCCGCCGGTCACCAGCACCTTGGCTGTCTTCAGATCCATACCGAGTCTTCCTCGTTCGGGGTCCATCCTCGCGGCCGCCTCTCGAAGAGGCGCGCCGGCATTTCCCGAAGGATAGTGCCGTCTCACCCGTGCGCCGCGGCGATCCCCGCCGCGCGGCCCGTCGCCCAGGCCCAGAGGAAATTGTATCCCCCGATGGGACCGAATGCGTCCAGGACTTCCCCCGACAGGTACAGCCCGGGGTGGCGCCGACTCTCCAGCGTGCGGGGCGCCACTTCCGCCAGGCTCACCCCGCCGCCCGTCACCTCCGCCTTGCGGTACCCCTCGTCTCCGCTCCAGAAAAGCTCGCCGCGCACCAGCACCTCGATCAGTCGGTAACGCTCTTCTCGGCGGAGCTGGGCCAGCGGGCGGGACGGATCCACCCCGGCCGCCTCGGCCAAGGCGGCGGCCAGCCGATCGGGGAGCTCGCGCCGGAGTACCCCGGCGACCGTACGGGTGCCCTCCGGCTCGAGCGCGCGCGCCCACCCCTCCTCGTCGAGGGCTGACCACCGGACCTGGAGCCGTGCGCCCCCGTCGCCCTCCAGGCGTGAGCGCACGAGAACGTGGGACACATCGAGCACCGCCGGCCCACTGTACCCCCGATGGGTAAAGAGGAATCCGCCGCTGCTGCCGGCGCTCCTCCGGTCGTCGCGCGCGGTGATCGTGACGGGCAGCGAGACCCCGGCGAGTGCCCCGAACGGCGCCGGGCTCGCGACCGCCGGCGTGAGCGCCGGGTACGTCGGGTGCACCGTGTGTCCCAGCGCCGAAAGGATCGCCAGCCCGCGGCCGTCGCTGCCGGTGGTGGGGACGGACAGCCCGCCGGTGGCGACGACCACCGCGTCCACCGCCAGCGGCTCACCCTGCTCCCGCTCGACCCGCCAGCCGCCAGCCACGGGCTCGAGCCCGGTGACCATGGTATCGAAGAGCACCCGCGCGCCGCGGCGTGCCGCCAGCGCCAGCAACCCGTCCCGCACGTCGCGCGCGCGGTTCGACTCGGGGAACAGCTTGGCCGTCTCGCGCTCCTCCACCAGCGGCAGGCTCAGCTCGCGCTCGAAGAACGCGATCTGCTCCGCGAGCGGCCAGGAACGGAGAATGTTTCTGAGAGTGTGCGGCGAGGAGTCGGTGACGAACCGGCGCTCCTCCACCCGCGCGGGCAGGATGTTGCAGCGGCCGCCGCCGCTGATGAGGATCTTGCGTCCGCCGTCCCGCGTGCGCTCCAGCAGCAGGGTCTCGGCGCCGCCGGCGGCCGCGAAGATCGCCGCCATGGTGCCGGCGGCCCCTGCCCCGATCACGGCGACGCGGCGGGGCACCGCCTCAGTGTCCCGCGTTTCGCTCGGCGTCCCGCAGCAGCGGCCTCATCTCGGGATCCGCCCCGGCCCAGAGCGCCGCCAGCCGACCGTATGCCGCCCTCGCCGTTGCGCTGTCTCCCTCCTCCGCGCTGAGCGAGACGATCCGTGCGAGGGCCAAGCCGGTATACTCCCCGTCGGAGCTCCAGCGCTCGCTCCACGGCGTCTCCACATACCGCCGCCAGACGGCGAGCGCGGAGTCGCGGTTCCCGGCGGCGTCGTAGGCGCGGGCCAGGTCGGCCAGCGCGCAGATCGGACAGTAACCCACCTTCACCGCCTCCTGCAGCCGGGTCACGGCCTCCGCGGTGCGTCCTTCCGCCAGCAGCGCCGCCCCTTCGGCGCGCTGCAGCTCCCCTTCCCCTCCGATCCCGTCGCCCGGAGCGGCGCGTCCCTCCGCCGCCAAGGCCCGGGCTCGGCGCGGCTGGCCCGCCAGCGCGTAGACGTACCCGCGAAAGCCGTCCCGCCGATCCGCCACCGGCACCGTGTCGAGTCGCACCCCATCGAGCACCCGCTCCATGACCCTCGCGGCCTCGCCGCCCGCCTGGCGCGCGGTGGCCGAGACGAAGCCTTCCCAGGCCGCGAGCGTCGCCAGGTCGCCCGCCGTGCCGTCGCGCCGGAGGATCGGCTCCAGCGCGCGCAGCTCCGCCTCGGCCGCACCCACCCGCCCGCGCATCAGGTTCAGCGTCGCGAGGGTGCGGTGGGCCCGGTCGCGCCGGGTGTAGTCGTCGGTGGCCTGGTCCAGCAGCTCGCGGGTGCGCCGCTCGGCGGCGTCGAGGTCGCCGCGCGCGATCGCGATGTCCACCTCGAGCCAGAGCGACCGCTCGTTGTCGGGGAAGCGCGCCAGCGTGGTCCGGACCAGCTGGCTCGCCGCGTCGAGCTTGCCCTGGTTCAGGAGGGCGGACGCGAGGTTCCAATAGAGGGCGCTGATGCTGCTGTCGGCCGCGAGCGCCCGCCGGCGGTACTCCTCGCTCCGCCGGTAGTCGCGGAGCTGCTCGTAGACGAACCCGATGTTGTTGAGCGCGCGGACATCGGTGGGCCAGATCTCCAGCAGCGCCGAATACGCGCGGATCGCCTCCGCTGGCCGATCGGCGTTGGTGTAGTAGCTCCCCATGGTGAGATAGCGCTCCCGCTCGGGCAGGCGGTCGCGGTGCTGAAAGGCGTGCTCGCCGGCCTGGTGCGCCAGGCCGTATTCGCCGACATTCGCCGCCACGGAGGCGAGCTTGCGCCACGCCATGGCGAACCCGGAGTCGAGTGCCACCGCCTCGCGCAGCAGCGGCAGCGCCCGACGCTCGTCGCCCTGGAGATCCGAGACCCGGATGGCCTCGGAGTACCCGCGCAGCGCCTCGAGCGAGCGGGTGGTGACCTGCTCCAATGGCGCGGCCGAGGGGGCGGCGCGCACCGATTCACCCAGGCGCCGGCGGAAGGCCGCGCCCAGCCGGTCCACGGCCGGCAACAGCTCGCTCGAGTCGCGGGCGGTCTCGCGCACCGCGGCCAGGATGTCGCCGTCGGCCGCCGCCACCAGCTCGGCCGAGATCGAATATCCGCGGCCCATCTCCCCGACCGACCCGACGACGTAGGCCTTGGCGCCGGTCCGAAGTGCCAGCTCGCGGGCGAGTGAATCGCCGAGACGGGATGCGTCGCCCCGCTCCATTCGGGCCAGCCCCTCGCGCACCTGCTGGGAGCTGAGCACGGCCACGCGGGGCGACTGCGCGAGATCCACCCGCAGCGCCTCGCCGATGGCGCCGGCGAGCAGCGAATCCCGGGTCCGGTTGTCCAGGTCGGCGAGGAGGATGCGGTCCGGAGCCGCGCCGGTGGGGAGCGCACGAGCGGTTCCCTCCGCGTGCCGCGCCCGAAGGGCCAGCGCCACCCCGATCCCGAGAACGGCGGCCAGTCCGGCGACCGCGGGCCACCACCGGCGCCTCTGTATCACGGGCGCGCCGGGTGCGATCGCGGCGGCCGGCGCGGGCTCGAGCGACTCCGCGACCACTGCGGCCGCACCGCCGGGCTCCCGCAGTCTCCGGCCCAGCGCCACCGTCTCCGGCGACGGTGCCGCGCCGAACTCGCGCTGGAGCCTCGCCGTCAGCTCGTCGTAGGTGCCGAGCGCGCTCAGCCGGTCTCCTGCCTTGGCCAGCAGGGCGATGAGACGACGCACTCCGGGCTCGTCATCAGGCGCCAGCTCCACCGCGCGCCGCGCGGCCCGCACCGCCTCCGCCATTCGCCCGGCGGTCTCGGTCTCGCCCGCGAGCCGCCAGGCGGCGCCCGCGGCCGCAGCGCGCAGCCGCCGCCGGGTGGCGTCGATCCACTCCTCCAGCTCCGGCGCCACCTCCGGCAGGTGCACGCCCTCCAGAAAGTCCCCCCGATATAAGGAAAGGGCCTCGTCCGGCCGGCTCCCGGCGGCGGGCTCCAGCTCGACCGCGTCGCAGCGGATCCGGCCGGCATCGACGGCCACGGTCTCGGCGCCCGGGCTCGGGATCACCCCGTCGCCCAGGGCATTCCGGAGGTAGTAGAGCGCCTGACGGAGGGAGCGCCGAGCCTCCTCGCCGGAGGAGTCGGGCCAGAAGAGCGCCTGCAGCGTGTCACGCCGGACGGCGCCGCCCGCCCCGGCGATGCACAGATATCCTAGCAGCGCCAGGCGCTTGGGCTGCATGGGGATAGGCTCTTCCCCCGCAGCCAGGCTCCGGGTCAGCTCGAATCGGCCCAGGGTCTGGAGACGCAGCATGTGATGGCGAAAAGGGGAGCGTCACCGGCCTGATAACGGCGGCGGGTCATCCGGGTGACGGCGTATGGCGACTGTGTCCCAACTCTACGTGCCAATGGGGCCCTCGGCAACCGCACCGGAGCCGCCTCTGCGCTACTCCAGCCTCACCCTGATCCTGACCCTCATCGCCCTGCCGGCCTGCCGCCGGGGCGAAGCGCCCGACGCGGTCGAGAGCGGTGCCGTGGACCCCGGTGCGAGGATCGGCAGCACCGGGTGGGTCACGGTCCGGCGGGACTCCACCGTGCTCGCCCGATTCGACAACGCCAAAGTCTCGGCCGTGGTGGACGGCGGCCATCTGTCGATCGAGCTCGGCAGCCGGGACGGGATCCATCGGCTGGTGATCGAAGTGGATGGCACGACGCCCGGGCGCTACCGGCTGGTGCCCACGTTCGAGCCCGGCGCGGCCACGCTGCTGCTGGTGAGCCGGGGCCTGCCGGGCCGGCTGTCGCCTGCCGAAGGCGAGCTGAACCTCACCGAGATGCGGGATGGCCGATCCAGCGGCGCATTCGCCGGCCAGGCCCGTGACCACGGATATGTCTACCGGTTCGACGGTGCGTTCGAGCTGGTCCCGGTACGGCGGCTGTGACCCGCCACGCCGAGGTGCCCTCCCGTCACGTCCTGGATGCGCCCATGTCGCTCATTACCCGGCCGTCTCGCCTGGCGTCGCTCGGCTCACCCCTGGTTCTGGCGCTCGCGCTCGGCTGCGGGGGCGGGGGCACCACCGATCCCGATCCCGACCCGGGACCCGACCCCGAGGCGACCGTCGCCTCGGTCACCGTCACGCCCGACAACAGCCTCGTGCCGGTCGACGGTGTCGGTCAGCTCACGGCAGTGGTGACGGATTCCGATGGCACGATCCTCACCGACCGCGTGGTGACCTGGAGCTCGCTCGACGACAGCCTCGCCACGGTCTCGACCACCGGCGAGGTCTCGGCGCTCTCCTACGGCGACGCGCGGATCGTCGCGACGAGCGACGGGAAGAGCGACACCGTGACCGTCCGTGCCCGGCTGCGGTTCAGCCAGATCTCCGCCGGCGGGGACTTCACCTGCGGACTGCTGGCCTCCGGCGCCGCGTGGTGCTGGGGACTCAATCAGGATGGCATGCTGGGCGCGGGACTGAGCGGGCAGGCGTATCAATCGCCCGTGCGCGTGGTGGGGGCTCACCACTTCACCACCTTGTCCGTCGGACGCGACTTCGTCTGCGGACTGGACGAAGACCTCGCCGCCTGGTGCTGGGGGGAGAACGTCTCTGGAGAGCTGGGCAACGGCCTCGCGGGCACTGCCAGCGCGCCGACGCGGGTTCTCGGCGACCACCGCTTTCTCGCCATCGCCGCCGGCGGGGACCATACCTGCGCGTTCGATGAAAGCCACCTCGCCTGGTGCTGGGGCTCGGCCGCCGATGGCCGTATCCCGGGGACGACCGAGGACGCGACCGTCCCGGTGGCACTCCCGGCGCCGCCCGACTGGCCCGCGCCGCTCACCTTCGCAACGATCAAGGCGAACCTGGGCCTCACCTGCGGCATCGCCGCCGACCTCGATGGGGGCGACCTCTGGTGCTGGGGCGACAACGACTTCGGGCAGATCATGGATGCGTCGGTGGCGGGTCCGCTCTACAGCCGGATCGACGCGCCGCTCACCCCCTTCGAATTCGGGGTCGGCAGCAACTTCATCTGCTACACCGGCGTGAATCGCGACGATCGGCAGACTCCCATCTCGCAGTGCCGGGGGGTCGACATCGCGCGCGACCGAACCCCAAACACGGTGGGGGACTACCCCGCGGCTGTCGGCGCGGTCGCGATGGACGCTGGTGCCGGCTTCGCGTGCGTCGTCCTGGACGGCGGAACGCTGCGCTGCTGGGGCCAGAATCTGTCTGGCCAGCTCGGCATCGGTGGAGTGGGCGGCCCGCTGTTGGAGCCGGTGAGCCCGCTCGGGGGACATAGCTGGGCGGCGATCGATCTCGGGTTCTTCTATACCTGCGGGATCGCCACGGACCAGATCGCCTACTGCTGGGGCGAGAACGGCACGGGGAAGCTGGGTGATGGGACGTCGGAGCCCCGGTACGTGCCGACGGCCGTGGCGGGGCAGCTGTGAGCCGCCGAGCCGGAGTACTCGCGCTGGCGCTCCTGTTCGGCTGCGGCGGCGGCGGCACCGATCCCAACCCCGACCCTGGTCCGGGGCCCGATCCTGATCCTGCGCCGGTCGCGGCGGTCCGCGTCACCCCTGACAACCAGCTCGTCGTGGTGGACGACAGCGGCCAGCTCGCGGCCCAGGTCACCGATTCCGATGGCACGGTGCTCACCGATCGCCTGGTGACGTGGAGCTCGCTCGACGACACGCTGGTCGCCGTGTCCGGCACCGGCCAGGTCTCCGCGCTCTCCTACGGCGACGCGCGGATCGTCGCCACCAGCGAGGAGAAGAGCGACACCGTCATCGTGCGGTCTCGTCTCCGCTTCACCCGGATCTCCGCGAGTGGCGATCTCACCTGTGGGCTGCTCGCCTCCGGCGCTGCCTGGTGCTGGGGCCGCAACGACAATGGAGGCCTCGGTGCCAGGCTCGATTCCACGTCCTCCCGGGTGCCGGTCCGGGTGGCGGACGGGCACCGCTTCACCGCCATTGCCGTCGGCGGCCAACACGCCTGCGGGCTCGACCAGGATCTCGCCGCCTGGTGCTGGGGTGACAACGAGTTCGGAGAGCTGGGAGACGGCGTGCCCAGCAATGGCGTGAGCTTTCCGTCCCGGGTGGTCGGCAACCATCGCTTTCTCGCCATCACCGCCGCGAGCGGGACCACCTGCGCGCTCGACGAGAGCCGGCTCGCGTATTGCTGGGGCTCGGCCGACCAGGGCCGCATCCCCGGCCAAGGCTCCGAGACCGTCAACTTCCCGTTCGCCCTCGCGCCACCGCCCGACGCTCCCCAGGCGCTCACCTTCGCGTCGATCCAGTCGGGGGGGCTGGGCACCTGCGGCATCGCCACCGAGATCGACCGGGGTGAGCTCTGGTGCTGGGGCGACAATTCGCGGGGGCAGATCCTGGAGCCGAGCGCGCCGGTCTACACCCAGATCGATTCGCCGCTGATCCCGTTCACCGTCGGAGTCGGCCCGGGTTTCACCTGCTACACCGGCGTGGACAACGCGACGCGGCAAACCCCGATCGCCCAGTGCCGCGGACTGGACATCGGCGTCGCGGACATCGTGTTCGGCATTCGGGACTACCCGTCGATCGCCGGCGCCGTCGCACTCGACGCCGGTGGCGACTTTGCCTGCGCGCTGCTGGAGGGCGGCGCCCTGCGCTGCTGGGGCGGCAATGACGGGGGGCAGCTGGGGATCGGCGCGACGACAGATGTCATCGCCGTCCCGGTCGGCCCCGACGGCGGGCACACCTGGGCCGCGATGGACGTGGGGAACGAGATGGTCTGCGGGATCGCCACGGATGGCATCACGTACTGCTGGGGACGGAACGAAAACGCTCAGCTGGGGGACGGAACGATGGACAATCGCAACGTGCCGACGGCTGTAGCGGGGCAGCTGTGAGCCGCCGGGCCGGAGTACTCGCGCTGGTGCTCGCGCTCGGCTGCGGCGGCGGCGGCACCGATCCCAATCCGGATCCGGGTCCTGGCCCCGGCCCGGGCCCCGACCCCGATCCCGCGCCGGTCGCGGCGGTCAGCGTCACGCCGGACGGTCAGCTCGTCGTGGTGGACGGTAGCGGACAGCTCACGGCCGAGGTCACCGATTCGGATGGCACGGTGCTCACCGGCCGGACCGTGACGTGGACCTCGCTCGACGACACCCTCGCCACGGTGTCGAACGGCGGCGAGGTCTCGGCCATCTCCTACGGGGACGCCCGGATCGTGGCCACCAGCGAGGGCAAGAGCGACACCGTGATCGTCCGGGCTCGGCTGCGCTTCACCGACGTCGTGGTGGGTGGCAACGTGACCTGCGGGCTGCTGGCCTCGGGCTCTGCCTGGTGCTGGGGCCTGAACCGCAATGGGGGGCTGGGGGCCCGACTCGCGGCCAACAAATCCGAGGTACCGGTCCGGGTGGCGGACGGACACCACTTCACCACCATCACGGTCGGCGGGACTCACGCCTGCGGCCTCGATGCCGACCTGGCCGCGTGGTGCTGGGGCGACAACTTCGCCGGCACCCTGGGTGACGGTATTCCGAGCGCGGGCGTGGATCATCCGGTCCAGGTGGTCGGGGAGCATCGCTTTCTGGCTATCTCGGCCGGCGTGGACAACACCTGCGCGCTGGACGAGAGCCGTCTCGCGTACTGCTGGGGTGCGGTGTCGCTGGGACGCATTCCCGGCCGAACCTCCGAGAACGCTCACTTTCCGGTGGCCATCGCCGCGCCGGACACGCCACAGCCGCTCACCTTCGAATCCATCCAGGTGGGAAATACGAGCACCTGCGGTATCGCCACCGAGATCGACGGCTGGGGGCTCTGGTGCTGGGGTGACAATCAGTACGGGCAGATCGTCGAGGCGACGCCTGACCCCGTCTATGCCGAGGTCGACGCCAACGTGACGCCATCTACCTACGGCGTCGGCCCCGGATTCACCTGCTACGGCGGCGTGGACAAGGACACGCGGCAGAATCCCGTCGGCGGGTGTCGGGGGATCACCTTCGAGGACTCGCGGGTAAGCTCGGTCCGGGATTATCCGGTGGCGCAGGCGATCGACATGGAAGCCGGGGTCGGCTTCGTGTGCGCGCGCTTCGACGCCGGCGTGCTGCGCTGCTGGGGCGACAACAGTGCCGGGGAGCTCGGCATCGGCTCGACGAGCGATCCGGTGGAGGTCCCGGTGCAACCCGACGGCGGCCACACCTGGACGACCGTGGATGTGGGCTGGAACAACGTCTGCGCGATCGCGACCGACGGCATCGCCTACTGCTGGGGCGCCGACACCAACGGGAACCTGGGTATCGGCGACGGGGAGAGCCGGAGCGAGCCGACGCCGGTTGCAGGTCAGCTCTAGGCGGGGCTGGATGGCTCATCACCTCTGGACATTGGCGATCCGGCTGACCGTCCCCATGTGCCGAGCCCTCCTGAACTCCTGACGGTCCGGCGCTGTGCTTACCGAGATTTACGGGCGTACCCCATGTAGGAAACGGAGGTATCCGGGCTTTCGCCCAGGTCCATCTCCCGGAAGGCCGCCGCATAGCTCAACCGGCCTCGTCTCTGCCGGAGCAGGATGCGGAGGAGATGAAACGGGCTCGCCCGGGGCTTGAGCCCAGTCACCCCGCCCGGCACGAGGCCGTGCCGCCCCAGCACCCGCCGCAGCTCGGCCGGCCGGATGAACATCGTCCAGTCGTGCAGGCCCGGCGGCATCAGGGCGGTCCACCGCGACTCCTGGAGCAGCGTGATCATGACGAATCGGCTTCGGCATGTGCGGTTGATGGTGTCGTAGAGGTAGGTTCCGCCGGGCCGGAGCACCCGCGCGGTTTCCGCGATGACCCGCGGCAGGTCGTCGCCGTGCTCCAGCACGTCGCAGCAATAGACGACGTCGAAGCTGGCCTCCTCGAAGGGGAGCGCCTCGCCCACCGCACATTGGTATCCGATCGCGAGCCCTTGCCCGGCGGCATGCATCCGCGCCCTCGCCAGCGACTCCGCCGACGGATCCACGCCGGTCACGCCGCAGCCGAGGCGGGCGAACTCCTCCGCCAGCAGTCCCCCGCCGCAGCCGACATCCAGCACGCGCAGGCCAGCCGGTACCAGCCCTAGCTCCTCGACGAGCACACGCCGCATGTAGCCGAACCGCGCAGGATTGAGCGCGGCCAGCGCGTGCAGGAAGCCGGCCTCGTCCCACCAGCCGCCGGCCATCCGATCATAGAGCGCGTTGTCTACGGGCACCGGAGCCCACCCGGCCGGAAGGTCAGCCTCGCACTGCCGCTTCGATCTTGGCGACGTCGATCTTCTTCATCGACATCATCGCCTCGAACGCCCGCTTGGCCACGGGGCCGCCTGTGGCCATCGCGTCGGTCAGCACGCGCGGCGTGATCTGCCAGCTCACGCCCCACTTGTCCTTGCACCAGCCGCACTGGCTCTCCTGCCCGCCGTTGCCGACGATCGCGTTCCAGTAGCGGTCGGTCTCCGCCTGATCCTCGGTCGAGACCTGAAAGGAGAAGGCCTCGCTCTGCTTGAAGTGCGGCCCGCCATTGAGGCCGACGCAGGGGATGCCCATGACGTTGAAGGCGACGACCAGGGCATCTCCCTCCTTGCCGCTGGGATTGTCGGCCGGCGCGCGCTGCACCGCGCCGACGCTGCTGTTCGGGAACGTCTTGGCGTAGAAGCGCGCGGCCGCTTCCGCGTCGCGCTCGTACCACAGGCAGATCGTGTTCTTGGCCACTGGATGATCTCCACTCGTCGAATGGTGAAAGCCCTGAATGATGTGCCGGCCCCACCAGCACAGTCGAACGAAGCCGGTCGAAATCGACATC
>DATEIR010000067.1:0-20407 GCA_035278885.1 Gemmatimonadales bacterium | reverse complement strand
CCAGGAGGACCTTCCCGGTCGACGCAGCGTGCGCCGGCCAGCGGGTCCCCACGCTGGGCGAGGTGCCGATGAGATGGCCGCCCTGCACCTCGTCCAGGATCAGCGTCTCGGCGCCGGCCAGGATCTCCACGCTGGAGGTCTCGCCGGTGGCGCGGGTGAGCGCCTCCATTTCGGGACGCGCCGCCGCCGCGGCGCTGTTGGCCCGCTGGGCCCGGGCGCCCAGCTCGATCGCGCCCGGCCCGAGGCGGAAATGCCCCGTGGAGCCGGAGCGCGCGACGAGGCCGGCGTCCTCCAGCGCGCCCAGCAGGCGGAACGCCGTCGGTTTGCTGAGTCGGAGCTCGCGCGACAGGTCGGCGAGGGTCCACTCGGGACGGGCATCGGTGAAGGCCCGGGCGATGCGAAGCGCGCGGACCACGGCCACCGTGCCGGCGGTTTGCCGGGTACCCGTGGACGTGGAATGACGTTTCACGGTAGCGTGCAATGTTCGATTCGCGGGCGCGCCTGTCAAGGCGCGCGCCCGGTGTCGTCCGTGGGATCGCGGGGAGTGATGCGAAAGGATGGTGACGGATGCGTCCTGCTGGGCGAGGAAATCGCGCGGCTCGGCCCGGCGGCTCCGCCGCGGGAGCCACCAGGCCAGCGGTCGACTACACCCCTCTGGTCAGGGCCGGCGTCGGGTCACTCGGTGGACCCCTCTTCGGCGTTGAACTCCCCCGTGATCGTCGCGGACTTCAGCTGCCCGGTGCCGAGCTCGAGGCACCCGACCTCGGTGGTGAAGTCACCCTCGAGGTTGGACCCCGAGCCCGTGATGTTGAGTGACCCGCCGACGCCCTGGGGCTGGTCCACGTCGCCGGAGAAGCACTGGATGGTGGTGCCCGAAGGGCGCCAGAACGAGGCCGCGAAGAAGTCGTCCGGCGGAAGCGGGTCCATGGTGGCGTCCACTACCCGATACTCGTCGACCGCCGGCAGCGTCGGATTGCCCCGGCTGAGCACGACGCCGATGCCGTTGGATCCCTGAGAGTCGTCGCTCAGGACGATGGTGAAGCCGTCGTCCGCCCGGATGTAGCGCGCGGTCCCCGACAGCGTCTGCGAAAACCCGCCGCTCAGCTTGGCCGTGAACCGCCCCGCCTGGACGTTGCCGCCGCCAGGACCGGTGCCGCCGTCGTCGCCACCGCACGCCAGGGCCGCCAGTGCGAGAACCGCGGGGACCGTTGCTCGTGGACTCCACATCCCAACCTCCTGCGTAGAGGGAATGCCTCGCCTGTTACAGCCCGAAGAAGGCCAGCCCGACGTTCTGTTCCAGCGCCTTGCGGTGGGGCGCCACCCGCTGGTGCAGCGCGGGTGAGGCTGTCGGAGCCGGGGTCGGCCGGGGCGGCGGGGTAGCGGTCTGACGCCCGACTTTCACGTCCTCGATGACCTGCGACACGTCCACGTCCAGCAGCGGCATGCCCAATGCCGCGTACGCCCGGGACCGGGTCCAGCGGTACTCCTGGAGCGAGAATCCCGCGCGGTTGAGCGCGTCCACCTGGGCCCGCTTTGCGTCCACGTAGGCGCCGGCGAGGTCGCGGTAGGCGCTGACGAGCTCCGGCAGGTCCACCACGGTCGCGCTGTCCTGGGCGAGGAGGCGTCGATAGCGGCGCTCGATCTCGTCGGCCTTGGCGCCCAGGCGGGCGCGCACGGCCGCCTGGACCTCGAGCAAGCGGGCGATCTGTGCCGGCGTCGGCTCGCCGCCGGCCGGTGGTGTGAAGGGCCGCTGATTGCGCACCGAGTGCTCGAGCTCGGGTACGGTCCCGAGCTCGGCGAATCCTGCGAGCGTGGACGTCACCTTGTGGTAAGCGAGGTAGGACCCCCAGCCGGCCGCCACCGTGCCGAGCAGCAGGAGTATCCCGCATCCGATCGCGAGCTTTTTCATGGCTCAGGCGAAGGCGCCGGCGAACCACTTCTGGAAGTGCTCGCCGAGCAGCGGCACGGGGCGCATCTCTCCGCGCACGGCCGACAGCAGGCCGAGGATCCACAGCACGAAGAGGACGATGACCACGAAGAACCAGACGATCCATCCGAGGATCGGCACCACGCCGCAGACTGCGCCGGCGGTGGCCGTCAGCACGAACCCGAGCACCTGGCGGAGGTGGAACGCGCCCAGCCGGGTCTTGTTGCTCTGATGCATGAAGATCGCGGCGATGAACCCGATGAGCGTGAGATAGGCGAGGATGGCGACGGTCTTGTCTTCGGTCGCCGCCGCGGCCGCGGCCTCGGAGGGTGGCACGATGGTCTCCATGGGTGAACGCCTCGGTGACGTTGGAAGCCGGGTTGCTCTGCTGTCTCAGGAACGCCCCGAAGGCGCCGAGGCCCCCTCAGGAACGCGACCGATGGGCCCTAGCGAGCGATGGCCTTTGCCTGGGTCCGGGCCGCGGTCCCGCGGCTGCGACGAGTCCGGGCTCCCCAGGCGCCCAGGATGCCCAGCAGCGCCAGGCCGATGACCGGGATGCGGAAGTGGTACCGGTTGAGCTCGAGGTAGGTGCGGGCGCCCGTGGCGAGCTGGGCCTCCCGGGGCGAGCGGCGATCGTAGCGGATGGGCACCTCCGCGCCCACCTGGAGGCCCGCGACACTGCCCGAATCCACCGCGTCGACCGCGAGGATCGAATCGGAGTATCCCGGGGCGGGGAAGCGGAGCTGCACCACCTGGTACGGCATGGCGAGCCGGCGCGCCTCATCGCCCAGCGTGCGCGAGGCGCGGTGGCGACGGGACCGGTTACGCGCCGGCGCCCTGACGATCAGGTTCACCGCGGCAATCCGGGCGGTCGCGCTGGCGGCGCCCGGTGGAGCGGGAGCGAGGGAAGGGAAGAGCAGGATCAGGCCCGCCGCCATCCACACCAGGCCAGCGGCGACGATCAGAGGCGTCGCGATCCAGCTGGCGATATAGAGCGCCGCACATCCGCCCAGCAGCCACGCAAGCGCCGGCACGACCGACGGGGACCTCAAGAGGCGGCCGCCCGCATCCCCCGCGGCTTCCAGGGTGGTGCGGTCCGCCGCCCGGGCCAGCAAGGGGAAGGACGGGAAGTAGTGGACAGAGAGCGTGTCCCCGATCCGGAGCTCATCATACCGCTCCCGCGGCAGCGTGAGAGTCGCGATGCCGAGGTTGTCGTCTCGGGTGGGAAACTCGACGCCCACGCGGTACCAGCGGTTCCAGCCCCCGCGTGGCTCCTGCTGGATGGTGATCTCCTCGTGCTTCGACTCGACGGTCGCCGAGGCGGTCTCACCCCGCTGGTCCAGCCACACCGAGCCGCCGACCAGGAGCCCGGCGATCACGACGAAGTACCCCAGGCTGAGCGGGTCGGTGCGGCGGGGTCTCCGGGGCACGATCAGCCACCTTTCCGGGCGAGAGCCGAGCCGGTCACTGCCATTGAGGAACGCCCGTTTCCGGCGTACAATCCCTCAATCCCCCGCCCGCCGGCCGGGTCACCCCAATCCCTTCTCCATGACCGACGATTCCGAGTCCCCCTCGGGCGCCATCACTCAATGGCTGCTGGACTGGGGGCGGAGCGATAAGAAGAGCCTCGACCAGATGCTCCCGGTGGTCTACGAGGAGCTGCACCGCCTTGCGGCCCACTACCTGAGCCGGGAAGCCACCGGCCACACGCTCCAGCCCACCGCCTTGGTGCACGAGGCCTACCTCCGGCTGGTGGATCAGCGCCGGGTCGATTGGCGCAATCGGGCCCAGTTCCTCGGCTTGGCGGCGAGCATGATGCGGCGCATCCTGGTGAACCACGCGCGGGATCGGGCCGCGCAGAAGCGCGGCGGCAACCCCGAGCGGGTGTCCTTGAGCCTGATCGAGTCTCCCTCCGGACGCCCCGACGTGGAGCTGATCGCGTTGGAGGACGCGCTCGATCGGCTTGCCGCACTGGACCAGCGCAAGGGCCGGGTGGTGGAACTCAAGTTCTTCGGCGGTCTGACTATCGACGAGATCGGCGAGGTGCTCGGCATCTCGGCCGCAACGGTGGAACGCGAGTGGGCCTTCGCGCGCGCCTGGCTGTACGACGCGATCGAGGGGGGTGGGGTCGAGGCGTGACCGATGCCGAGGCCATAGGGCCGACGAACGAGCAGGTTCCGTCGCTGCGAGGCGCTGTTCCACGGACCGATCTGCAGGCTCGCGGCGTCGTGAGCCCCGTGGACACGCCCCGGGTGAGCGCGGCGGAGCGCGCCGTCGCCCGGGCCCGGGAGCCGTCGGGACGGGGAGAGTGACGTCGCGATTCGAGAGGCTCGAGGCGCTCTTCCACCAGGCGCTGCCATTGGACCCTGCCGCGCGCTCGGCGCTGCTCGACCAAGCCTGCCAGGACGATCCGGCGCTCCGGTCCGAAGTGGAGCGACTGCTGGCCGCCCACGACCGGGCCGGGGGCTTCATCCAGGTACCAGCCGCGACCTTGGGCGGGGCAGTTGCGGAGCCGGTCGCCGGTCGCCGGATCGGCTCCTATCGGGTGGTGCGGGAGCTGGGCCGGGGCGGGATGGGCGCGGTCTATCTGGCGGAGCGCGCCGACGGCGGGTTCGCCCAGACCGTGGCCATCAAGCTCATCAAGCGCGGGATGGACACCGACCACGTGCTCGCCCGGTTCCGGGCCGAGCGGCAGATCCTCGCCTCGCTCGACCATCCCAACATCGCCCGCCTGGTGGACGGAGGGAGCACCGACGAGGGCCTGCCCTATCTCGTCATGGAGTACATCGACGGACAGCCGATCGACGCCTATGCCGATGAGCGCCGATTGTCGGTGGCCGACCGGGTCCGCCTGCTGCTCCAGGTGTGCGACGCGGTCTCCTACGCCCACGGGCGCGGGGTGATCCACCGGGACATCAAGCCGCTCAACATCCTCGTCACGCCCTCGGGGGTGCCCAAGCTGCTCGACTTCGGCATCGCGAAGGTGCTGGGAGAGGGCGTGGATGACGTGACCTCGACCGTCACCGGGCTCCGTCTCCTGACCCCTGAGTACGCCAGTCCGGAGCAGATCGAGGGCCGGCACGCCACGACGGCGAGCGACGTCTACGCCCTCGGCGTGGTGCTCTACGAGCTGCTGACGGGACGCTCGCCCTATCGGCTCTCCAGCCGCGCGCCGCAGGACGTCGCCGCCGCGGTGTGTACCACCGAGCCGGACCGGCCGAGCACGGCGGTCACCCGTCTGTCTGACGCCGCCGGGGAGGGTGGTCGGCGGCGGCGGCATGAGTCGGCGGACCACGCGGCCTATGTGGGCTCCAGCAGCGCCCGGCAGCTCAGCCGGCAGCTGCGCGGGGATCTGGACACCATCGCCCTGGCCGCGCTGCGCAAGGAGCCCGCCCGCCGGTATACGTCGATCTCGGCCTTCGCGGGCGACTTGCGGCGGCACCTGGACGGGCAGCCGGTGCTCGCCCGGACCGATGGCCTGCCGTATCGCCTGGGCAAGTTCGTCCGGAGGAACCGGGCGGGAGTGGGTGCGACGATCGCCCTCCTGGCGGCGATCGTCGTCGCCGCGGTCGAATGGCCGCGGGACCGCGGCGCCGCCGGCGACCCCACGCTGCTGTCCAGCCGGGCGCTGGCGCCGCGTGACCGCATTCTGGTGGCCGACTTCACCGACCGGACGGGGGACAGCGTGCTGGCGGCGGTGGTGACCGAGGCGGTCCGCACCGACCTGGCCCAGTCCGCGGTGGTCCGCGTGCTCACCGCCCGCCAGGTCCGCGCGACCCTGGAGACGATGCGCCGTCCGGTCGACGTCGTGCTGGACGACGCGCTGGCGCGCGAGGTGGCCCTTCGTGAGGGGATCAAGGCGTTCGTCACCGGCAGTGTGGCGTCCGTTTCCGGCGCCTACATCGTCACGATGCAGCTGGTCGGGGCGCAGGAGGGGGAAGCCCTCGCGGCCGTGCGGGAAACGGCG
Organism: Gemmatimonadales bacterium; assembly: GCA_035278885.1. Taxonomy (GTDB): domain Bacteria; phylum Gemmatimonadota; class Gemmatimonadetes; order Gemmatimonadales; family GWC2-71-9; genus CAVVWJ01. The sequence goes on along the minus strand of DATEIR010000067.1, from coordinate 14,513 downwards.
GCCGATTCCACCGAGCTGATCGGGGCCGTCGACCGGGCCAGCAAGGCGCTGCGCCGCGGGATCGGTGAGTCGCTGCGGGAGGTGAAGCAGACGCTGCCGCTCGACCAGGCCACGACTGCCTCGCTGCCGGCCCTCCGGGCGTACACGGAAGGGATGCGGGCGATGCGGGCTGGCCGTCGGACCGAAGCGCTGCAGCACCTCGAACATGCGGTGGCGCTCGATACGGGCTTCGCGACGGCCTACCTGTCGCTGAGCATGGTGCACGGAGCCATGGGCAACCAGGGCCGCACCTTCGAAGCCGGGAAGCACGTCCTCGCCAATCAGCAGCGCCTGACCTTTCTCGAGCGCAGCTTCTATCTGGCGAGCACCGCGTACGGACGGCAGGACTACCGCACCGCCATCGATGTCTATCGCGCGGTGATCGAGCGCTATCCCGACCACATGCCAGCCTTGAACAACCTCGCGCTGGCGTATCGGGACAACCGGCAGTATCCCGAGGCCGAGGACATGTTCCGCCGGGCCATCCGATCGGACTCCACGGTGGCGAACATGTACCTCGGCCTACACACCGTGGCGCTGCTGGAGGGCAACTTCGCCAAGGCCCGGGCGATCATGGACACTTTGACACGCCGGTTCCCGGGCAATCCGCTCCTCCTTACCGACGAGATTCAGGACGCGGCCGCCGCGCAGGACTGGGATCGGACGGAGCGGCAGGCGCGCGCCCAGATCGTCGAGGCGGGCAGCGACACGCTTCGGGCGGTGGATCCGGTCGAGGCGCTGGCCGGAGTCGCGATGACGCGGGGGCGCGTGGAGGAAGCGGAGCGACGCTGGCACACCCAGCTCGCGTATACCCGAGCCGCGGGTGTGATGTCGCGGCACCTCTTCGGCGTGATCCAGCTGGGGTACCTCCGGCTGCGGTATCGCCATGCCCCGGACGAGGCGCGTCGTCTCATGGACTCCGCCATCACGGCCCTGCCGCTCGAGGCCCAACTGCCGGGCGACCGCCGTTACGACGAGCTTGCCCGCTTCTACTCGGCCGCGGGTGACCCCGCCCGGGCGCGCGCGATGCTGGCCGCCGCCTACGCGGAGGACAGCACGATCGGCCGCGAGCCCAGGGCCGAGCGGAGCTGGACCCGCGGGGTAGTCGCCTTGGGGGAGGGGAAGGTGTCGCAGGCGGTGGAGGAGCTGCGTCGGGCCGCCGCATTGCACGCCTGCGCGATCTGCCCGCTTCCCGACCTGGGCCGGGCACTCGAGGCGGCGGGCCAGCAGCGGGAAGCCGTCGGAGTCTACGAGCAGTATCTATCTACCCCATGGATGTGGCGCTACGAGCCCGATGCCGTGGAGCTCGGCTGGACTTTGCGCAGGGCCGCCGAGCTCCACGAACAGCTCGGCGAGCGTGAGGCCGCGCGAGCCGCGTACACCAGACTGCTGAGCTTGTGGAGCGGCGCCGACGCCTCGCTCCAACCCCTGCTGGCCGACACCCGCGCCCGACGCGCGGCGCTGGCCGAGGAAGTGGCGGGGGAGTAGCCGTCGGTCTCCAACACCGTGCCCACGCCAGCGAGGTCATCTGCCGCAGCACCATGGGATCGCTCCCTCGGGTCCTGGTGAGGAACCGCCGAGGACCGCATTGTGACAGCGGCCGTGTTTCGGCGGTCGCCGTACGGACGATTGGCGCAGTCCTGAAGCCGCCTGCACCTTTCGAGCATGGCCCCCCCGCCAGATCCGACGCTCTCTCCCTTTCCCACGACCCACCATTCCCTGGTGGCCGCGGCAGGCGCGACCGACCCTGAGGCGCGGCGGACCGCGGTGGACGCCCTGATCCGCATGTACTGGCGTCCGGCCTATGGGCGGCTGCGTCTCAAGTGGCAGCTCCAACCGGCAGACGCCGAAGATCTGGTCCAGGAGTTCTTCGCGGGGCTGCTCGACGGCGAGATTTTCGCGCACTACGATCCCCACCGGGCCCGCTTCCGCACCTACCTGAGGAGCTGCGTGGATCGATTCGCCGCGAACGCGCGACGGGGAGAACGCCGGCTCAAGCGCGGTGGCGGCGCTGTCCATCTCTCACTCGACTTCGCAGAGGCCGAGCGGGAGCTCGGAGCGGCGGCGCCGCCCGATCCGGACGCCTGGTTCGACCGGGAGTGGGTGCGCGCGCTCCTGACGCACGGGGTGGAGGAGCTCCGGCACCAGTGCGTCGGGACGCCCACGGAGATTCGGTTCCGTGTCTTCGAGAGCTACGACCTGCTGCCCCCGGACGGCGCCGGCCGGCCGGGGTACCGCGATCTCGCGGCTCGGTTCGACATCCCGGTCACCCAGGTCACCAATCATCTCGCCTGGGCGCGCCGCGAGCTCCGCCGGCTGGTGTTGACCCGCCTGGCCGAGGTCACCGGCAGCGATGCCGAGCTGCGGGATGAAGCGGAGGAGCTGTTCGGCGGACCTCGCGACGATGTTGCCTGATTCGATTGTCGAGCATCTTCGGCGAGCCTTGCGGGACACGGCCGCCGACGGCCAGCGCTACGAGCTGCGGGAGCCGGTGGGGCAGGGCGGGATGGGGACCGTTTACCGTGCCTTCGACCGAACCCTCGAGCGTGAGGTCGCGGTCAAAGTGCTCCGCGCCGGGTCGGCCAACCCCGGCATGGCTACCCGGCTCGGCCGGGAGGCTCGCATCCTGGCGCGATTGGAGCATCCCGGAATCGTTCCGATCCATGACGCCGGCATTCTGGCCGATGGCCGGATCTACTACGTGATGAAACTGGTTCGGGGCGAGCCGCTGGGGCGGGTCGCCCAGGACGTGCCGACCGCCGAGCTGCTGCGCCTCTTCCTTCGTATATGCGAAACGGTGGGGTTCGCCCACGCCCAGGGAATCGTCCACCGCGACCTCAAGCCCTCCAACGTCATGGTGGGGGCGTTCGGCGAGGTGCTCGTTCTGGATTGGGGGATAGCGCGGGTCACCCGAGATCTCGAGGCCGCTGTGCCGGCCGCGCCGACTGCCCCGCGCGCCGGCGCGGGCGGGCGGTCCGGCACCCATCCGGACGACACGGCACCCGGCACGGTTCTGGGCACGCCGGGGTTCATGGCGCCGGAGCAGGCTCAGGGACGGCACGATCTGGTCGACGCTCGGACCGACGTCTTCGCGCTCGGTGCCATCCTGCGCGCCCTGCTCCACCCGGAGCCGGGCTCCGGTCGTGTCGCTCCCGCCCTCGTTTCGATCTGGTCCCGTGCGATGGCGGCGGGGCCGGAGCAGCGCTACGACAGCGCGGCCGCGCTCGCCGCCGACCTGGCCCGCTACCTGGACGGCGAGCCGGTCCGGGCTCACCGGGAGTCCCTGGCGGAGCGCGCCGGGCGCGTCTTCCGAAAGTACCAGACGGCCATCGTCCTGGTGCTCACCTACCTGCTGATCCGCTTCGTCTTCCTGGCGGCCAGGGGCCTTTAAAGGAATCCGGCCACCCGGGTAACAGGAGGGCGCAGTCTCCTTCCCACTCGGAGGTACCGCGTGAACAAGCCTGTGCTGGGCCTCATCCTCGGCGGGGTTCTTGGGGCGCTCGACGGACTCACCGCGCTTCTGTCCGCGCCGGAAGTGAAGCCGCAGATCATGACCATCGTCGCGGGATCGACCGGCAAGGGCCTGCTGGCCGGGCTCCTGATCGGGTTCATCTCCCGCAAGGTCAACGATCTGACCGCCAGCATCGTGTTCGGCGTCGTGGTGGCCGCGCTGCTGGCGCTGCCGATCGCCCTCGGCGTGGATCCGGTCACCGGGAAGCGGTACTTCTGGGAGATCATGATCCCGGGCTCGATCGTCGGGCTCATCGTCGGGTATGCGACCCAGAAATACGGGCGTCCCACGGTCCGGTCCTGACCGGGGTCCACACTCACCAGGAGGTAACGGGTGCCCCGTCCCATTCACTTCGAGATTCCGGCCGATCGGCCGGAGCGGGCGATCGCGTTCTACGAGCAGGTGTTCGGCTGGCGTTTCCAGAAATGGGAGGGGCCGATGCCGTACTGGCTGGTCCAGACTGGCGCCGAAGGGCCGGGCATCGACGGCGGCCTACTGGCGCGGCAGCACCCAGGCCAGGGGCCGGTCAATACCATGGACGTACCGAGCTGTGACGAGTTCCTGAGGAAGGTGGAATCGGCCGGCGGCAGGACCGTAGTACCGAAGACGGGTGTCCCCGGCGTGGGCTGGCTCGCGTACTGTGCCGACCCGGAGGGAAACACGTTCGGCATCATGCAGAACGATCCGACCGCTTCCTAGGCCGCACCTCCGGGAGCGAGGATGTCGAGCTCGGCCGGCCGGCTCCGGAGATCTCGGTCCGGCTCACCGGGCACCACTCCGGTCAGCAGGTAGCGGCCGGGAGGCACGGGATTGCCGGCCGCATCGGTCTGCCGCCAGACGTCCTCGAGATCCACAACGTCTCCCGGCGCGAGCTGTCGAACGCCCAGCACCATCGCGACGGATGCTCCTGCGAGCCGCCGCCAGACCAGGCGCCCCGACGCATCGTGAACCATCAGATCGAATGCCGGCGGCCGTCCCTGGACGTACAGCGTGGCGGGACGGCGGCCGGCGTTCACAATGCGGAGGGTGAAGGGTACGGTCTCACCCTGGGGAACCCGCGACGGCGCGAGCAGCTGGAGCCGGATGTCGCTCCATGCCGCGCCGGCGCTCACTACCGGCTGCTCACCGTGAAGCTCCCCAGATCGGTATGAATGTTGGCCATCGGGCTGTAGACGAAGGACGACGACCCACTGCCGCCCCAGAGGATGCCCACCAGCGTCACGTTGTTGCCGCTGGTGATCGCGAACGTGGGCGAGCCACTGTCGCCCGAGCCCACGGTGGCGCTCACGAAATTCTGGCAGAGCTGGGTGATATCGCTGCCGGAGACGTTGGTGTCCACACAGGTGTTGGTGACCTGTCCCTGGGACCAGCCGGTCGTGCGGCCCACCTTGTTCACGACCTGGCCCACCGTAGCCACGCTTTCTCCCGTGACGGTCCACTGACCGGTGATCGTGAGCGACCGCCCGATCCGAGCGGTCTGAGCGATCCCGCCGAGGGTAGCGGCGATCCCGTTGGCATAGGAGGCTTTCGCCGAGTCGCTTCGGCGGCAGCGACGGCCGGCCGGGCAGGTGCCCCCGCTGGTGTAGTTCGGATCCGCGACTTCGGTCGCGACCTTGACCGGATCCGTGCTCTGGAGGGGCTGCCAGTAGGGAGTTCCGTCGTTCCCGCCCTGGACGTTGGTGCAGTGCGAGGCGGTGATGAACCCGCCGCTGATGTTGAAGCCCAGCGAGCAGAGGAAACCGGGGAAGTTGATCTGCACGCCGGCGACGATCGGCCGCACCCGGCCTTGCAGCGACAGCGTGCCGGGCTTGGGCCTGGGCGCCCCAACTGCGAACGTCACCGGCGCTGCCTCCTGCACCACCACGGCATCGGCCGGCAGCCCTAGCCGCGCGAGCGAGGCCCGCACCTGACCGACCGCGCCGCGCTCGGCGCCCACCGTGATCCGGTTGAGCGCTTCGTCCGCGTCCACGTAGACGGCGCCCCGGATGGCGAGCGCGGAGGGCGAGACCCGGCCGTGCCACCGCTCGAGCTGATCCCAGCTGTGCGCCGCGGGCCGGGTCTGGATCTGGCTCGATGCGAGCCCGTGCCTCTGCAGATATGGCGCCAATGCCCGCTCCGCTGCACCGCGCGCGGTGGAGCTGGTCAGGTACATCGTGGGGTGGCCCTGCGCATCGTAGAAGAAGCCGCCGAACCCGGGGACGCTGCGGGCCAGGGCGTTGGCATCGTCCGACTGGCCCTGGGCACGGGCGAGGTCGGTCGGCATGTCGGGAGCGGACGGCTGGTTCTGATCGGAACAGGCGGCAACGGCGGAAAGCGCTGCTATGGAGCACAGGTGCAGAAGGTAGTGCTGACGCATAAAGATCAGCCTCGAGGATGTATTGGTGGGATGGGCCCCGATGCGGGCCCACCCAACGTTACACCCTGGTACTGCCGCGTGACAGTGCTAGCGCCAGCGGAACAGCCGAAGAGCGAGCGCAAAAGCCAGGACCATCCACCCGAGCAGGATGGCGAGCTCTCCGCCGACGCTCGCCAGCGAGGCGCCTTCGAGGAGGACGCCCCGCAGCGCGTCGTTGACCGCCGTGAGCGGCAGGAGCTGAATCGCGGGCTGCAGCGCGTCGGGGAAGCGGCTGGCGGAGAAGAACACACCGGAAAAGATCCACATCGGCAGCATCACCAGGTTCATGAGACCCGAGACGCCTTCGATGGTCTGGGATCGTGAGGCGATCAGCAGTCCCAGCGCGCCGAAGGTGAGCGCGGCCAGAAGACAAACGCCGAGGACCGCGAGCGGCGACCCGCGCACCGGCACGCCGAACACGAGCACGGCGAAGCCGAGCAGGACGCCGACTTCGACCACGAGCAGGGTGAGCCGCGACAGCAGGAACGACGCCAGGTACTGGGTCCGCGACATCGGAGTCGCCACCAGGCGCTTGAGCAGCCGCTTCTTGCGGGCATCCACGATGGCGAAGCCGAGTCCCCAGATCCCGCTCCCCATCAGGTTGAGGCCCAGAAGCCCAGGGACGACAAAGTCCACGTAGCGCGACCCGGGCTCGCGGACCCGCTGCTCGGTCGAGGTAACGGGGTCGGTGCGTCCGGCGGCGCGTTGCAGGGCGTCGTCGGCTTCGAGCCGTGCCACCCGCGCATCGGGCCGATCCGGGTCGAAGCGGTACGTCACGGTTCCATGGGGTCCGGGCAGGATCGCCAGGGAGGCCTTGCCGGTTCGCAGTGCCTGCACCGCGGCGGTGTCTGTAAGGGTCCGGACGCTGAGTGCGGGATTCCGGGCCAGGGCCTCGGTCACCGGGTGCGCCTCCGCGCCATCGACGACGACGACGGGAATCTTGGCCGGCGCCTGGTTGCGGAAGGCGATCCCGAGCCCGGCCGTGAGCAGCACTGGAAAGATGAAGACCCAGAAGACCGCTTCGGGCTCGCGGATGAACTCGCGATACCGAACCAGCGTAAGCTGCACGAGCGGATGAGTCCGCCACCCGCGGCGGTCACTCATCGCGCAGCCGCCGGCCGGTCAGCGACACGAAGACGTCCTCGAGCGTCGCCGAATGGGTCCGGAGCTCGGTGAGCTGCAGACCCTGTCTCCGCAGCTCACCAAGCAGGGCGGGCATCGTCCGGTGAAGCTCGGCCACCTGCAGCTCGATCGTGCCGTTGGCGGCGTGCGCGCCCAGCACGCCGTCGAGCGCTCGGAGCGAAGCGGGGTCGAGACGGGTCCGGTCCGCCACCGAAAACTCCAGGACGTGCTCGGCCTGGAGCGATGCGATCAGCTCACGGGGGGTGCCGAGCGCGATCACCCGGCCGTGGTCCACGATCGCAACCCGGTCGCAGAGCCGCTCGGCTTCATCCATGTAGTGGGTGGTGAGCAGGATCGATCGGCCGGCGGCTTTGAACCCCTCGATCAGCTCCCAGAGCTGGCGCCGCGATTGAGGATCGAGCCCCGTGGTGGGCTCGTCCAGGAAGAGCAGCGCCGGGTCGCCCACCAGCGCGCAGGCGAGTGCCAGGCGCTGCCGCTGTCCGCCGGAGAGCTGGCCCACCCGGGCGTGCGCCTTCTCCTCGAGCTGCACCAGGGCGATCACCCGCTCGGCGGGCGGTCCGGCGCGATAGAAGCTCCGGAACAGGGTGACGGTCTCGGCGACGGTCAGCTTCTCGGAGAACTGGGTCTCCTGGAGCGAGATGCCCAGCAGCTCGCGCAGCTCGCGGTCGTCCCGGCCCCAGGTCCGGCCGAGCACGAGGACCTCGCCGCTGTCGGGCCGGGTCAGTCCCTCGCAGATCTCGATCGTGGTGGTCTTGCCGGCCCCGTTGGGCCCGAGCAGCCCGAAGCACTCGCCGGGCCCGATCTGGAGGTCCAGGCCGTCGACCGCCACGACGTCCTCGTAGCGTTTGCGGAGGTTACGGACGATGAGAGGGTTGGAGCTCGAGACGGGCGATGCCATGGCGGGAATGATAACCCGCGGGGTGCAGCGCTAACGTCGGTCGCCGCTCCACATCGTGCGGACCGTCTGCCAGGCGCGTGCCCATTCCTGTCGCGGCGTCAGCAGGGCGTAGCCACTGAGGATGCCGACCATGTACACGACGGCCTGGATCAGCGGTGACGGATCGGGCGAGGCGATCATGGCATGCTACCGGGTAGAGGCGGTTTCGACCATCGGGGCATCGAGGGCGCGGGCAATCCGCTCGCGGGAGTCGGCCAGATGGGCGCGGGTGTAGTCGTCGAGATCGTCGTGGCCTTCGTCCAGGGCGTGGTCGATCCCTGAAGCCAGGTCGGTCAGGGTGGCCCGGGCCAGGCTGCGGGCGTCTTCCGGCGTTCCCGGGGCGGGACTCAGCACCATTCGTACCATCGCATTCAGGTGCAGCCGCTGGAGGTCGCGCCGAACCGACACGATGTTCCGCGGACCGTTCGGGTGCGGGCCACCCTTCTGCCCCAGCTCGCTCCAGATGGAACGACTGAGCCGGTGGAAAAGCTCGGGCAGCCCGACCGTGGGATCGTCAGGGGTCGCGCGCAGCTCGGCGTCCCGGATCCGGGCCAGTACCGTCGGGTCGAGGAGCTGATTCAGCAGGGAGCCCTGCTGGGCCACCGCCCATTCGTGAAGCGGGAAGTCCGCTCGGCCGCCCGCGGCCGGCGAGACGCCCCAGTGCATCCAGCGGTCCGACCCCAACCGGCTCAGCAGCTCGGGGCGGAAGCGGTAGGCGCTCTCGCCGAAGCCGGCTTCCGCGATGAAGCCCAGCGCCTCACGCTCGCGCTCGGCGGGTACCGTCTCGAACGAGGGCCGCGCATCGGGGTCGCCCCGGTGGTCGCGTGCGATGGTGGCCCCACCCAGGTACTTGGTCGTGAGCAGGAGGGCGTACCAGCGGTCGGTCAGCAGGTCGGTGAAGGCCGAGCGAAGGCGGCCATATCCCTGACCCGGCGCCACCACCCGGGTGTCCAACGAATCCATGAGCCAGTCGATCAGCCCGACGCGCTCGCGCGCCCACCGCAGCGGGTCGGATGTCTGATCGTAGCGCGAGATGGTCGGATCCAGGCCGTAGCCGCCGAAGCCGGCGTCCTCGTCGCTGCCGTAGAGGTGGGCCGGATCGGCAGCCTGCGAGGCGACGGTGCGAAGCCCGTTGAGCTCCTGGTCCGGGCTCCAGGCCTCGTTCTCGGCGGCGCCGCCCTTGGCCAGGTGCGGCTCGTCGCCCGGGACGCGGGAGCCAACGTCGGCGTAGCCGTAGGTGATGGCCCAGCGGTCGTAGCTCCCGATCGTCGGGGAGTAGAAGCTCGCCTGCCGATGGGGGTCGGCCGCGAGCGCGGGCGGGCTGTAGTCCATGACGGACACGCCGTGCCCGTGCTCCTCGGTCCAGCTCCGGTCGGCCAGCTGCTCGGCGGTGGCGCCGGCGGAGCCCCGGAAGTTGTGCCGCAGCCCGAGCGTGTGCCCGATCTCGTGCATCACCAGGGCCTTGAGCGCCTCGCCGATGTAGGCCGCGGGGATCTCGCCCGTCGACCCGGCGACGCCGCGGGCCGCAAGCAGGGTACGGGCCAGTGTGCCGTCCTGATCCAGGCCTTCACCATAGCGGCAGAGCAGGGCGCCTTCACCGCTGGTCGCGACGGCGGTGTCGAGCGCGAAGGCGGAGCGCACCGACGCGAGGGGCGCGACGTAGTCGCGGGTCTCGCCGCGCCAGGTCTGGATCCAGCCCGCCGAGATGAGCACGTCGGCGTTGAGGATCTCACCGGTCCGGGGGTCGACGTTGGTGGGGCCGATGGCGTAGACGGCGCGATTGGTCGCGGTCCAGCGCACGGTGGAATAGCGCGCGTCCGCCGCGCTCCAGGCGCTGTCGTCGGGGGCGTCGAGGACCTGGATCGCGTTTCGATATCCGGCATCCTCGAAGGCGCGGTTCCATTCCAGGATCCCGGCTCGCACGTAGGAGCGCCATTCGACCGGAATGGTGCGATCGAGGTAGTAGGTGATCGGGGTGACGGGCTCGCTGACGGCCGCCGTCGGATCCTTCTTCTCCAGTCGCCAGCGGTTCACGTAGCGGACGAAGTAACTCTCCGACGTGTCGCGGGAAAAATCCTTGTGCGCCGAGACGAAGTAGCCCACCCGATCGTCCGCGTAGCGCGGGCGCATGGGCGCCGCCGGCAGCTCCATCAGGGAGTAGTGCACGCCGACCGGGATCGAGCGGTAATCGGACACGGTCTCGAGGCCCAGGCTCTTCGGACTCTGGAAGGTGAGCCGGCTTTCGGCTTCGAGATTGGTGGGGAAGAGCCGGAGCTCCTGGAGGCTGGAGCGCTTGTCGTCCAAGGCCACGGTCACCCCGAGCTTCCGCTGGGCGGCCGCGTTCTGGAGCACCGAGCCGACATCGGGCCAGTCGGAGAGGAGGAACGGCGCGAGGTCGATCAGCACCTCGGACTCCTGGGCATCCTTCACCGAGGCGATGGGGAACGCCCAAGCCACCGAATGCCCGAAGGAGTAGGCGACGGTGCGCGCCATCGGGGTGCCCGGGGCGGCCGCGAAATGGGGATTGACGGCCCAGAGCTCGACCCGGTCACCCTCGCGATGGAAGCGCACCAGGTCGGAACGCACGGTGGTGCCGCCGTCGAGGCCGAGCTCGCCGATACCCTGGGCCAGCTGGCTCACGAGGAGATAGTCCCGGTCGAACTGGTCAGGGGTCAGCGCCAGGTAGACGCGCTCGCGCTTGTAGTAGACGGTAAAGATTCCCCGGCCGGCTTCACTGCCCCGGGTCACTTCCGAGAACGGCTTCCACGGCGTGTCCTGCGCGGAGGCCAGCGAGGCTGATCCGAGCAGCAGGGCTGGGACGAGGGACCGGGTGACAAGAGGGACGAGGCGCACGATGGGGTGAAGGGCAAGGACGGGGCCGCCCGTATCCCCAGGAGATCCTGCCGGTTACGGGCTCGATGAGCCGCATCGTCTTGGCAAAAGCCGCCCCCACCGCGCAAAAAGCGGCAGGAACACGTCCGCTTGACCCAAGCCTATCTGGCATCTACATTTCGCGGTCTTCGCCCGAAACGGGCCCATCAGACATCGAAGCCGAAGGGTTATGCCGACCATCAATCAGCTCATCCGGCGCGGCCGGAAAGACGTGGAAGCCAAGGACAAGGCGCCCGCCCTGCGCTCCAATCCGCAGAAGCGGGGGGTGTGCACCCGGGTCTACACCACCACGCCGAAGAAGCCCAACTCGGCGCTTCGGAAGGTGGCCCGCGTGCGGCTCACCAACGGCTTCGAGGTCACGGCCTACATTCCGGGTGAGGGGCACAACCTGCAGGAGCACTCCATCGTCCTGATCCGTGGCGGCCGAGTGAAGGACCTGCCGGGCGTGCGCTATCATATCGTGCGGGGCACGCTGGACTCGGCCGGGGTCAACGACCGGCGCCAGAGCCGCTCCAAGTACGGCGCCAAGCGGCCGAAGGAAGCCGGGGCCAAGGGAGGGAAGAAGTGAGCCGGCGCAACAAGGCGGTCAAGCGGCCGGTGCCGCCCGACCCGCGGTACGACAGCCAGACGGTCTCCAAGTTCGTCAACAATCTGATGTTCGAAGGCAAGAAGAGCGTGGCCGAAGGCATCTTCTACACGGCCATGGACCTGATCGAAGAGCGCACCGGCCAGCCGGGCGTTTCGGTCTTCAAGTCGGCGGTCAACAACGCCAAGCCCACGCTCGAGGTGAAGAGCCGCCGGGTCGGTGGCGCGTCGCTGCAGGTGCCGGTCGAGGTTCGTCCCGACCGCCGCACCGCGCTCGCCATGCGCTGGCTCATCTCCTTCTCCCGCGCCCGCACCGAGAAGACCATGGCGGAGCGGCTCGCGGCCGAGCTGATCCTGGCGTCCAAGGGCGAAGGCAACACCATCAAGAAGAAGGAAGACACCCACCGGATGGCCGAGGCCAACCGGGCGTTCGCGCACTATCGCTGGTAGACTGCGGGCAGAGCGATTTGGAAAGGCACGGGGCGCCCGAGATGGGCGCCCCGTCGGCGTTTCGGGCCGCCGCGCCGGTCTACGGCGTGTACACCTGCGTGTTGGTCAGAGGCTCACTCGCCCTTCCATAACCCCCGACCAGGTAAATCTTGCCGTTGATCGCCCCGGCCGCGGCGGTGAACGCCGGCGTGGGGAGCGGGGTCAGGGTCCGCCAAGTGTTGGTCGCCGGGTTATAGACCTCGACGGCCGAAGTGACGAACCCGTTGTCGTGATACCCGCCCAGCACGTAGAACAGTCCGTTCAGCGCGACACCGGCTGCCGCACGCCGAGGGGTCGACATGGGGGCGAGCGGCGTCCATGCGTTGATCGCGGGGTCGTAGGCCTCGAGCGCGGCCGTGTTGGCGCCCCCCGACGTGAGCCCTCCCACCACGTACAGCCTGCCGTTGATCACGCCAGCGGCCGGCTGGTCGTGCACGATGATCGGGGGGACCAAGGTCTTCCAGGTGTTGGTCGCGGGGTCGTACCGGTCGAGGCGCTTGGCGGAGGTGAACCCCGCGTCGGCCCCGCTGAGCACGTAGAGCTTGCCCCCGATGACCCCGGCGGCTCCCCGGGCGCCGATCGCGGGCATCGGGGCCTTCGTGGTCCAGGCGTTGGTGCTCAGGTTGTAGGCATACAGGGTCTTGTAGTACACATCGAACCCGCCGCCGGCGACGTACAGGTGCCCGTTGATCACCCCGGCGCCATTGGCATCGAACCGGAGCGCGGGCATCGAAGCGCGGTTAGTCCACTTGTCCGTGCTCGCTGTGTACATCTGGTTGACCGCCAGCTTGGATCCGTTGAACCCGCCGATCGCGTACAACTTCCCGCCTGAGACCGCCGCCACCAGCCCGCCTCGCGCGACGGGCATCGCCGTCTTGGTCACCCAGACGTTGCCGGGGGTGTATACCTCGTTGGTGCCCACCGTCTGCACGCCATCGCCACCGCCGATCGCATAAATCTTCCCATTCAGGACGGCCGCGGACAGCTCCGCCCGGGCGGTGGGCGCCTGAGCTGCATTTGACCAATGGTCGCTGCCCTGATCGTAGATCTGAACGGTCTTGGCCAGGAAATTTCCGTAGCCGGCGATGACATACAGCAGGCCGTCGACCACCGCGCTGCCTGTCGCGAACCGTGGTTCCGGCGAGTCCCGCCTGGTCCGCCAGGTGTTGGTCGCCGGGTCGAACGACTCGTTGGCGTAAGAGAAGATGGCGTTCTGATTCTGACCGCCGATCAGGTAGAAGTTTCCACGCACCACGCCGGATGCGGGGCGCCGGTGGTACGTCGGCGGGAGGGGGAGCTGCGTCCACCGGTTGGTCGCCGGATCGTACCGCGCGAAGACCGGCGTCGTTGTCGTGCACCCCGGGACATAGACGTAGAGCTTACCCGCGATCACGCCGGAGGCGCCGCAGCCACCCGCCGCCGGCAGCGGGGCACGGATGGACCAGGTATTGGTCGACGCGTTGTACGCGAAGAGCGTGCTCTTGGGCACACCTGACGCCTCGCCTCCGGCGACATAAAGGAGGCCGTTGATGACTCCGGTCCCGTTGGTTTTTTCGCGGCGCTCGGGCAGGGATGCCCTGGGAGTCCAGACGTTGGTGGCGGGGTTATACGCTTCCACACTGGCCAGGGTGGTGGCGGGGAATCCCGGGTCGGCGCCGAAGCCACCGATGGCGTATATCAGGCCGTTGACCACCCCGGTGGCATGCCCGCTTCGCCTGGAGAGGGAGGGGGCCTTGGTCGCCCAGAAGTTCGTGGGCGCGGTCGCGGCGGCCGGTCCGGGAAACCGGTCCGGCGCCTCCGGCCGCGATGGTCCGAGCTGATCGGTGCCTATGCAGGCCGTCATGACGACCAGAGCGGTCCCGCTCAGCAGGCGGGTGCGAGGCCAGAGGGGTGAGCGCGCGGCCATGGGGCACTCCTTCCGTGGAGCTCCTGGGTGCGTTGGAGAGTCCGACTGGAAGAAACGCCCCGAACGGCACGCCCGAGCCTCAGCACTTGCCCGGCCGGGCTCCGCGGCTTCGGAAGGACGGATCCGGGGTGTTGACATCAGGGCGTAAGCCGCTACTTTTGCATGGCTTGGCGCTTTCGAGGCTCCGGTTCCCGGGCGCCCAGAACGACATCGGACCACGTGACGGGACCCCGCCACCTCTGGTCTTCCAGCGACAACGCGTGGAGGTCCCCGCGGGGGCTTCCTCATCCTGGGCTTCGGTCCGGATGCGCGCGGAGCGATACCACCGGATTCTCCGGGTCGGTCGCCCCGCTTTTTCGTTGGGATTTTCGCTGGTGGAAGGCTCAACGGCGGACAGGACACGACAGGACATCATGGCCCGGCAAACCTCGCTCGACCGCTATCGCAACATCGGCATCATGGCCCACATCGATGCCGGGAAGACGACGACGACCGAGCGCATCCTCTATTACACCGGCAAGAACTACAAGATCGGTGAGGTCCATGAGGGCGCCGCCACCATGGACTGGATGGAGCAGGAGCAGGAGCGGGGGATCACCATCACCTCCGCCGCCAC
>DATEIR010000066.1:0-14263 GCA_035278885.1 Gemmatimonadales bacterium | reverse complement strand
GCCTAACAAGCAAATGCAGCCGACAGGCCGGTCGGTCCCGAGCCCCGCTCGGGCGCTTGCTGCCGATGGCGACAAGCGGAACGAAGGTTTGCGCGGGCGCGGGCTTGAGGGCCTGCAGCTGATTTGCATTTCGTTAGGCAGCAAGACGAAAGGCGGTGACCCGTGAGGCATCAAGCCCTACTAATCCCCGATCTGCTCGCCATTCTGCTCGTCCTACCGGCGTGCGCCAACGACGTCACTAACGATCGCTGCCTGGGGGAGGAACTTGCGAGCGTGAGTGCCCGGACCACTACGATCGGGTTGAGCGACACCGTCACGTTCCAAGCTGAACTCCTGCCCGGCGATTGCCTGCCAGCTGATGTCGGCACACCCGACTGGCGATGGATGAGCTTGGATACCCTGGTGGCGCGCATCGACTCGCTCTCAGGTGTAGCGGAGGGGGTCGGGCCTGGTGAGGTGTTGATTCAAGCCGTGGATCGGGGCGGCTCAGATATCAGCGCGGCGACGCTGCTTCAGGTGGGCAACCCTGCGGCTAGCGCGCGTTCGGACCGGGAAGCACCATAACGCCACCATTCGCGCGGCTTGCTGCCTAACAAGCGCATGCAGCCGACGGGCCGGTTGGTCCCGAGCTCCGCTCGGGTGCTGCCCGCCGATGGCGGTCAGCGGAACGTAGGTTAGTGCGGGCGCGGGCTTGAGAGCCCGCAGCTGATGCGCAAGTCGTTAGGCAGACGCAACCACCCTCCTTCCTGCCTCTTGCTGCAGCTACGCCAGTGGCGTACCTTGCCACATGCGCTTTGTCGAGACCCCGGTCTTTACAAACTCACTTCGGGGGCTGCTCAGCGCTGAGGCGTACCGCGACTCCAGATCGCCCTCCTTCTACGACCTGAGCAAGGGGCCGTCATCCGCGGCTCAGGCGGTCTCCGGAAGTTGCGCTGGGGTCTCGCCGGTCCGGGCAAGCGTGGGGCGTCCGCTTGATCTACTACTGGGAGCCGGCGGACGAGCTCTTCTACATGCTCTACGTCGATCCCAAGAACGCGCAAGATGATCTCACCCCGGCCCAGGCCCGAACCCTGCGCCGGCTGGTCGAGGAGGAACTCAGGTGAGGAAGGCGGATTTCGCGAAACTGACGCGCAGCGTCAAACAGGCAGGACGGATCCGCCGCGGACGGCTGGCCCCTAGCCGGGTCACGACGATCGCCGCAGCGGACGTCCGCGCCATCCGGGAGGAGCTCGGCAAGACGCAAACCGAGTTTGCTCTCATGATTGGCGTCAGTCCGGCCACCCTCCGGAACTGGGAGCAGGGCCGGCGGCAGCCGGAAGGACCGGCCCGAGCTCTGCTGCGGGTCGCGGCCCGCCATCCGAAGGCGGTTGCCGCCGCGCTCGCAAGCTAGTTTCTCGCGCGCGCTGCCTAACCCGCGCATGCGGCCGACAGGCCAGCGTGGGCCAGCGCTCCGTGCGGGCAGGCAGGGATGATCGCCTGCAGCTGATGCGCAAGTCGTTAGGCGGATGCGCCAAGCACCGGTGAACCCTAGATTTGAGGATGAGTCTTCAGTTCACCTGGGATGCGAGGAAGGCTGCTGCCAACCTTCGGAAGCACGGTGTCGGGTTCCCGGAAGCCGCAACGGCCTTCGCAGACCCACACTCACTCACGATTGCTGATCCGGACCACTCAGTTGGTGAAGAGCGGTTCGTGCTGATCGGGCAATCTGACCGCCATCGCCTGGTGGTGGTCGCGCACGTCGAACGCGGGGATCTGATTCGAATCATCAGTGCCCGCCTTGCCAGCCGCCGCGAGCGGAACACCTATGAAGAAGAAGTCTAGTGCCAAGCGGGCGCGGAGCCGGGACCGGGACACGATGCGCCCGGAGTACGACTTCAGCAAAGGCGTGCGAAACAAGTACGCCGCCCGCCTGAAGCCGGGTAGCCAGATTGTTGTGCTCGACCCTGACGTCGCGGCGGCCTTCGGGGACGCCAAGTCCGTGAATCGAGCGCTGCGTACGCTTCTCGACGTGATGCCGACTCGCCCTGCTCGGGGATCTCGCCGCCGCACCGCCTAACCCGCGCATGCAGCCGAAGGGCCGGATGTGACCCGAGCTCCGCTTGCGCACTGACCGCCGATGGCGGTCAATGGAACAAAGGTTTGCGCAGGCGCGGTCACGATCGCCCGCAGCTGATGCGCATGTCGTTAGGCCGACCGAAAGGCATCTCTAACAGAGTGGAGTCTATGTCCGATCTCACTCGGTCAGCGCCACGTACTTGGGGCCTTCCCGCTGCTCTCTTGCTCCTTGCTGCTTGCTCTTCAGATATGGCTGGCCCCGCAGACCGGGTGCTCACCGGAACCTGGGGCGCTCCAGAGGCGGTGTTCGTCGCTAATCAGGCGAGCGCTGAACTTCGGCTCGGATGTAATACAATCGTCATCCGCTCCCCGGTCACGCTTACGGAAGCCAGTACGTTTGTGGCCCGGGGCGACTGGCATAGTTCTCAGCTCGTGGTTGGCGAGCTCCCGAGGGTCTATGTAAGGGGAAGCCTCAAGGGCACGGAACTGACGCTCACGGCGCTCCTCAGCGCACTCGGAGGGCCGGACACAACCTATCGGCTTAAGGCTGGTGTGACTCACTCCCCAGCTGACGCACCCGAGTGTCCGTTCTGAGTAGGACCGCACCGTCAGGAGGTGCGGCGGCCTAACCCGCGCGTGCAGCCGACGGGCCGGTGGGGCGGGGGCTTCCGCGCGGGCGGCGCCCTCCGCTGGTGCCGCTAAGGAAGCGTAGGATTGTGCGGGCGCCGGCATGATGGCCCGCAGCTGATGCGCATGTCGTTAGGCCGACGCACGAACATCTTAGAGGGTTAAGAGGGACCGCGACTGATGCGTCTCGTTCTAGTCCTACTGGGCCTTGGAATCGCGGGCTTCTGTCTGCGGACAGCGTTCCAGGCATTCCGGTCCCCGATACTTCATCCTTGGTGGTGGACCTTCGTTTGCGTCCTTTGCGCGCCTGTGACGTCGTTCAACATTGATACTGGGGCACTATCGACCAACGTGTTGTCGGTTGTGCTCTTCGGTATCGGGTACTGGCATGCGTTGCCCAACGGCCCGACCGCAGTCCAAACTGGATTCCCAGTGGGCGCCCTTCTCTTCCTGCAGCGGCGTCGCAGGCTAATCGCGGCAGCACGGCCCATGCTCGCTGAGGACCAGGTCCCGCTTTAAGCGCGGCCTAACAGGCGCGTGCAGCCGACGGGCCGGCCGGCCCCGAGCTCCGCTCGGCCACTGCCCGCCGATCGCGGTCAGTGGAACGTAGGTTAGTGCGGGCACGCGCTCGATAGCCCGCAGCTGATGCGCATTTCGTTGGGCCGCTTCACGAAGTTCGGCAGGCCTTTGGTCAGCACGAATTCGTGGCGGACAATCCCACAACCCTCCTGCGGAGAAAGTCGATGCGGGTCAAGCTCTTTCAAAACGTCGTGAGTGTCTCTGCGGGCAGCAGCCCTGGTCGGGGCAATTTCGGGCTCCTTGAGAGCGACATAAACAAGTTCTTGGACGAGCACCCCTCCCTTCGAGTGATTGATCTCAAGATCACAAGCAACGCAGCGCCCGTCGGCAACATCGTGACCAACTACGGTGCCATAGCCATTCTCCTATATGAGGAGCCGGCGGCCTAGGCTGGCGTGGACCCGACCACGGCCGCGGGAAGCGGCCTAACCCGCGCATGCAACCCACGGGCCGAAGTGGCGCCGAACTCCGCTCGGGCGGCGCCTTCCGGTGGCGCCGCTAAGGAGGCGTAAGTTGGTGCGGGCGCGAGCACGATGGCCCGCAGCTGATGCGCCTGTCGTTAGGCGGACCCGCGCGGCCATGGTAGATTGGGTGAGAGCCCTCCGGAGAAGTTATGACCTTCCAAATTGAGCTCGAGCAAGAAACCGACGGTCGGTGGCTGGCCGAGGTCGCCGCTCTCCCCGGGGTCACCACCTACGGGGTGACCCGGACCGATGCTGTGGCACGGGTGCAGGCCCTGGCACTTCGAGTGCTGGCTGAGCGCCTGGAGCACGGCGAGGCGGTCCCGGAACTACTGACGGTCACCTTTCAGGCCGCGTGAGCACCTGGGGCGCAGCCAAGCGCGGCGGGTCTACGCCGCGCTGCTGCGCCTCGGGTGGGAGCTCAAGCGCTCATCCAGCTCACACAAGACCTTAGCCCGGCCCGGCTGGCCGGACTACGTGTTCAGCTTCCATGACGATGAAGAGATCGGCCCGCGGATGCTGGCACGGATCGCCCGGCACACCGGATTGACGCCCGACGATCTGTAGCTCGGGCGGGCCGCTTAACCCGCGCATGCAGCCGACAAGCGCCAAGTCCCGAGGGCGCTGATCGCCCGCGGGCGATCAGCAGAACGAAGGATTGTGCGGGCGGCAACTCCAACGCTTGCAGCTGATGCGCATGTCGTTAGACGTCATGGCATTGGGGTCTCGAGATCCCGGCAGATTTAGCGGGCGAGGAACTCGTAGGCGGGGAATCTCAATCTAGCATCGCGCGGGCCCTGACGTCTAACCCGCGCATGCAGGTTAGTGCGGGCGCGAGCACGATCGCCCGCAGCTGATGCGCATGTCGTTCGTCAGGCGGACTCGACACGCACGCTGCCAAGGGAGGGTTCGATGCTTACAGACGAGGCGTACCGGGAGCGCCGATGGGGTTGGCTCCCCACTCTCCGCCAAGCTCTTGAAGACAAGCCTCCTTTATCGGACGGACGCCTCACAAGCATCGATGACAGTGCGTCCGAGCACTTTGCCCGGCTTCTGGAGGTTGCCGCTCTTGCTAAAGCTTACCCAGGCTCAGTGCATGAGGTGGCGCAGGAGGTCGGACGTCGGGCCATGCATGAAGACATCGAACGGCTGTCGAACTGGTTAAGGGGCGCCGGACGACAGTTCGCGGCGGCAGCAGACGAGATTACTCAGCTGCATCGGGTCATAGAAGGCGAGAGGCTCGGTCAGGAGCTTGGGTAGCCTCTGGAGCCTGTCAAGCTGGCCGTCTAACCCCCGCATGCAGCCGACAAGCGCCAGGTCCCGCGCTCTGCCCGGGGGCTGCCGCTGTTGGCGACCGGCGGAGCAAAGGATTGTGCGGGCGGTAGGCTGTAGGCTTGCAGCCGACGCGCATGTTAGGCGGACGCCACCTTAGCTCAGGCCATCGATGCCAATACGTATCGTTGTCCTCCTCCAAGTTGGCCGGACATTTGGAGGTTTCCGCATGGCGACGCGACCGAGGCTGGTCTTTGGCTTCGATCACCCGATCGCCTTTGCGGTGCTCGAACAGGCTCTCGAGACTGCAAAGTCCTTTCTCAGCCCGTTCTCCCCTCAGGAGTGGGGCGGCCTCCCGGAAGCTCAGTTGCGGGCACTCAGGCCCCGCTGGAATGGTCGTGAAGGTGGGATCGACTTTGCCGGAGAGGCGTTCGAGTCGGGCGTCGGCGAGGTGGTCGCGCGAGCGTTCCTTCCGTTCCGCTATTGGCCCCTTGGCGGCTGGGCCGTCTACGACGGCTGGCGTCGTAGCGCTGACGGTGTATGGACTCCCCTTGGCCACGAGGAAGCAATGCAGCTCTGGTAGCCGCACCCACGACAAACCTCGGGCAGCTGATGCGCATTTCGTTAGGCGGACTCGACGAGTGCCTGGATTGCGGCGATCGGAGGTGAAACGCCCGTGGCTCTATTCGATGATGTTCTTGAATGTGACGAGTTCATCAATCACTGGTGTGTCAAGTGCGGAACGCATGGTGCACTTTTCGCCACTCCACGGATGTTCGGCGCGTGTCCGAAGTGCCTCCATGAACGTATCCGGGCTCTGCGTGTATCCGGAGCAGCGTTGCCCGATTGGCTCGTCTACCTAGAGGGTGCGACCGCACGCTCATTGCGAGATGCCGAGCGGCGAGAAGCTGCCGAGCTGAGTGTATCCCTTGACGATTTATATCGTTGTGCACGCTGCGACAAAGTGATACACCAGAAGGATGCACGGTACCACATCGATCCGCGGACTCACTCTAGTCCACCATACTGCCTCACGTGCTATGGCGTGCTCAAGGCGGAAGAGGCGTAGGAAAGCTGCAGCCAGCCGCCTTACCATAAGCCCGCTTCGAACAGGTTCGGGATGAGTGGTTACGCGGACCTCGAGACTCGAGCGAGGACCGACTCGAAGGACGCCTCGGGGCATAGGTTGATGTGTGGTCGGAACCATGATCGACTGCAGTTGATGGGCATGCCGTGAAGCGGCTGCAGACATCCATGCTGGCGGAGGGAGCTTCCCAGGATGCATCTCCCCGAGCGGCTCTTCGCTGTAGCGCTGCTGCGACGAGCACTGTACCTCTGGATCGGCGTCAGGCTGCTGGTCGCCCTGGCCGGCGGTGGGGGAGCAGCGAGCCGCGGATTGCTGCCGCTCCCGCTGCGGGCGACCGGACTGGTCGTGCTGCTCGTTGCCTTTCTCAGCCTCCTCGAGGCGCGCCGTCGCAACGAACACGTGCTGCTGGCGAACTTCGGCGTTCCCCAGGCGAGTCTCGCGGCGCTTTCCGCGCTTCCCGCCATCATGGCCGAGGCCGCCGTATGGCTGGTGGCGCGCTGGTGAGGCCGGTGCTCGTTGCCGAATGCATCGGGAAGCGCTTCGGGGGACGCGCCGTTCTGACAGCAGCCACGCTTCGGGCCGAACCGGGGTCCGTTACGGCGCTCGTGGGTAGAAACGGAATCGGCAAATCCACCCTGCTGAAGATCGCCGCCGGGTGGATGCGTCCCGACCATGGTACCGTGCAATTCGGCGGGCGAGTCCACCTGCACGCCAGGCTGCACCGCCTGGCGGAGGAGGGACTCTTCTACCTGCCGGACCGCGACCTGCTCTCCCCCGGGTTCTCCGTGCGTGAGCACCTGGGCAGCGTGGCCCGACGCTGGGGGCGAAGCGATCCGCCGGAGGTGGCCCGTCTCACCGGACTCGAGGCGAGGCTGGAGCACCGACCGCCCACGCTTTCCGCGGGCGAGCGGCGGCGGGCGGAACTGGCGGTCGCGTTGCTGCGTAGCCCGACCTGCCTGCTGGCCGATGAGCCATACCGGGGACTCGCTCCCTACGACATGGAAGCGCTATCCGCGATCTTCCGCCGCCTGGCGCACGCGGGCTGTGGAGTCGTGGTCACCGGGCACGAAGTCCCGACCCTCTGGCATGTCGCCGACCGAGTGGTGTGGTGCACGGACGGGACCACCTATGATCTGGGAAGTCCGGCGGCCGCCGCAGAGGACTGGCGATTCCGCCAGGGGTATCTCGCCCCGGCCCTATGGGCGTGACCGGATGCGAGCCGGGCCTCGCCTCGGCAGCCGCTGTGGTACACCATTCCACCCTGCCTCGCGGAGGTATCGACCGTGAAGCCGCCTCCACCCACCGAGCCGGTCGGTGAGCTTCGACTCTGGGCCTCGGGTGACGAGGCGGACGAGGCCTCGGTCAGCCAGGTGACCCGGCTCCTCCAGGTCGAGCCCACCCGGGCGGCAAGACGAGGCGCCGTTCTGCCCGATCCACGGTACCACCGGATCGCCCGAACGAGCTCCTGGCGGCTACAGGGGCCGAGGTTAAGCGACCCACTCGCTACTGCTTTCGTAGGTCTCAGTCTAGCTGGAGCGGTTTCCGGCCTCATGGGCTGGCGGAGCGATCGCGGAGCCCCTTGCGCTGCTCAGCCTGCGGGCGCCAAGATCGCTCCGGCATCGGCGCATACCGGACTCGAAGGAGGGTACGACCTTACGGTCGTCTCCCAAGGCCCTCAACTGGCGGGGAAGCACGTAACGGGGAGGCTCTGGCTGTGGCGGAGCTCCGCTGCCGACTCGTCGCCGAAGACCGGCAAGCACGCCGCGCCGGGGGATACCGTCGGTCACCCCTATTTCGGGGCGACCAACCTGGATCTCTGGGAGCTCACCACGCGCGGGCTGGAGGATGAAGCTACGGCGCGCGCGAGGGTGGACCCGATCTACCCTCAGGTGCTCCTCTCCGTGCGCGGCTGGCCGCCGGGGGAGTACACCACCTGGAAGGAGCTGACTATCTGGATCGAGTCTGTCGGCAACCTGCGCGACGGGTCGATGGCCCTGGATGGCGCCGGCTTCGTACTGGACGTGCTGCGCCTGCGCGACGACGGATTCGATGGGCGGTGGGGGCCGGCGGGTATCGTGCAGACCGACACCGGCTACTTCTGCGCCAGGCGCCGGAAAGGCACTCGGTGAGGTCCCATGAGCGCACTTGAAGCGAAATTCGCGAAGCTCGGCACCGACCACGCACCCGGTCAGGAAGTGCGACAGAGTGATGGTCCCCCGGGCGTCGCGTTGCGCGGCGAGCCCCTGCCCGGAGTCGCCGTGGATTTCTCCCATGGCGACGTCAACGACACCGCGTTTCCTCCCGCGCCGGGTGCCCTGGAGGCCTTCATCGCCGGGGAACATCGCGGCGGGCCCCAGGCGTACACGGAGTACCGTGGCGGAGCCCAGGTGCGCCACCATGTGGCTCGGAAGCTGGCGGCGTTTACCGGTCGTCCGATCTCGGCAGCAGAAGAGTTGATCATCACGCCCGGGACCCAAGGCGCGCTGTTCCTCGCCCTTGGCTCGGCGGTGAACGCAGGCGACCGGGTCGCCATCGTACGGCCCGACTACTTCGCCAACCGCAAGCTGGTGGTGTTCCTCGGCGCCGAGGTCGTACCGGTACGGCTCGACTACCTGGCCTGCACCGGCAAGGCCGGCCTGGATCTGGTACAGCTGGAGGACACGTTCAAGTCCGGCGTCCGCACCTTTCTCTTCTCCAATCCCAGCAATCCGACCGGCGTGGTCTACTCGCCAGAGGAGATCACGGCCATCGCGGAGCTCGCCAATCGATACGGCGTGACCGTGATCGTCGACGAGCTGTATGCCCGGCTGCTGTACGCCGACCAGACGTACACGCACATCTGCGCGGCCGGAATTGCGCCCGACAAGGTGGTCACCATCCTGGGGCCGTCCAAGACGGAGTCGCTGAGCGGGTACCGCCTGGGGGTCGCATTCGGGGCCCCGCACCTCATCGAGCGCGCGGAGAAGCTGCAGGCGATCGTTTCGCTTCGCGCACCGGGCTACTCCCAGGCCGTGCTGAACACCTGGTTCGATGAGCCGGAAGGGTGGCTCGCGGAACGCACCGCGAAGCATCAGGCCATTCGTGACGACCTGCTCGCCGTACTTCGGACGGTGCCCGGGCTCTCGGTCCGTACGCCGGAAGGGGGGAGCTACCTCTTCCCCCGCTTGCCGGCGCTGACGCTGGCGCTGCATGATTTCGTGCGTGCCGCGCGGGTGCAGGCCAACGCAGTCGTCACGCCGGGGACCGAATTCAGCCCTGACGCCACCGATAGCATCCGCCTGAATTTCTCACAGAATCACCAGGCAGCGGTGCAGGCGGTTCAACGGATCGCTCAGTTGATAGAACGCTATCGGGCATAGCCAGCCGATCGAGTGATAGTCTCTCCTCCTTGGAGGCGGTCGATGGAAACCCGCCAGACCGGACGACGCGCCATCCTCGAATGGAGTCTGTGTGCCGGCCTGCTGCTGCTCGGCGGGTTGACGCTCCTGTCGATCGCCTTCCTCGTCCTCCCGGTCGCGCTTCTGGCATGCATCCTGGCGGCGCGGCGCAATCGGGTCTGGCCCGAGCTCCCGCTCGGAGTCCTGGTGGGGACAGCAGCGATCTGCGGCGTGGTCGCTCTGCTGAATCTCGGCTACCGGCCGTGTGAGCCTGGTCGGACCGCGGTGTCGCAGGGTGCGCTCTTCCAATGTGGGGGAAACAACCCACTCCCTTGGCTGCTCGTGGGCGCACTCTGCGGATTGGCTGCACTCGCTGCGGGTCGACTCTGGGGCTCCGGCCGGAAGTTGGAACAGCCGGGATCGCACGAGGGGTGAGTCCCAGGGCCGCATAGTGCCGCACCGGATGGAGGGTCTGCGCCGATGAAGTACGACGGTACGGTGACCATCACGTCCCTGCTCGCGATTCTCCTCACCACGCTGCATCTGGCGGGTGACATCGTCCTCGGCATGGCACCCGGGAACCTGACCACGCTTTGGGCACTGGTGTTCGTCGTGGGAGTCTGGTTGTACGGAACACTGCTGCTACCGGGACGGCGCGCGGGGTACATCATCCTGCTGCTCGGATCGCTTCTCGGCTTGGTGATCTCCGCTGTCCACATGAAGGGCGGCGGTATCGGCGCGGGCGTCCTCCGATCAGAAGGGGCGTTCTTCTTCGTCTGGATCCTGTTGGCGCTCGGCGCCAGTGCGGCCTTCCTGCTGGTTCTCGCGGTGCGGGGCCTATTGGGTTTTCGCCGTACCGTGCCCCGCCAGCCATCACAGTGACCATGCGCCTTCTGAGCTTTGGCCCCGAATGGGGTACGCCGATCAGAGAGTACCGGAGCCACCAGGCTTCAGCCGTCACTCTGGGCAGCGGACAGGGTGAGGGCCACATCTATTGCGTTCATCTCGCGGCGGGCGGCGAGATCGGAGCTCACGAGGCCGGGTTCGCTCAGCTCTTTCTGGTGGTTGCCGGCAGCGGCTGGGTCAGTGGGCCGGATGGAGTACGCGAGACGCTGAGTGAAGGGCAAGGGGCGTTCATCACGCGCGGAGAGCTTCACGCCAAGGGAAGCGCTTCGGGACTGACCGCCATCATGGTGCAGCTGACGGAGCTGACCGCCGGTGGCGGCGTACCTGGCGAACCGCGGCGTGAATCAGAGCAGGGTGCATGAGCGCTCCACCAGCGGTAGCGCTGAAACCTGCCTCGTCTGACCAGACCGAGCTGCTCTCCAACCTGCTCGGCTTGTACATGCATGCCATGAGCGAGACGTTCCCGGTCCATGTCCACGCTGACGGAATGTCTTGGTATCAGAAGCTCGGGCTCTACTGGTCGCAGCCGAACCCTCTCGAGAATGCGAGCCCCTCATGCGTCGCGCCGCCGCGGTCATCGTACTGCTGTCTGGCAGCTTTGCCGTGCCCCAGGTGCGCGCCCAGGCACCGGCCCGGGTCAGCGCTGCCCGGGAGCTGTTGGACGCGATGCAGATCGGGCCCACGATGTTCGCCGGGGCGACCAGCATGATCGAGCTTCAGGTCAAACAGAACCCTGAGCTGGCCCCGTACCGCGACGTGATGCTGGAGTGGGTGGGCAAGTACCTGACCGCCGACGCCGCGATTCCGGAGCTTGCGGTGATCTACGCGAACACGTTCACCGAATCGGAATTGCAGGAGCTTACGACCTTCTATCGGACCCCCACCGGGCAAAAGATGGTCGCCCATCAACCGGAGCTGACCCAGCAGGCGGCCGCGCTCGGTCAGAAGATCGCCCTGGCGCACAAGGCCGACCTGGAGGCGATGGTCCGTGCGCGGGCCAGCCAGTTGGGCAAGCCGAGCCCATTGAAGGTGGACTGACCTGCGGGCCAGGCCGGTCACCGCCTCCGTCCGGAGGCAGGCAATCAGCGTACGGCCCGCTCGAAGCTTCCGATGTCGCACGCCGCGCCTTGCGGCCGCTGCACGCCTCGCTGATCGGTGATAGCGCAATCCGCTGATGAGGCGGCATCGATCGCCGGACTTCCCAGCAGGAGCTGATGCGTCCTGGTGGGGCCCCCGTAGTCTGCCAGGGGTGCGAGCTTGGGGTCGATGGGGGCCTTCGTGGTGCCCACCCGAGTGCCGCCGACCCCGTCGATCAACTCCGAGGTGCTTCCGTCGCCGATGAGACTGAAGAGCGCGTCGGTCCCGGGGCCGAACAGGTCGGGCCCGGTGACGGCCCTGTTCTGCGCGACGATGGTGTTCCTGAGCGACACTACGAGCCCGCCCTCCAGGTGGATCCCACCGCCCTCACTGGCCGAGTTGCGCGTGATGGTGCTGTTGTAGATGCCGGCCACGGCGTCGTCGTCCGCACCGTCCTGGCTACCATAAATCGCTCCGCCAAAACGCGCCGCGTTGCCCGAGATCGTGCTGTTCCTGATGATGACCACACCTCGATCATCCCTGAGTCCCTGCCTGGTGAAGATGGCACCCCCCGCGTCGGCCGAGTTACCCTCGAGCGTGCTCTTGATGATCGTGAGCCTGGCCCCACCGTCATTGGCGATCGCGCCTCCATCCCCTTCGGTCGAGTTGCCCGAGATCGTACTGTTCGTGATCACCGTTGAGATATCTCTGAACGTGAAACCAAAGATAGAGATGCCGCTGCCGTTGTTGTCTGAGACCACGCTGCTGGCAAGGGTGAGCTGCCCCCTGCTAAAGATGCCGCCGCCGCTATTGCCCGTGACCACACTTCTGTTGAGCATGAGGTTGCCATCGCTGAAGATCCCCTCCTCCGAGTTATTGGCGACTCTGCTGTCGGTGACGGACAGCCAGCCGTGATTGTCGATACCGCCCCCAAAGCGGAGGGCCGAGTTGCCCGTCACCGTGCAATTTGTGAGTGCGAGGTGCCCGAAGTTGATGATGCCACCCCCTGTGGTGTCGGCACCTTTTCGCAGAATCAGGTTGGTGAGTCTCACGGTGTCTCGCCCGGCGATGCGGACGATCCGAAAGGCAGGATCGGTGCTCCGCCGCTGGATGACGACCCTCACGTCCGGGCCGGTGATTGCAAGCGACTTGTCGATCACCAGCGTCCCGCCCCCGGCCCCAGGCCGAGCGAGCGTGATCGTACCGGTGAGGCCCGATTTGAAGCTGATCCTGGTGCTCCCCGTGGCCTTGATCGCCTCGCGCAAGGTGCACTGTGTCGCATCGCAGATGCCGTCGCCGGGATCGGCCAGGCTGTTGACCACCACGCGGCCGGGGATCTGAGTGAAGGCCGGACCGCCGGCCTCCGAGGGTGCGGTGGGCGACTGGCCGTCCTCGCCGCAGGCGGCGAGTCCGACGAGCGCGAGCAACATGGAAAGAGACGGGAAGCGATGGGCGTGTCGCATCAGAGCCTCCGGGTTGTGTACCATGCCGGCCGGCAGGACCGTGGAGAGTGACCTTGCCGGACTCGAGGCGCGATCGATGACGGCGCCGCCTTGATATCTGGCCGCTGTCACCGAGCCCCTGACGGTCAGTCAAGGTGGCCAGGGCGATCAAGCAGCGATCAAGACGTTCACGTACCGCTCAGGTGCCTGGGTACGAGCCGCTGTCTGGTTGGACTTGTGCTGGCGACGGAAGGAAATGAAGAACACGCCCGCCAGCCCGGCTGACGGATGGCCCCAAGAAAATACGGTTCGGCGGATCCCGGCGATAGGGTCCATGGCTGGTCCGCAAGGGAACGCCCAGACTCGCCCGTGTCCGACCAAGGGTCGCACCGATTGCCTGTCGGAACCGCGGCGCGCATGTTCTCCTCAGTGATGATCATGTTCGGGCGACAAATGGTGCCGGCTGAGCTCCGAAGGGGAGCCATGAAACCATCCATGTTCTACCGAACCGCCGCCGTCCTCCTGCTCCTCTTCGGCGCAGGCCATACGCTGGGCTTCCGCCAGTCCGATCCCGCATGGGGCGTCGACGCTCCGCTGGCCTCGCTGCGGTCTATCCATTTCGATGTGCAGGGGTCCCACCGCACGTTCTGGGATTTCTTCGTCGCCGCCGGGTTCTCCGTCGGCGTGTTCTATCTCTTTGCGGCGATACTGGCCTGGCAGCTGGGTGGCCTCCCGCCCGCGGCGCTGGCGCAGCTGCGCGGCACGGCGTGGGCGTTCGCCGTTACCTTCGCCGCCATCACGGTCCTGAGCTGGAGATACCTCTTCGTCATGCCCGTAGCGTTCTCGACCGTCATCACGGTCTGCCTGAGTGCGGCGGCATGGCTTTCCGCGAAGCAGGCTGCGCCCTGATCCCGGCAACGGCGGTGCCGGCGACTGAAAACGCGACGGTCTGAGCCACACGTGTGACGATGCACCACTCGCCGCGGTCTGACGAGTGGTGCATCTTTGCTGTGGATCCGGCCCGCGCCAGGGGCCGAGCCTGTGGACACCCTGCTCAGGGATGGCTGAATGGTGGATACTAGCTCTCCGGCTTGTCCAACGTGCCATGCGGCCCTCCCCCGAATTCCGCGAACGCGGAGCAAGTGCAGAGCCTGCCAGAACTGGATCTACCCGTCCTTCAGCTCGCTTTTCGACTCCGCCTTGTTGACAGAACCCCAGCATGTCGTCACCAAGGCCCTGGATGCCTTGCAGGCACAGTCGCCGGCCAACGCCGCGGCGGTCGCGCAGGCCGTCCCGCAGCTCCAGAAGGCACGGGATGACCGGGGCGGACTGGCGGCGGTGACTCGTGATCTCTTCACCACCTTGGCCCCCGCGGACGAC
>DATEIR010000065.1:0-42392 GCA_035278885.1 Gemmatimonadales bacterium | reverse complement strand
CGATCAGCCGGCAACTTCATCGAGACCCCTGGCGATGTGACGTCGACCCACTCGCCGGTGGAGCAATCAGCACGCTCCCCCGCGCATGCCGGAACACGGCCGCGGCGACCTCACCTTCCGCCTCCGACTCCCCTCGAGACGTGGTCCCGAGCGCGACGAGATCGAACTGCGGCACCCACTCCGCCAGCACGCCCAGCGGCGCGCCCTCGAGCGTGGCGACCTGCACCGTGATCTTCCCGATTTCCCCGAGTTCGTCCGCCAGCCGTCGCAGCACGTTGGCCGCCGGTTTGGCCGCGCTCGTGGCCGACGACCCGGGGATGACGTGCGCCAGCGTCACGCTCCCGCCCTCAGCCAGCAGCGGAAGGCTTGCCCGGGCCGCGCGGAGACTCGCTTCGCTGAAGTCCGTGACCACGAGCGCGGAGTCGGGCAGCTGGTCCACCTCGGGCGTGCACGCCAGGACGGGCACGCCGGCCTCCGCCGCCAGTCGCGATGCCGTCGCCACGGTCGTGTTCCTGGCGGTGGTCTCCGCCGGCGCGAGCCCAACGAGGAGATAGGCCGCCGCGCGGCCGCGAGCGTGCGCGGCGGCGGTAGTCTCGACCGGACCGGTCTCAGCGCTGGTGCTGAAGAACGAGGAGAGGCCGACCGATTGATGGACCCGGCGCTGGGTGCGGAGACGGGCCTTCTCCCGCAGGAAGTCATCCAGCTCGCGGGGCTCGAGATCCGCGGCGAGCGATTCCAGTGCCGACATGGACACGGACAGGGGCGGGACGAGGGCAAGCACGTGCGCGGTCAGATGGTCCCGCCGCGCCAGCGCTTCGGCCAGGCGCAGTGCCCCGCCGAGGGGATGGTCGGCCACCGCGACGATCAGCAGCGGCCCTCCCAGGTGGGGGCGGGTCGGAGCGGTTGGTGAGCTGGCCCGCCCGCTCCGCGAGGTCTTCCGCTTTTTCCCGCTTGCGCCGACGGGCCGTGAACCCTTGGCTCTCTTCATGGTTGGTCTCTCTGCGCTCAGGTGCCATGCCGGCTAGCGGTCGAAACCTACATCGGCCGCCCCGTCCTTGTGGCCGTGCTTGCCCATCGGCATCGTACACAGCGCCCGCAGGCTGAAGATCTCCGCGCAGACCCTCCGCAACCACCTGCACCACATCAACCGCAAGCTCCGCACGCACAACCGCCTCGAGGCCGTGACCCACGCGCAGCGCCGCGGGCTGCTCGACTAGCGCCGCCGCCCCGGCGGGATGGGTGTTGACGTCGATGGTACGAACGCGCTATTGGCCGGCCTCGCGTGAGGGGCCACTATGGCCTACCACTCGGAACCGATCACGCCCTTTCGCCGGAGCGGCCTCATGCGTGACGTCCCACTCCAACGCCGGCTTCGCACGAGTCCCACCATCAGTCCCCGCGAACCAGCGCGCTCCGGCTCCATTGCCGACAGCCATCGACCGCTGGATGGAGAGCAGAAATATGCACCTACATACTCGAATTCGTCTGACCGGACTGCTGACATTGGGGTTGGTGGTCGCGGGGGGCTCCGTCGTGGCCGCGCAGCAGGGGGCGCGCTCCGGTCCATGGACGCTGGACGGGCCCGAGGGCGACTGGCGCAGCGCCGGGCGTGATTACGGTCTGCAGCGGTTCAGCCCGCTCAACCAGATCACGACGGCGAACGTGAAGGACCTCAAGGTGGCGTGGACGTTCTCGACGGGCATGCTCCGCGGCCACGAGGGCAGTCCGCTGGTCGTCGGGAGCGTCATGTACGTCAACACTCCGTTTCCCAACATCGTGTACGCACTGGATCTCGCCAAGCCGGGCGCGCCGATGATCTGGAAGTACGTGCCCAACCAGTCGCCCGACGCGATTCCGATCGCGTGCTGCGACGTGGTGAATCGCGGGGTCGCCTACCACCCGAGCGGCAAGCTCTTCATGAATACGCTCCAGGGCGAGTTGATCGGGCTCGATGCCAAGACCGGCAAGGAGCTCTGGAAAGCCAGGCACCCCGCCCATTCGGACGCAGGCGTCGAGGCCACCGGCTACAAAGAGGGCGCCACGATGACCACCGTGCCGATCGTGATCAAGGACCTCGTCATCGCCGGCATCTCGGGTGGCGAGTTCGGTGTCCGCGGCCGCATGTCCGCCTTCGAGGTCAACACCGGGCAGCACAAGTGGACCATGTACAGCACCGGCTCCGACAAGGAAGTGGGCATCGAGGGCAACGCCAACGCGAATTACCCATCGCACAACGGCAAGGACCTGGGCATCTCGACCTGGCCGGGTGACCAGTGGAAGCGCGGCGGCGGCCCGACCTGGGGCTGGTACTCCTATGACCCGGACCTGAACCTGCTCTATTACGGCACAGGCAACCCGGGCACCTGGAACCCCGACCAGCGGCCGGGCGACAACAAGTGGTCGATGACCATCTTCGCCCGCAGACCCGAGACCGGGAAGGTGGTCTGGGCCTATCAGATGACGCCCCACGACGAATGGGACTATGACGGGGTGAACGAGAACGTCCTGTTCGAGAGCGGCGGCAAGAAGCTGCTCGCCCACTTCGACCGGAACGGCATCGCCTACACCATCGACCGCACCAACGGCAAGGTGGTGGTGGCCAATGCGTTCGGCCCGATCAACTGGGCCAAGAACGGTGGCACCGGCACGCCGGTCGAGGGCGTGGTCGAGACCGGCGTCCCGGTCAAGGATCCCAAGTTCGGCACCTCCTCGAAGAAGAACACCGAGGGCATCTGTCCCGCGTCCATCGGCTTCAAGGATCAGCAGCCCTCGGCGTACTCGCCGATCACCGGCATGTTCTACGTGCCGATCAACCACATCTGCATGGACTACGAGGGCGTCGAGGTGAAGTACACGGCCGGGCAACCGTACGTCGGCGCGATCGTGCGGATGTTTCCGGGCCCGGGCGGCCACCGCGGCCGGTTCATCTCGTGGGATCCGATGAAGGGCAAGGTCAATTGGGAGATCAAGGAACAGCTCGCCGTGTACGGCGGGGCGCTCACCACGGCCGGCGGGCTGGTCTTCTACGGCACCATGGAAGGCTGGCTCAAGGCGGTCGACCAGAAGACCGGTAAGGTCCTGTGGCAGTTCAAGACCCCATCGGGCATCATCGGCAGTCCGATGACCTACACCGGCCCGGACAAGAAGCAGTACGTGGCCGTGTACTCCGGCATCGGCGGCTGGGCCGGGATCGGCGTGGCCGCGGGCATCGGCGCCGAGGACCCGACCGCCGGACTGGGCGCCATCGGTGCGTTCGGCGACGCGGGTCAGTTCTCCAACCAGGGGGGCGTGCTGACGGTCTTTTCGCTATAGAAGGTGAGGGGTGTACCCGGGGTCATCGAATGGTCCGCCTCGAGGCCAAATGGCGAACGCCGAACCCCAGCGAGACCTGGGGGTTCGGTGTTCGTGCAGGTCATCGGGCGGAGGAATGAATTCACACTGAACAGGAACGGCAGCATGAGCCCCAGAATCGCCATCAACGGCCTCGGACGGATCGGACGTGCGATCCTCACGTTGGTGATCGACGACCCATCCCTCGAGCTGGTGGCCGTCAACGATCTGGTCGAGGCCGAGAACCTCGCCTATCTGCTCCGCTTCGACACGGTCTACGGGCGCTACGCGAAGCCGGTGGTCGTCGACGGACCCGACCTGGTCGTCGACGGCCGCAGGCTACGCACGCTCAGAACCCGCGATCCGGAGGAACTCCCCTGGAAGGACCTGCGCGTGGATCTTGTGTTCGAGTGCACTGGGATGTTCGCGCGGCGCTCCGACTTGGAGAAGCACATCAGGGCGGGAGCACGGATCGTGCTTCTCTCGGCACCGTCGAAGGGCGCGGAGGTGGAGACGGTGGTTCACGGAGTAAATGTCGCCGAAGGCACCTCAGGCATCATCTCCTGCGCGAGCTGCACGACGAACTGCATTACGCCAATCATCGAGGTCATCGGCCGCCGCGTGGGGTTCCGGAAGGCGGTGATGACGACCGTGCACGCCTACACCTCGTCCCAGTCGGTCGTGGACGGACCGAGCAGGCACCTCCGGCGCGGCCGAGCGGCCGCCGCGAACCTGGTACCGACGACGACGGGTGCCGCCCTCGCGGCGACGCGTGCGCTGCCGCAGTACGCGGGTCTGTTCGACGGGATCGCGGTTCGAGCACCGATTCCCGTGGGCTCGCTCGCGGATATCACGTTCCTGACCTCGCGCAAGACCAGTGTCGACGAGGTGAACCGGATCCTCACACAAGAGGCTGGCAGCGGCCGGTATGCCGGAGTGCTCGCCGTATCGCACGACCCGTTGGTGTCCTCGGATGTCGTCGGCGATGCACACGCGGCCGTCGTCGATCTCGAGCTCACCAAGGTCGTCGATGGCGATCTGGCCAAGGTCATGGCGTGGTACGACAATGAATGGGGGTATGCCAATCAGATGCTCCGTGAGGCACGGTCGGTCACGAGCATGGTGACGCTTCCGTCGGCGGATGAGCAGCGCCGCCGTGCCGGCAGCAGTCGGGGAGCCACGTCCGCCACATCAAACGGCGCCAGGACCGCTCAGACGCGTCGATCGAGGGGGGATGCCCGCCTGGTCCGCGGTGCGCCGAGCTATCTGCCGGGGGATCCGCCGCACGACGAGCGTTTACGCTGAAGGAGAGAGAGCCCCTCGGGTCTCCAGCCGCGCGAGCAGCAAGTGGTAGTACAGCATGCCCCGTTCTGCGCCCAGGGTGTCGAGTAGCGTCTCCACGTCGAGCGCCGCCGGTGCCCCAACCAGCGTCAGGTTGCGCGCCACGCTGGTATCGTGCGCGGGAAAGACGTCGAGCCGGCCGAGTCCGCGCAGCAGGATGACCACCGCCGTCCAGGAACCGATCCCCTTGATGCTGCGCAGCAGGGCCGCTGCATCCGGACTGGGAAGTCTTTCCAGCTGCGGCTCGTCGATCGCACCCGTTCCGAGCGCATCAGCGACGCGCCGCAGTGTCGCCAGCTTGCCGGCGCTCAGGCCGGCGCCGCGCAGGAGACTGTCCGGCGCACGCAGGACCTGTCCCGGCGTCGGAAAGGGATACAGCCGGACACCGTTGCGTTCGACGGGTTCGGTGAGCCCCGTCACGAGGCGGCCCATGATCGCGCTCGCCGCACGGAGGCTGATCTGCTGGAACACGACCGCATTGACACATGCTTCCCAGATGGAGGGATAGCGGGGTGGCCTCACGCCCCGCATGCGTCGCACCAGGGGGTGCAGCCACGCAACCCGGGACGCCGAGCGGTAGAACCGGGTGAGGTCGACATCCACGCCGAGCATCCGTCGCACCAGCGCGAGCAGTCGCGGATGGTCGCCCCCGTCATCCTCGATCTCCACGGTAAGCGCGGCCGGGCCCGACTGGCATACACGGACGACCGCGAGGTTGGACGCGCCCCCGAGCAGGCGGACATAGGCTCCATCCGGTGTGAGCACATCTACCAGATTGGTCGGCAACCGGCGCAGGGCGCTGACGGTGAGGTGGAGACGGTACGGTGCTTGGACCGGGATGGAGTACCTGCCTTGGGCCGGCTCGCCTTCGGGCCTGGCCTCACCCGTGCGGGTGCGACTCACGACTTCGCCACGCCAGCCCAAGGAGAGATCGAATGACCAAGAAACGCTTCAAACGGGGGGATCACGTGAGCTGGAACTCGGAAGCCGGGCGGGTCCGTGGCCGGATCACCAGAGTCATCACGACCACGATCAGGTTCAGAGGGTACACGGTTCACGCCAGCCGGGATGAACCGCAGTACGAGATCAAGAGCGACAAGACCGACCACATCGCGATGCATAAGGGGTCGGCGCTCAGGAAGCTGGCTGGCTGAGGAGCTCACTCTTACCGACGGACGAGGCCCGCTCGCCGGGAGGGTGTCGTCCACGATCTCGTCGATCAGCTGCCTCCGCTCGACAGCACGCCGGCGGATCTCCGGCGCGGGCTCGGCGCCCGGCGCCCGCGGTGATGTGTCCGACATGCCGGCCCGCTCCTTCCGCTGGCCGCGGGGTTCCACGCAAGCGCAGCTGCGCCCTCGGGGTCCGACCTTCCTGCTGATCGGTCCCCCGGTGCTACCTGGCGCGGGTGATCTTGCCGCAGGCGATCGGCAAGGTGACCTGGGCCGGAATCGGCCCCAGCGAGGCCACCGACGCGGGAAGCTTGGTGTCCGAGGGCACGCCGTGGAGGAAGACGACGCGCGTGTCCAGGTCCAGTTTCTGGCCCTCGAACGCTTTCCCGAACGCCTCCTGGAGGGCGCTCAGCGAGACGGCCTCCCGGTAGTGCAGCGCCCCGCCCGCCGAGGCCTTCGGATAGGTGCCGTGCGCCACGTCCATGCTCACCGGGTCGTCGATGAACGGCACCATCGTGGTGCCCGCCGCCGGCTCGGTCTCGATCAGGTCGATGATCCCGTCGCCGTTCGCGTCGGCCGACTTGTCGGGGCATGCGGCGTCGTGCCCGTCCTTGAAGCCGTGGAAATGCTGCCAGTGGGTGATGTTCTTCGGCAGCCCGGTCGCGTCCGTCGCGATGGTGAGGCTGTCGCCCCTGATGCTGAATCTGACCGTGCCGGCGGCCGCCGTCCCGGTGACCGTCGTATTCAGGGGGACGAGCTTGGCGACGTAGACCGTCGGTGCCTGGCCGGCGGCCTCCGCCGGCAGCCCTCCCATGGCCACCGCCGCGAGGAGTGCTCCCGTGACGACTGCGCCCGTCCCGGTCCGCCGTGCTCGAGTGTTGCTCATGACTCCGCCCTCCTGTGTTGATCGTGAATGCGCGGCTTCAGAGCCGCCGGTCGAGGAACGCCTTCAGCGCGACCGCGCCGTTCCGCGCCTCGTCCCGCGCCGCGTAGATGAATGTGATTCGCCCCCGCCGGGCGGCGGCGAGGAGCGGCTGCCAGGCCGCCGCGTTCGCGCGCAGCTCGGCGAAGTACCGTCGCCGGAACTCGGGCCATTTTCCGGGCTCGTGGCCGAACCAGCGCCGCAGGCCCGGGCTCGGCGCCACGTCCTTGGCCCAGCCGTCCAGGCGGAGCCTGGCCCTGGAGACGCCGCGGGGCCACAGCCGCTCGACCAGGACCCGGCGCCCGTCTCCCGCCGCGGCAGGCTGGTAAGCACGCTTCAGGCCGATCATGCGGCGGCGCTCGGGCGTCCCACGGCGGCGAGCAACTGGGTGAGCTCGGCCACGCGATACCGTTCCAGATCGCCCACCGTGGCGACGATGCGGTCGCGCAGCGCGGAGGTGGTATGCGGCCCGCCCAGACGCTCGAGCTTCTCGCGGGCGAAGCCCCAGGCCCGTCCCTTCGAGGTGTGGAAGCCGGGGTAGTCGGCCAGCTCCGCGGTGGCCGTCCGACCGTCGGCCAGGATCAGCCGCACGCGGCAGGGAAGCTCCGCCGGGAAGCGGCGCGAGAAACTCGCGGCCGGCCGCACGGTGACGCGCCGCAGCAGGGTCTGCACGTCGGCGGCCCGGATGCGTGCCGGCAGGTACTGCGCCGGCGTGACCTCGCCGTCCAGCAGCGCCACCGCCACCAGCCAGGCGAGGCTGTGCAGGGCGTCCTCCCTGGTGTGCACCACGCGCCGGTCGCCTTCCTCACCCCCGCCGATGATCCGGTAGGCGACCTCGAAGATGTCCACCTCCACCTGCGCGATCGCGTCTCCCGGGGCGGGCTCGCCGGCGCGCAGCGCGAGCACGGCCTCGATGGCGCTCTGGGAGTGGATCGCCGCGGCGTGCTTCTTCAGGACCGTGAGGGTCACCCGCTCGAGGTTCTCGGTCTCCCAGTCCAGGGAGAAGTACCCGGCCACGGCGTCCATGAAGCCCTTGTCCCCCTCGAACACCTCGGCCGGCCCGGTAACCCCGCGCCCGGCGAGCAGGGTCGTCCGCATCGCGGCACCGGCGACGTTGGCATGGGCGAGTCCCGCCCACTGCGACAGCCGTCCCGTGCGGGACACGCGGAGCGCCGGGAACGCCGCGCCGGCGATCGCGATCGCGTGTGCCGTGCGAACGGGATCGAGGCCGAGGGCCCGCGCGCATCCGGCGGCCACCGCGTAGGCGCCGTGCGTCACGTGGTCGAAGCCCGCATCGCGCACCGGCGCGACGTCGCTCAGCCGGCACTGGACCTGGTACGCCAGGGCCAGCGCCGCGAGAAAGTCCCGCCCCGAGGCGCGGGCGTATTCCGCCGCCGCGAGCACCGCGCCGAAGTTGTCGCTGGGGTGACAGCTCTCGTCCCGGGTCAGGTAGCTGTCATTGCAGCCGAGGTGGCGGACCAGCGCCGAGTTGTAGAAGGCCGCTCGGTCGGGGGTCGCGCTGCCTCCCCCGATCAGCGAGCACGGTCCCGAGCCGTCGCACTCCGCGACCTGGGCCCGCAGCAGGCGCACCGGGTCTCCGTCCAGCGCCCCGACCGCGCAGGCGAGCGCGTCGAGCACCCTGCTCTTGAGCTGCTCGCGCGCGGCCTCGGACAGATCGTCGTAGGAGGCACGCACGGCGAATCGGGCGAGCTGCTCGACGAGCGTCATGGGGCCGTCGGCGCCCGGCCGGTGGCTGCCGTCGGCGTCAGGTAGATTGAAGTCACCAGGCATCCCAGGCTATCCCGGGAACCGATCGTCCGGCACGAGCGCTTCCCGGGTCGCGCGTTCGTGCTCGTGCATCTGCCACGCGGTATGATTACGTGGCGCGGTCCCCGGCGACAATGAAGCGTTCGTACCAGGGAGGGATGCTCCCGTCCCACGCGAGGTGAGCCATGCTCGAAATGGAGCTGTTCGCGCTGCTCGAGCGCACGGCGGACGCGGCCTACTCGGTTACCGAAGACGGCGAGATCTGCTCCTGGAACCAGGCCGCGCAGCGGCTGTTCGGCTATCCGGCCGACGAGGTGCTCGGCCGCAACATCGACGACGTGCTCGAGGCCCGGGACGCGCTGGGCACCAGCGCGGTCGCCGGGGGCGTCGAGGCGGCGACGCGCCGCTGGGACGCCGCCTCCGGCGGGATCCGGAACTTCGATCTGCAGGCACGCACCCGGTCCGGCAGTCGGATCTGGGTCAACGTGTCCACGATCGTCTTCGACAACCCGCGGTCGGGACGGCGGCTGTTCGCGCGGCTGGCGCGCGACGTCGACCAGCGCCGGCGCAACGAGGAGCTGGTGCACCGCATGCTGGACGCGGCCCGGCAGCTCGTGGCGCTCGCGCAGGAGACGTCCCATCACGCGCCGGTCGAGGCGCTCTCCGACCAGGAGCGCCGCATTCTCAAGCTCTTCGCCTCCGGCAGCAACGCCACCAGCATCGCCCGCAGGCTGAAGATCTCCGCGCAGACCCTCCGCAACCACCTGCACCACATCAACCGCAAGCTCCGCACGCACAACCGCCTCGAGGCCGTGACCCACGCGCAGCGCCGCGGGCTGCTCGACTAGCGCCACCGCCCCGGCGGGATGGGTGTTGACGTCGATGGTACGAACGCGCTATTGGCCGGCCTCGCGTGAGGGGCCACTATGCCCTAGCACTCGGAACCGATCACGCCCTTTCGCCGGAGCGGCCTCATGCGTGATGTCTCGCCCTCATCGATCGCCTTCACCCTCATTGCCGCAGTGCTCGACATCCGGGACGTCCTCGCAGGGCAGGGGGCGCCCAGGAGCGCGCGGCCATGAGCACCCAGCCGGTGCCCGAGCTCTGGGAGTGGGCGGAGTACTACTGTCCCTGGTGCTACATCACCGCGGTGCGCCGACAGAAGGTGCGGCAGGAGTATACCGGACGGGTGAACGTGCGGGTGCGGTTCTTTCCGCTGGAGGTGTTGCGCGGAGATCCGCCGCCCCGGGACGTGCTGGAGCAGGAGTGGTGGCTCGCGGCACTGCAGGAGCCCGAGGCGTCCTTCGTCCCCTACGGGACCGAGGACTGGCCCACCACGACCCTCCCGGCGTTTGACGCGGTCTGGGCGGCGTCGCGTCAGGGAGCGGCGGCCGGCCTGGACCTCGATCTGCGCGTCCGCCGGGCCTTCTTCGGGCGGGGCCGCAACATCGGTCGGCGGGACGTCCTGTACGACATCGCCCGTGAAGCCGGCCTCGACATGCGGGCATTCGGGCGGGATTTCGCCAGCCCGGCGGCGCGGGCGGCCGTGCTCGAGGAGAGCCGGATCGGCCAGGAGCGATTCCAGGTCCGCGGCACCCCGACGCTGATGCTGCCGGACGGCACGCGACTTCACCCGCCGATCGCGTTTCCCACCATCCGGGATCGCAGGGTCGTGGCCGTGCCACCACTGCCGTGCATCGGCGAGGGATGCCTCGACGCGACCCGCGCGGTGTTCGCGCGGGCGCTCGAGGCCGCCGGGCCCCGGGAGGCGGCATGATGGTCCCGGCCGCGCAACTGAATTTTCCCGTGGTGGAGCGGATCGTCCGTGAGCGCACGATCCGGGGCGGTGACACTTTGGCGAGGAGCAACGCGATGAAACGGTTTTGGCTGGGCCTGGTGGCGGCGGCGGTGGTCGCCACGCCGGCGCGGGCGCAGAGCGACTGGTCCACCTACGGCGGCAGTGACTGGAACCAGCGATGGTCCACGCTCGCGCGGATCACCACGGCCAACGTAAGCCGCCTGGTGCCCAGGATGATCTTCCAGACGGGCACCAGCAAGCTGGGCTCGCTCGAAACCACGCCCATCGTGGTGGACGGCAAAATGTACGTCACGACCCCGTACAGCGAGGCCGTGATCGCCTACGACCTGCGGAGCAGCAGGGAGCTGTGGCGGCAGGAGCCGAAGATCGGCACCACCATCACCTGCTGCGGGCCGGTCAACCGCGGGGTCGCTGTGGGCGGCGGCACCGTCTTCGTGGGCACGCTCGACGCCCGGCTGCTGGCGTTCGACGCCACCACCGGGAAGCCGAAGTGGGACGTGGAGGTGGCCGATCCGTCCTTCGGTTACAGCATCACCATGGCGCCGCTGATCGTGGGCGACAACGTGATCGTAGGCGTGTCGGGCGGCGAGTACGGCATCCGGGGCCACCTCACGGCCTATGCGATGGCGACGGGCAAGCAGGTGTGGCGCTGGTACTCGATCCCGGCGCCGGGCGAGGACCCGGTCGCGACCAACGGCTGGTGGGGCACCTGGGCGACGCATGCCGAGGACGCGGACCTGCACCGGGACATCGCCAGGGAAAAGGCCGACAGTGCGAAATACGCCGATGCCTGGAAGACCGGCGGCGGCGGCGTCTGGACGACGCCGGCCTACGACAAGGCGTCGAACACCATCTTCGCCACGGTCGGCAACCCGTCCCCGGACCTCGACGGCAGCGTTCGCCCGGGCGACAACCTCTTCACCGACGCCATCGTCGCCATCGACGCGACCACGGGCAAGACCAAGTGGTATTACCAGACCGTGCCCCACGACGTGTGGGACCTCGACGCCACCTCGCCCTCCGTCGTGACCGAGCTGGGCGGCAGGAAAGTCGTGGTCCATGCCGGCAAGACGGGCTGGCTCTATGTCCTCGACGCGGCCACCGGGAAGCTGGTACGCAAGAGCCAGAACTTCGTTCCCCACGAGAACATGTTCGCGCTGCCGACGGAGAAGGGCACCCGCATGCTGCCGGGCGCCAACGGCGGCTCGGAATGGTCACCCATCTCGGTGAATCCGAAGCTCGGCTACGCATTCGTGGCGGCGCTGCACCAGCCGATGAACTACATCACCCACACGGCGCCCTGGGAGAAGGGGCGGCTCTGGCTCGGCTCGGCGTTCGTGGCCATCCCGGGTGAGGAGCAGTACGGGCTCTTCTCCGCCATCGACCTCGAGACCGGGAAGATCGCCTGGCAGAACAAGGTGCCGCAGCCGCTGATGGGCGGCTCGCTGTCCACTGCGGGCGGGCTCAGCTTCACCGGCGAGGGCAACGGCAACTTCAACGCCTACGACTCCAGGACCGGCAAGCTGCTGTGGCAGTTCAACGCCGGCGCGGGCTGCAACGGCACGCCGATGAGCTTCGCGCTGGATGGAGAGCAGTTCGTCGCCCAGGCCTGCGGCGGGAACTTCCAGCTCAGCTATCCGCTGGGGGATGCCATCCTGGTGTTCGGCCTTCCGAAGGCTCAGGCCGGACGGTGAA
The DNA here is from genome assembly GCA_035278885.1 of Gemmatimonadales bacterium. GTDB lineage: Bacteria > Gemmatimonadota > Gemmatimonadetes > Gemmatimonadales > GWC2-71-9 > CAVVWJ01. The sequence goes on along the minus strand of DATEIR010000065.1, from coordinate 30,349 downwards.
CGGCGCGGGCGCGGGGAGCCGCACATGAGGCCTGGCGTGGTGCTCGGCGCTCTCGGCGCGCTCGGCGCGCTGTGGACCGCCGCGTGGGCGTTCGTGCTGCTCCGTTCCCGCGCGGGGCCGGACTTCGACGTGATCGAGCCGATCGAGAACCGGCTCCGGCTTCGGCTGCTCGCGGCCTTGGGCGTCATGGCCCTGCTGCTGTTCGGGCTGACGCTGCGCGCGTACCCCTACCCCCGATTCCGGACCGAGGCGCTCGGCGCCCCGGTCGACACGATCGGCGTGCTGGGCGCGCAGTGGGGCTGGACGCTCGACAGGAACACGGTGCCGGCGCACGTCCCGGTCGAGTTCATCGTCCGATCCAAGGACGTGAACCACGACTTCGCCGTGTACGACGCGGGCGGGACACTGCTGGTGCAGGTGCAGGCCATGCCGGGGTACGCCAACCGGCTGATCTACCGTTTCGACCGGCCCGGCGCCTACACGGTGCGGTGCCTCGAGTACTGCGGAATGTTCCATCACATCATGCTCACCACCTTCACGGTGCGCTGACGTCATGGCCGGCACGCCGTCGCCCTACACCGGAACCAACGGCGCCGTCCTCCGGGCGGCGATCGCGTATCTCGTCGGCGGGTTCGCCACGTTCCTGGCCATGGGTCTGCTGGGCCTCCTGATGCGGCTCGACCACGCCGGGCTCGTGGTGATCTCGCCCGACTGGTTCTACCGGATCATGACCCTGCACGGCGCGGGCATGGTCGGGGCCGTCCTGCTCGCGGCCCTGGGGGGGCTCTGCGCCGTGGTGAGCCAGTGGGTCCGGCTGAGCGCCCCCGCGCTCTGGGTAGCGTTCGTGGCCTACATGACGGGCATGGGGCTGGTCGCCGTGGCGACCCTGCTCGGCCGGTTCGCCGGCGGCTGGACGGTGCTGCATCCGCTGCCGTTCGATGGACGCACCTGGTCGCTGGCGGCCGCCCTCGCCGTGTACGGCGGCTACCTGTTCACCGCGCTGGGTCTGCTCATCGTCTGCATCGCGCTGCTGCGGGGGACGATCGCCGCGCACGGCGGCCTCGGCGGCGCGCTGGCACTCCGGTACCTGTTCGCACCGAGGCGCGGGGCGCCGGCACGTCTGCCACGGCCCGCCGAGCTCATCGCCACCGTCATTGCGCTCGACGGCCTGCTCGCGGCGCTGGCCGGCCTCATCTATCTGCTCCCGCTGTTCGCGCAGGCCGCGGGGGTCGTGCCGGCCGTGGACGCGCTCTTCGCCAAGAACTTCGTGCTTCTCTTCGGCCACACCATGGCCAACCTGAGCATTTACGTGGCGGCGGGCATCGTCTACGCCGTGCTGCCGGTCTACACCGGCAGGCCGTGGAAGACCACCTGGCCCGTCGTGTTCGCGTGGGACCTGATCATCATCCTCATGCTGGTCAACTACTCCCACCATCTCTACCAGGACTTCGCCCAGCCGCTCGGGCTGCAGATGCTGGGCCAGCTGGGCTCCTATGCCGTGGCGCTGCCGTCCTTCGTCGTGACGATCGTGGGCGCGCTCGCGCTCATCTACGGCTCCGGGCTGCGCTGGGCCGTTCCCTCGATCCTCATCGTCCTGGGACTCTGGGGATGGGTGTTCGGCGGACTCGGCGCGCTCCTGGACGCGACGCTGCCGGTCAACCAGGTGATGCACAACACCATGTGGGTGCCGGCGCACTTCCACACCTACTACATCCTGGGCGCCGCGGCCTTCGCGTGGGCCTACCTCTATCACCTGCTCGCCGGCCTGAGCGGTATGCCGGGCGGCCGGGCCGGGCGGATCGCCGCCTGGCTCTACGGCCTGGGGGCGGCCGGCTTCGTGGTCATGTTCTTCGTCGCCGGTGCGCACAGCGTGCCCCGGCGCTACGCGGTGCACCTCCCGGAGTGGCAGACGTTCGCCCGGATCGCGGTGCCCTTCGTCGTGCTGCTCGCCCTGGCGCTCGCCTGGCTCACCATCGACATGCTGACACGCCTGCGGCCGGCCTGGCGGCGCACGAGTGTGCCCCTTGCCTGAGCTCGGCGCGATCCTCCTGGGCGCCCTCCTCTACGGCGCATGGTGGATCCGCCTGCGGGTGCACGGGGCCGCGAACCGCGCCGGATGGCGCCCGCTCGTCGCCTGGACCGCGGGGCTGGGCGTGACGGCCCTGGCCCTGCTCTCGCCGCTGGGCGAGGTCGCCCATCAACTGTTCTGGGTCCACATGGTGCAGCACGAGCTCCTGATCTTCCTGGCGGCACCATTGTTCCTGGCCGGCCTGGTGCCGCTTCTGGCCGCCGGACCGACCGGTAGTCGGGCGCCCTCCGCGTCGCTGGCACAGTCGATCGAATTGCTGGCGCGGCCGCTCCCGGCGCTGGGCCTCTCTACCCTGGTGCTCTGGCTCTGGCACGCGCCCGCGGCTTTTGATTTCACCCTGACCAGCGTGCCGGTCCACGCGCTCGAGCACCTCTCGTTCTTGGGAGCCTATCTCGTGTACTGGCGTCCGCTCATGCGCGCGGGCGGGCCATTTCCGGTTCTGGGCACCGGCGCCTCCCGCGCCCTGTACCTGCTCGCGGGAGGCACCCAGGCGGCCGTGCTCGGCGCGCTGCTCGCCTTCGCGCAAACCCCATACTATCGTCACTACATGGACACTGCGAGCGCGTGGGGATTCACCCCGCTCGGCGACCAGCAGCTCGGAGGCGCCGTCATGCTGCTGTCGGGTGCCTTGGCCTACGTCGTGGCGGCGGCATTCACGATACCCGAACCCCTACCAGCCGAGAGGTGGCGTGCGGCCTGACCACGAACGATCCAACCAAGACCGCACCGGAAGGAAGCGCATCAGCGGGCGGCTGTGGGCTGCCGCGCTGCTCGAGGACGAGCGGGTGTTTTCCCTGCGCCCGGAAACCACCTTCCGCCCCTGGCATTGGACGGTCGCGTTCCTCGCGATTCTCCTGGGCGACTACGTCACCGGCCCGCTCCTCCCGTCGGCCATCCTCTTCTACTTCATTCCGATCGGAATGGCGGCCTGGAGCGGTGCGCGGTGGTGGAGCGCCGGCCTCGCCCTCCTCTGGCCGCCCCTCAGGCTGGGGCTCCTGGCGCTCTGGGGTATTCCCTGGCCGGGCCGGATCACCTTCGAGGATACGATCATCAACTGCCTGGTGTCCCTTGCCTTCGCCAGCCTGGTCTGGCACGTCGCCGATCGGGGGCGAAAGCTGCGCCTCCTCAGGGGCCTGCTGCCGATCTGCGGGTTCTGCAAGCGGATCCGGAGCGGGACGGAATGGCAGGCGGTGGAGACCTACATCACGCAGCACTCCGAGGCGGTGTTCACCCACACATTCTGTCCCGAGTGCGGCCAGAAGCACTACGGGGCGCACCTGCAGTAATTCGGAGCACCATGCAGGTCGGCCGCGCCGCCGCCGGCTCGCGATGCGGCAAACGGCAGCGCGGCCATCGAATTCCTCGGCGGACCCGCGGCGCTCACCTGAGCCCCGATCCCGGGCGCCAGGATCACCCCAGGCCAGTCGCTCCGATCTGTTTGCGTATGGTCCCTCCGCCGCTGACCAGGTCCGGGAGGTTGCCCCGGCACCGTAGCTGGAAACCGTGGGCGCCGGCACCGTTGTGCCAGTGATACCTGTCACTTCTCGGTCGGGTCCTGCGGTCATATTGCGCTGGTGAGCGAAGCGTCAGCCATGAGAGTGAAAGAACCGCATGGAACGGAGAGACGGGATGCTGGTATGTGACGTGATGAGCACCGCGCCCATCGTGGTGACGCCCTCGACCTCGTTGAACGATCTCCTCGCGCTCTTCGATCGGCACGACTACAACGCCTTTCCAGTCCTGGCCCCCGGGGGACGCGTGGTGGGCATCCTCACGAAGCTCGACGTGCTGCGTCTGTTCCTCCACCAGCCGGCCACGCAGCGGAGCCAGGAAGATCGCATGTCCGCTGCTGACATCATGCAACGCAAAGTCGTGTCCATCCAACCTGGCGACACTCTGGTCGATGCCGGCAACCTCATGGTCGTGACCAGACTCCGGAGCGTTCCCGTAGCGGAGGGGCGGCGTGGCGGCCGGAAGCTGGTGGGCATGTTGAGCCGAGGGGATGTGCTGCGCGGCCTCAGATTCGAGGCGGAGCGGGGTACCTTCGCGCGGGATGAGGGTCGCGTGACGGGCGCCGAGGGATCGGACAGCGTGGAAACCTTGATCGATCAAATGGGCGAGCAGTCCTTTCCGGCCAGCGACCCGCCCGCCTGGGGAGTGGTCAGGGCACGACTCGAGGCTCTGGGTTGGCCGAAGGAAGGGTCCGAGGAATGGGCGACGGATTTGTCGAATTCGAAGTCGACCTGAATCGGCGGACCGCCGGCCGTGGAGCGACCTGCCGACTGAGGCCGGTCGCGACCAGGGCGCTTGAGGTCGGAAACGAGAGGTCAGTGCCGGACAAGACACCCTAGAATTGTTCTTCATGCACTCCTGGGCCAATGATGCTGCGACCATCATGGCAAGCGCGCGTCGCACCGCCTTGGCCCGCACCAAGGTCGGGCCGACGGGTGCATAGGCGGGAAGCCACCGACCGTGGGTGAACGCGCGGCGCTCGGCGAGCTCGCACGGGTATTTCTGAAGCTCGGCACGATCGGGTTCGGTGGCCCGGCCGCCCACATCGCCCTCATGGAGGACGAGGTTGTTCGGCGGCGCCGCTGGCTCAGCCGCGAGGCCTTTCTCGACTACCTGGGTGCCACCAATCTGATCCCCGGCCCGAACTCAACGGAGCTTGCCATTCACATCGGTCACGCGCGAGCAGGCTGGCCGGGCCTGCTGGTGGCGGGCGCGAGCTTCATCCTGCCGGCAGTGGTGATCGTGACGGCGGTCGCGTGGGCATACGTGCGGTTCGGCACTTTGCCGGCTGCCGAGAGCGTGCTCTATGGTGTGAAGCCGGTAGTCATCGCGGTCGTGGCCCAAGCGCTCTGGGGGCTCGGCCGCACGGCCATCAAATCACGCGCCCTTGCCGCACTCGCCGTCGGCGCGACCGTGGCGGCGGCGGCTGGGGTGCACGAGCTCATCATCCTCGCCGCGTGTGGGGCCGTCATGGCGCTCGCGCGTGGCGTATACAGGACCGTCGGCGGCAGCGGCGCCGCCGGTGTGGCGCTCCTTGCAGGGCCCAACCTCATCACGCTCGGGGGCACTGCCGCACCGGCAGCCGTCCCGGTGAATCTCGGCCCGCTGTTCGGCGTCTTCGTAAAGGTCGGTGCGGTGCTGTTCGGGAGCGGCTACGTCCTGCTCGCCTTTCTGCGAGCGGATCTGGTCGAGCGTCTGGGATGGCTTACGGAGCGACAACTGCTCGATGCCGTGGCAGTAGGCCAGATCACGCCGGGCCCCGTCTTCACCACCGCCACCTTCATCGGATACGTCCTGCGGGGTTGGCCGGGCGCGCTCGTGGCGACCGTCGGGATCTTTCTCCCGGCCTTCGTCTTCGTAGCCGTGAGCGGGCCGCTGATTCCGCGAATGCGGCGCTCGCCCACGGTCGCGGCGGCGCTAGACGGCGTGAACGCCGCCTCGCTCGCCCTCATGGCCGTGGTGACCTGGCAGTTGGGCCGGGCGGCGTTGGTGGACCCGTTCACGACCCTGCTCGCGGCAGTCAGCCTGCTGCTTCTGCTGGACGCCCGGATCAACTCCGCCTGGCTCGTGCTGGGGGGCGCACTGGCGGGAGCCGCGGCCCGATCTCTGATGTCGCCGGTCTGAACTCTGCGCGCCCGGTGCGACGCGGGCCAGGCGGCGGGGTGCACGGGGGCTGCCACGAGCCACGGCCGTGGTGGATTCCCCGGCCCTTCGGTCGGCTACGACGACGACGCACTCACCCGCGGCTACAAGTCCCCGCCTTACAGCAGCACCCAGTGTCGGCTCACGTGTGCGGCGGTGCCTGTGTAAGTGCTTCTATCGGTCCTTGCCCGTGAACCTCCCGAGCAGCGCCTCCCACCTGGGATCCCCGTGCAGCGGCTCGAGGTCCACGTCGTGCTCCACCCACTCCCGGTGCGCGTAGCCCACATCGACCGCGCGATTCAGGCAGTCGAACGCCTGGCCGATGTCGCCACCGATGGCGTAGAAGCAGCCCAGGTTGTAGAACGCCGACGAGTCCTCGCCCGCCGAGGCGCGGGCCCGCTCCGCCCAGGCGAGCGCCTCGGCTTCTTCGCCCAGCCGCCGGAGGGAGAGGGCCCCATGGTAGAGCGCCCGCGCGTCCGCGGGGTAGAGCTCGAGGTAGGCGCGGGTGTTGGCGACGGCTCGGCGATGGGCCGCCTCCGCCCGCTCGGCATCGTTGATCGCCTCGTAGGCCGAGGCCAGCATCGAGGGCGCCTCGGGATCCTCCGGCCGGACGGTGGCCGCGTCCTCGAAGTGACGGGCCGCTTCCTCGAGCTGTCCCTGGGCCCAGCACACCCGGCCGAACAGGTAGTGCCCCTCGTACAGGGAGGGCGCGAGCGCGATGGCCGCCGCCAGCTCGGCCCGGGCCGCGTCGTACTGCTTGCCGAGCGACAGTGCGAAGCCGCGCGCCGCGTGCGCTTCGGCCGATCCGGCATCCAGCTCGAGCGCGCGGCGGCTGGCCTGGTCCGCCTGGCGAAGGTTTTCCTCGCTCGCGTCGTAGTACATGTACATCCACGAGTGGCAGTCGGCGATGCCGGCGAAGGCGCGGGCGTACCCGGGATCGATCTCGACCGCCTGCCGGAACATGCGAAGCGCGCCCTGGTAGCCCTCGCGGCGCACCTGGTGCGCCAGGTGGCGCCCTCGCAGGTAGTACTCGTAGGCGCGGACGTCGGCGCGCTCGGCGGCCATCGCCTTCCGCTCCCCCGCGGTCAGCACCAGCCGAAGCGCGCTCACGATGCTGGCCGTGATCTCGTCCTGGATGGCGAAGACGTCGGCGAGCTCGCGGTCGTAGCGCTCGGACCAGAGGTGATATCCCTGCGCGGCGTCGACCAGCTGGGCGGAGACCCGGATCCGGTTGCCGGCGCGACGCACGCTCCCCTCGAGCACGGTCTCCACCTTGAGCCGAAGGGCGATGGCGCCGACGTCCTCCTGCCGATCCTTGAAGGCAAAGGAGGAGACCCGCGACGCGACCCGCAGCGCGGTCGCCTTGACCAGTGCATTGAGCAGCTCCTCCGCCATGCCGTCGGCGAAGACCTCGGTCTCCGGATCACCGCCGATGTTGGCGAAGGGCAGGACCGCGATCGACCGCGCCGGCAGTGGGGGCGCCGGAGACGGGGTCGTCCGGGCGGACCCGAGCTCGGCCAGCGTCGAGGCGAAGGCGGCCATGGTCGGGTACCGCGCATCGGGCTCGCGCTCCAGCGCGCGGGCGACGATACCGTCCAGGTCGGCCGGCACATCGGGCCGCCCCGCGCTCACGGCCGGCGCCGCCTCGGTGAACCGCTTGAGGGTCACCGCGTGGGCGGATGACCCGGTGAACGGCTGGGCGCCGACCAGGAGCTCGTAGAGCACACAGGCCAGGCTGTAGAGGTCACTCCTCGCATCGGCCGTGTCCCCGGCCGCCTGCTCGGGGCTCATGTACGCCGGGGTCCCGAGGACGAAGCCCGCCTGGGTCAGCGTGTCGCCGTGCGCGGTCTCGACCGGACGGGCGATACCGAAGTCGGCGACCAGCGCCTGGCCCTCGGAGAGCAGAATATTCTCCGGCTTGATGTCGCGATGGACCACACCGCGGCGGTGCGCATGGTCCAGCGCGAGCGCCACCTCGCGCACCAGGCGGACGGCCTCGTCGATCGGCAGGCGCCCCTGCTCCCGGATCCGGTCGCGCAGCGTCGGCCCCTCGACGTAGGGCATGGTGTACCACAGGCTGACGGGGCCCGCCTCTCGGCCGGAGGCTTCACCGGAATCGAAGATCGGGAGGATGTGCGGGTGCTGCAGCCCGGCCGCGAGCCGGATCTCGCGGAGGAACCGCTCCGTACCGAGCGAGGCCGACAGCTCGGGGCGGAGTACCTTGAGCGCAACGCGCCGGCCGTGCTTGCGGTCGTGGGCGAGGTAAACGGTGGCCATACCGCCCCGGCCGAGCTCGCGCTCGATCAGGTATCGCTCACCGGCCAGCGCGTCGAGCTCGGGTGAGAGCGTCATGGCTACAAGCTGCGGTGCAGCCGTGGAGGGGGGAAGGGGAGCCCACTACTTTCCAGCTCCGGTGATCGTCGGGGGCGACCGCGAGGAGCGCCAGGGCGAACATCCTCGCCGCGCTCCAACATGGCGCTCACGTGGTGGTCGGCAATGGCGGCGCGACTGATCCCGCAATGGGAGATCCTCGACTACGGTCGCGACGACGAGCCTGACGCGCCGCGCGGGGCGCGACCGTGTCGGAATCCCGGATCCACTCCATCCGCCTGCCGGGCTTCGTCCTGAGCACCGAGATCATCTTCGGCTTGCCGGATCAGAAGCTGATTCTTCGACACGAGGCCGGCGGCAGCGCTCGTCCCTACGTGGATGGTGCCCTGCTCCCGATCCGGAAGGCTCCGACCCTGGTCGGGGTCCACCGGGGGTTGGACACCGTCCTGGACCTCTGAGGGACCGGGCGTTCAGCGCGGCTTCCTGCGGTGCCGTCCGGGGTGTACGGCAAGGCTTCATCAACACGGCGTGTATGCTGTTCCTCCTGGCGTGACTGATCGCCGTGGCGGTGGGGGCGAACGAGTTCCTTCAGCGGCGTGGGAGCGAGCGTCCAACTGTCGGGGTCGCAGCCCCCGGGCTCGTCCTGCTTTTCCGCGTCGGCTCCCTCAATGTCCGGGAGAGTGTAAGGGAGCTGATGACCGTGCCTCCCTTGGACGGTGGCTGCTGAGCGGTCTGGCAATCCTGACGCGCGAGTAGCACAACGCTTAAGGCGACTCGTTGCATGGGGTAAGCGACCGGCCAGGGGACTCCAGGTCGGAAGCTCGCTTGCCCGTTCAAGGTCGGCTTGCGGGTGCATGCCGAGCCTCCGCGGCGCTCTCCCGCGACCAGCGTCGATCCCAGACCTCACCCTCGCAGGCCGTCTCCTGTAGCCCCAATCGGGATCCCGCTGCAGATTGCAGAGTCCCCCTGTCACCCGGCGCCTTCGTGACCGCGAGCGATTCGGCTTTCGCGCAGGCCATCCAGGATCGCTACCTGATCGAGCGCGAGCTCGGTCGGGGCGGCATGGCCGTGGTCTATCTCAGCCGCGACCTGCGACACCGACGGTATGTCGCCCTCAAGGTGCTCACTCCCGAGCTGGCCACCGCCGTCGGGATCGAGCGCTTCGAGCGTGAGATTCACCTGACCGCGTCGCTCCAGCATCCCCATATCCTGCCGGTGCACGACTCGGGCGAAGCGGCAGAGACGCTCTGGTACACGATGCCGTATGTCGAGGGCGAGTCCCTCCGCGAGCGGCTCAGGCAGGAGTCACGGCTCGGCATCGACGAGGCCGTGTCGCTGGCGCGAGAGGTCGCCGAAGCGCTCGATTGCGCCCATGCGGCGGGTATCGTGCATCGAGACATCAAACCGGAGAACATCCTGCTCTCGCGCGGACACGCGCTGGTGGCGGACTTCGGAATCGCCCGCGCGATTCGGGAGGCCGGAGAAACGCTCACTCAGACCGGGCCCCTCGGGACCCCGGCGTACATGAGCCCGGAGCAGGCCGCCTCCGGCGCATTGCCCGTGGACGGTCGCAGTGACGTTTACAGTCTGGGCTGCGTGCTGTACGAGATGCTGACGGGCGAGCGACCGCTGGTTGTTTCCAGCGGCCGGGCACTGACCACCAGTGGTGTAGGTGGATGGCGGCCCGATCCCAGAGTCGTGCGTCCGGAGGTTCCGGGCGCGGTCGCCACCGCAATCACCCGTGCGCTCGCTCCGGAGCCCGAGCACCGCTTCGCCACGGCGGGGGAGTTCGCCGATGCCCTCCGGCTCTCGGGGCATGCGGGTTCGACTACGCGGGACTCGCCTAGGGATGCCATGGAACAGGGGACCGCGGTGCTGTTCCCGGCGCGGCACTCTCGCGTGCGTGCACCCATCCCAGCTCCCTCTCCTGGGGCACCGACCAGGGCGCGGCGCGTCACTTCGGCCTTGGGGGTGGCCCTGGCGCTGCCGTTCCTCCTCGGTGCCGCGCTGGCCTTCGTTCATCGCCCCGTTGCGTCGCTGAAGCTCGACGCGGACCTGACCGGACTCACCTTCACCACCGCGAAGGAATGGAACATCGGCGAGGAAATTCCGGTAGGCCGGGTTGGCGTGTCGGGCCTCGACGGGATCGTGCTGACGGGCGGTCTGGGAGCCACTCGAGCCATTGAGTCCGACGCGATTCTGGTACGGTCCACCGAGTCCAGTCCGGGCCGGATCCGGCTCAAGCTCGATCCGCTCCTCCCCGCGGGAACGATCGTGTCGCTGTCCCTGGCCGACGGACATCCAGGGTACGTGTTGAAGACCGATTCGCTCGAGTCCCTGACGATCGCGATCTCCGGATCGGTCGACGTAGCGGTTCCGGGAACAATGCATGATTCGGTCGACTTCGGAGAATCGGGCTCCGCCACGCTTGGTGCGACCGGCCATCGACTGCGGGTGGAGTTCATCCCCGCCCCGGATGCGGATACCACGCTGACGGAACGCCTCCCGATTCGGAATCTCAGTCTGAGCCGAGTGGATCAGTACATCACACGTGAGCATCTCGCCCCGCGGGCCGTCTCCACCGTGCGGCGCGGGACGATCGAGATCGATGGTGGCCCATCACGCTCCCTCGCATCCGGGCAGATGCTGCAAGCCGCGTCCACCAGTGGCCCGCTATCCATCATCCTCAAGGATGATCACCTGCGACTCCATTACGAGGGGCAGGTTCGTGGGCTGTCACTCGGCTTCGACGACGCGCGACAAGACCTGATGCCGACGGTGTTTCGATGGCTTCTGCTGACACACCCCGTCTGGGTGTTCGGGGGTTTCGTTCTCTATCTGGGGTCCGTGGCGCTCCTCCCTCGCCGGCTTCTCTGGAAGAAGGAATGATGCGACCCGCCTTCCTGCTCGCCTGGCTGACGGTGGCCGCGAGCCCGGTTGCGTCCGCATGGGCCCAGACGTCCGCGACCGCCCCCAAGGAGGCCCGGGGCCTCGTGCTTGCGGTGGAGAGCAATTTCATGGCTCTGATCGACAGCGTGTCCACACCACACGAGGAGCTCGGTGCAGCCGTGATCATCGGCGTGGACAGCGCGCGAGTCTATCTCGCGACCGCGAAACACGTCATCTTCTGGCGCGGCCTGGCGGTGAAGGTGGTCGCGCGATCGTTCGGGGATTCCACGACCCCGATCCCAGCGACTATCGCCGATACGGTGCCGAGCCTGGACCTGGCGGTCATCACGATTTCTCGTGAGGGGCTCGCGGCGCTGCCGGCGCTCGACAGGCGCGGAAGCAGCGTGGACCTGCGGTACAATGATCCTGTCACACCGATGGGCTGTCCACGCGGAGCGTGCTGGGGTGTGCCGGCGCCTCCCGATCGCGTCGTGGGTGTCGACCCCCAGGGGATCATCTTCCAGTCTGTCTTCGTGAACCCGGGCAGCTCGGGCGGCGCCTTGTTCAACGAGTACTGGGAGGTCGCCGGCTTGATCACCAACGACAACCCGCCGCGCGCCAATGCGCTCGCGATCGAGGATGTCGTCCAGGAGTTTCAGGCGCTGAAGTATCCGGTATCCCTTCGTCGCCCGAACGTACCGCGGGCAGGATATTCCATCCATGTTGGCGGTTCGCTGTTGGCTGGTCTCGGCGCCCAGTCCGAGGAGCTGGTCCCCGAAGGCCGCTTCCCGAGCGGACGACTCCTGGCTACTCGTCGCGGGCAGCATCACGACCTTACGTGGCATGTGAGCGCGCTGCGCCTGGCCCCGCACAACCTCCAGGGGACCGCCGTCATGGGTGGAGTCGGCGTGGATTTCCGCTGGGAGATGGTCACCGTGCAGCCGTTCGCCGAAGTCGGCTTGGGGTGGGTCGAGGGCCGTCGCGACCTGGGTGGCTACTGGCTCGGCACCCGGTACGTCCCCTACCTGCGTGAGCTGCGGGAGAATGGTCTCGCCGCGGGCGGTGGCGTAAGCTTCCTGGCAACCATCGCACCGCACACCACGCTGGAGATCCTTGCCGCGCACTGGGCGCTCAAGGAGCCGCTTGGCGTGCCCGACTTCCCGGGAATCTTCGTCGGGGGTGGACTCCGGTGGGGACTATGAAACACGCCCGGTGGCTGCCGCCGCTGTTGGCCGTTTGGCTCAGCGTGTCGCCGGCGGCCGTAGGCCAAACCGTCTGCGACTCGACGCTCAAGCCAGCCAAGAACCCGCTGGCTTACGGTCCGCGTCAGGACCGATGCGAAGGCGTCTATGCCGTGGCCGTGGCGGGGACGCCGCTGTACATCGCATCGCTGACCTCGCGATTCGAGGATTATGACCCCGCAACCGATCCCACGCTGCACCTTTCCTGGGCCGCGCCGACGGTCGAGCCGCTCTTCATCCTCGTACGCGCGATCCAGCCGGACATGTACTACCGGATGGATACCCAGCGCCCTGCCACCGCCGTCGGGTACGACTGGCCGACGGGCATTCTGTCTGCCCTGCGGCTTCGCCGCCTGGATCTTGGTGCCCTCGCCTGGACCCGACGCAAGGCTGGGGCAGGATACCTCCGCATCCATGTGCCACTGAGCATCACCAGGAGCAAGAGCCAGGCGTCCACCAACGGCTACTCGCTGGTGGTGTACCCGGCGCGCGACCTGCAGGAGGTTTACCTGACGCTCGGACCGGCGGATTCGCTCGGCCGGCCGAAATCCGACCAATTGGTCAAGCGGCAGGAGCCGCAGCAGCAGTTCTTCTATCCGGCCGAGCGCCCCATTCGGCTCACGCTGCCGAGGCTCGATCCACCCGGTCTCTATTACCTGCAGGTCTCGGCCAAGCTGGCGAACGGATCTCCCGCGGGGGCCGAGGACCTGCTGATCGATACGTCCGTCCGATAGCTCGCGACCGGCAACCGCGCACCGGGAGGTACGGTGGCCCGCCACCCAGGTCGTCATATCGTCCGCACGGTGATCATGGTCGGACTGCTGTCCGGCTGTCAGAACACGTTCGAAGATTCCTCGCTAGGCGCGCATGTTCGGCCGCACGGCGACTTTCCAGTTCCTCGGGAGATGTACCGCGGCCAGACCATCGAGGCCGCGGTCCTCGTGGAGACGGACAGTGGGGCGCCGATCGACAGCGTCACCATCGTCTGGAACTCCAGCGACGCCAGCGTGCTGCGCATCCGGGCCGCGGAGACCCCGAACCATGTGAGTGTGACCGCGATCGGGTTCGGGGAGGCCGAGATCAGGGCGCGCGTAACCGCTGGAATCGGCCGGGTGCCACAGACTTTCCTGGTCGACACGGTGCAGGTGAACGAGCGGTGGGTGGATCTCAGCGTGGGCCGCCTGTCGGCCTGCGGCATCAATCAGGATTCGCTCGCCTATTGTTGGAATCCGGTCCTGCTGAAGCCGGTGCAGGTGCCCGGCCTCTTCGGCATCACCGCGCGGCGGATTGAATTCGGCCACGACACTGGCTGCCTGCTCACCACCGAGTTTGCCGTGTACTGCTGGGGCAAGAACAGCATGAGGGAGCTGGGTGCGCCCGGACGTCATAGCTCCGCGATCGAGGTATTCGGTGGGGACCTGATTCCGTACCGCGTGGCGCTCGGCGGCAGCTATCTCTGCCTGGCGGCGAACACCAACGCCTTCGATCAGAAGTCCCTCGACTGCTCAGGGAACTCCACCTTCCATCAGCTCGGTGATCCTCCCGACACGACGACGTGCGTCTTCAATTTCGATGCATTCCATTGCGGACGACATTCTGTGACCGTCGCTGCCGACTCGATCAGTGCGGGGGAAAACCATGTCTGCGCGCTCGACGTGGGCAACCTCGGCCAAACCCCCCCGCGCGCAACGTGTTGGGGAGCAGCGGTTACCGGACAGCTGGGCCCGCGTGACGGCGCTACGCTCGAGTCGTGTCAGGTTTCAGGCTCGGTGCTGCCGGGAGTTCCTTGCGGGGGGCCAGCCCTGGCCGATGCGAGCCTGGAGTTCAACGCGGTCGAGGCGGGATGGGACATCTTCACGCCCAACGGGCTAACCGAGCTTGCCCCGACCTGGCTCGGCGAGGGACACACCTGCGGCGTGGCCACTGACGGCGTTCTCTACTGCTGGGGGAAGAACAATTTCGGACAGCTCGGCGCGGCCAGTGATTCGACCTGCCGCAGAGCTTTCGTCACATCCGGCATCGGACTAGACGAGACCGTTGCGTGTAGAGCTAGGCCCGCGCCCGTAAGCGCACCGTCCCCTGGAATCTTCACGGCCGTCGCCCTCGGCTCGGAGCACACCTGCGGTATCATGACGGATCATCGGATCTACTGTTGGGGACGGAACGATACCGGCCAGCTGGGCGATGGCACGACCACATCTCGCATGCAGGCGGCACCGATCGCGTCCGACCGGACATTTGCGGCCGTCAGCGCTGGTCCCGAGGTCACCTGCGGGTTGACTGCAGCGGGAGGAGCGATCTTGTGTTGGGGTGGTGGCCTGGGCACACTGCCAGTGCTGCTGGATGTCCCACGGTGAGTACCCGTCGAGGAGCTCCTGCTGTGAGCTCTCGCCACTGGTGTGGTAATCGCTCCGACCGCCCCGCCCGAGCGTCTTATAGCGCGTACATCGACGCCGCCATCCGCTTCAACCCCCGATCCCGGGCGATCAGGTCGAGGTGCACCGACGTCCAATCGGCCAGGAACACCCCCTCGCTGCCCTCGCCGTTGTAGGTCTTGAGATACCCGCCACAGGACTCGCAGTAGTCGATCCGCAGGTTGCTCTCGCCCTCGATGGCCAGGGTCGAATGCTGGTGGTCGTCGTTTTCGCAGAAGGGACAATCGGTCCGCTTGTACCGCCAGCGGGTCCGGCAGCACCCGCAGACGAGATAGCGCTGACGCCCCGGATCCTTGCCGACGAGCTGCGCCATGGCGGGCGGGGTACCGCAGGTGGGGCAGTAGCTGCGGAGCCAGCGCTCTTCGTCCCGCCAGCCGCCGAATGCCCGCACCACCGGACGGAGATACCGCGCCAGCACGGCCCAGGCCAGATAGTGCAGCAGACCTGAAGGACTGGGGCCGCCGGGGTCCTGACCCTGCAGCCAGCTCAGGAAGCGGTGTGGAGCAGCGGGGTCTCGCTGGAGATCGGAGGCCAGGGCCCGGCTTTCTGATGCCATGGCGTCCGGCAGGGGGAGCGATGCGACCTTCTCCGCCAGGCCGACGATGCCTCCGGCGGCAGCGTCGAGGTCGATCGCCACCGACGAGCTCTGCAGCAGCGGCACGCCCGCGCGGTAGTCGTCCAGGTAGGCTTCCCAGGCCGGAAGCGCCACATCCGGAAGGTCCACCTCCGCCGCCGCCCTTTCGACCGCCGAGTGCACGTCTCCCATCGCCTGCAGATACGGGTGCTGCGCGAGCCAGGCCTCCCGGTTCAAGGGGTCGCGTGCCCGGCAGCCGAGTCCTTGGGCAGCACCGGCCACAGCCGGGCGCCCAGTCCGAAGAGGAAGATGGCCGCGGCGATGAGGCCGAGCGACACACCCCACTCGAAGATCGACGGCATGTACGGCTCCGGCGCGAACTGCGGCCTCGCGCCTTTCAGGTTCATGGCCAGCGCCACGACGTTCACCCGGTTCAGCACGACGCCCAGCGTCGTGAGCAGCGCCCCGACCATCAGCACGGTGGGCCGGGCGCGCTGCGAGGGACGCGCCAGGAGCGCGAGAGGCAGCAGGCCGCCCAAGACGATCTCGACCAGGAACAGCGCCCCGAGCCGCCCATCGAGCGCGGCCGCGAATTGCCCCCGGAGGGCCATGTCGCCGAGGCGCCAGACGAGATAGATCAGGAGCGACCAGAAGGTGATGTTGCCCAGCGAGGCCAGCTGGCTCATCCGGACCGTCCGGTGCCAGGCCTTGCCGATCCACATCTCGACCAGGATCACCAGCGCCGTCCCCGAGGCGATCGAAGAAAGGAAGAAGGAGACCGGCAGGACCGGGGACCACCACTGCGGTCCCAGCTTGTCCGGCATCAGCAGGAACAGCGAGCCCAGCGAGCTCTGGTGCATCGTGGACAGCGTCACCGCCGCGATGGCCAGCATGACCGGCTCGTACTCCTTGCCTCTCGGCCGGAAGACCCACGCCAGGACCGAGAAGACGACGGCCGCCGCGGCGGTGAGCACGAGGCTGCGCGACAGCAGGAAGACGAACCCCGACACGGCCAGGACGACGTACGCGCCGGACCAGCGGCGCCAGACCTCCATGGCCCGGCCCAGGCCCCAATGCTCCAGCGGCACCGGGAGGAACTCGAAGAGGAGGATCGTGACGTAGAGGCCGACGCACCACGAGACCTCGAACATCGCCGACTGCGCGGGGGCCTGCAGGCCGAGCTGCCAGAAATTCCAGGGCAGGCCGAGGTCCGCCACCAGGGTGACGGTGACGAACGAGTAGCTCAGAAGTCCCATGAGCACGGCCGCCCGGCCCATGGAGTAGAGGTCCTTCCGCCGGAAGACATAGATCAGGCCCGCCGTCGCGAACGCGCCGGCCGCCACGGCGATCCAGACCAGGTCGAAGACGATCCACAATCCCCAGGCGTAGGTATCGGACAGGTTGGTGCTGCCTCCGAGCCCGAGGACGAACCGCGCCAGCAGCGAGATCACGCCGAACGCCATCACGGCGATCATGGCCCAGTTGAAGGGCGTGAGCAGCGGGTGCCGGATGGGCTCGAACTCCGGATGCCCGGTGTGATCGTCATGGTCGGCGGCGTGCGGTTCGATCCGGGCGACCCGGAGAGCCCGGCGCTTGAGCGCCGCGACCGTACTGCCCAGCACCGTCCCCAGGGCGATGACGGCCGGTGGGACCGCGTGCAAGGCAAAGCTGGTGTACGCGGGAAATGCCTTCCCGCCGAGGGTCGGGAAGCCCAGCTTCTCGAACGGCACGGAGGACAGATAGACCACCGAGGTGCCGCCCGCCTCCTTCTCGCCGTAGACCTGGTCGATGTACTTGTCCGGCCGCGCGGCGATGCGACGATGGGCTTCGTCGAGAATGTCGTCCCGGTTGCCGAAGGTCAGCGCGTCGGCCGGACAGGCTTTGACGCAGGCCGGAACGGGCATGGTCTTCGTGTAGTCGGCGACCTCCTCATCGGTGAGCGGCTGCCCGTTGCGGGTCGGCGGCACCGGCTGCTCGGCGCGGTCGGCGCAGTGGGTGCACTTCTTGATCTTCGGGGCGAGCGAATCCCATTCCGCGGCGGGCACACCCCACGGACAGGCCCAGATGCAGTAGCGGCAGCCGATGCACTTGTCCGCGTCGTAGCTGACCGGCCCATCCGGCATCCGGCTCAGCGCGGTGGTGGGGCAGGCCGAGACGCACGCCGGCTCCATGCAGTGCAGGCAACGCTGCATGGTGAAGAGGTAGTGCAGGCCACCGGGCGCATTCTCGTCCGGGATCTCATGGGACGTGATCAGCGTCCAGGTGTCGGCGCTGAGGGCGACCGGGTTCTGCAAGCCCAGCTGGCCCAGCAGCTCCGTCTGTTCGCCCTCGCAGCCGTTCCAGTTCTTGCACGCCACCTGGCAGGCGCGGCAGCCGATGCATCGGGTGACGTCGATCAGGGTCGCCTTGGTGAACGTCGCGGTCGAGGTCGGCATCATGACCTCCTTCCGAAACGAGCGGGTACGATGGGATCGGCATCGCGCACCTTGACCACGTTACACAGGCACGCCTTGGTCTCCTGGGTGCCCGCCCCGGGGTCCACCGCATCGATCGTGAGGTGGTTGACGCTCGGTCCGGTCGCCGCCCCGGTGAAGCCCCAGTTGTAGGGCATCCAGACGACAGCCACGTCGCGTCCCTCCACCCGCATCATCTGCATCCTGGGCGTCACGACGGCCTTGACGGTGACTTCACCCCGGGCCGAGGACACGGTGACCCAGTCGCCGGTCTTCACCTTCAGCCGGCGGGCGAGACCCTCGGGAATTTCGACGACGGCTTCAGGCACCAGCTCGGTCAGCCACGACACATTCCTCGTGGTCGACCCGCAGCACCAGTGCTCGGCGACGGTCGAGGTCATGAGCACGTGGGGGAACTTGTCCGCCGTGCCGATCGGATGGTGGCTCGCTACCCGGGGATACTTGAGCGTCGGGTTGGTGCGCTGTTTCGGGTGCATCGAGTTCTCGAACGGACTCTCGACCGGCTCGTACATCTCGGGCAGCGGTCCGTCCTTGGGCACGTAGCTCGCATCGCGCGGCAGGTCCGAATGCTTGGGATCCGGATCCTCGTAGACCGCCGCGAAGAGGCGCCCGACGCCCTCGGCGTTCAGGTGGAATGCCCGCTGGCCGTTGGGCGTGTCGGGGCCGTCGGTCGGCTTCGGCACGTCGGGCACGTCGTGGCCGGTCCACCGGCCGGCCGCTTCGTCCCACCAGACCAGGGGCTTCGAGCCGGGATACGGCTTCCCGTGCCGGTCGCAGGACGCCCGGTTGTAGAGGATCCGCATGTTGTTCGGCCAGGTCCAGGCGAACTCCGGATAGAGCCCCAGTCCGCTCGGGTCGTGCCGGGAATCGCGGCGCTTGGTGAGGTTCTTCCCGCCGCTGAACACGCCGGCGTAGAGCCAGCACCCGGACGATGTCGAGCCGTCGGGTTGCAGGTCGGCCACGCGCCGCACGAGGTCGCCCTGCGTGAGGTCGGTGTCCGGCACGGTGTGGTACACCCGCCCGTTGATCTCCCGCAGCAGATCCTCGGCGGTCCCGTACTGCCAGAACGCCTTCTGGATCAGGACGTCCCGCGGCTCGGTCGAGCCGGCGACGAGATCGCGGACCCGGCGAAAGATCATGTCCACCATCTCGCCGTCGGTCTTGGCCTGTCCCGGAGCCTGGACCGTCTTGTACCGCCACTGCACCATCCCGCCCGAGTTCGCGATCGATCCGTTCTTCTCCATGAAGAAGGCGGCCGGCAGCAGCAGGACCTCGGTCTTGATCGATGTGGGGTCCACCCCCGGCCGCTTCCAGAACGCGGCCGTCTCGGTCTCCCAGATTTCCTGCACCACCAGCATGTCCAGACTATCCAGCCCGTCGAACACCACCTTGAGGTTGGGCGAGCTCACCGCCGGGTTCTGCCCGACCACGAACAGCATCTTGACCTCGCCGGCCAGCGCGTTCTCGAAAATGCCGGTGGAGGAATAGTCTTTCTTCGCGCTGCGTTTGGGCAGCCACGCGTAGCCGAAGTCATTCTCCGGCTTGGCATACTCGCCGTACCACGCCTTCAGCAGGTTGACGAGGTATTTGCGCCGGGACGTGCCGTTCTTGTCGGTGAACGCATCCAGGGTGGGCTGGGTATGGTCGGGGTTGTTCAGGTAGCCCGGGAGGTAGTTGTTGAGCACCCCCATGTCGCAGGCACCCTGGACGTTCGGCTCGCCGCGGAGTGCGTTCACCCCGCCGCCCGGCTTGCCGATGTTGCCCAGCAGCAGCTGCAGGATGGTGAACCCGCGGATGCCCTGGACCGCCGTGGTGTGTTGGGTCATCCCGAGCGCGTACAGGATGGTGCACGGCCGGTCCTTGGCCATCTGGTCGGCGATCTGCTGGATCTGCGCGGCCGGAATGCCGGTGATCCGCTCACCGGCCTCGAGGGTGTAGCGAGAGAAGAAGGTCTTGAGCCGGGCAAAGATGGTGCGCGGGTCGTCGAGGCTCTTGGCGACGCGCGGCTTGCCGTCGGCGCCGAGCTGGTATCCCCAGGTCTTCGTGTTGTAGCTGTGCTTCTCCTCGTCGTAGCCGCTGAACAGGCCGTCCTTGAACTCGAAGTCGGCGTCGCCCAGCATCAGGGCGTTGGTGTGGTCCTTCAGGTACTCCTCATCGTACAGCTTGTGCTCGAGGATGTAGTTGATGACCGTGTTGAGAAACGCCGGGTCGGCCCCGGGCCGGATGCGCGCGTAGATGTCCGCGCCGGCCGAGGTGCGGGTGAACCGCGGGTCCACGTGGATCAGCACCGCGCCGGCATCCTGCGCCTTGCGGATCCACTTGAACGCCATCGGGTGATTCTCGGCGACGTTGCTGCCCTCCACCAGGATCGTCTTGGAGTGCTGCATGTCCGCCCAGTGGTTGGTCATCGCGCCCCTGCCGAACGACGCCCCCAGACCGGGGACCGTGGGGCTGTGTCAAAGTCGAGCCTGATGTTCGACGTACGACATGCCCAGCAGGCGCATGGCCTTCTGGAAGAGGTAGCACTCTTCGGTGGTGTTCTGCGCTCCACCCATGAACGCGATCGCATCGGTGCGGTTCACGGGGACGGTCTTCCCGCCGACTTCTTCGGTGGCGATCCAGGACTCGTCGCGCGTCTTGCGGAGCTTCCGGGCGATCTTGTCGATCGCGTCGTCCCAGGTGAGGTCCACCCAATGGTCGCTGCCCGGCGCGCGGTAGCGGGGCACCTTGTTGCGCAGCGGCGAGGCGTGGGTCGGGAACATCGAGAGGCCCTTGGCGCAGAGCGACCCCCGGTTCACCACGTGATCGAAGTCGCCTTCGAGGGAAACCAGCTTGCCCTCGCGGACCGAGGCGATCATGCCGCAGCCGCAGGAGCAGAAGTTGCAGGAGGTGGTCACCTCGGTCACGTTGGCGAGCTTCAGATCGTGGGTCGCTGCCCGAGCGGCTTTCACGTCGATCAGGCCATCCAGCGCCAGGCCGAGCGAGCCGCCGGCGGTCAGCTGCAGCCAGCGCCTGCGGCTCAGCGTCCCGAGGTCGAGGGTCGGCAAATCATTCATGAGGGTACCCCGAGCGAGCGCGGTTGGTGGAACACGGCAACCGGTGCTTCATGGAGCGCGTATCGGTGAGGAGCCGAGTCCGATCCGCGTGCGGCATTGATGGGGTCGAGAAAAAACTATGACCCGCCCTTCGGTGCCGCAATCCGCGGGCGCAGGCCGCAACGCCCGCGGACCGACTCCCTACAGGTCGTAGTGGACGACGAGGTAATAGCGGAGCGCCTCCGCCTCGATGTCCGTCGTCGTATGCTTCCGCCCCCAGTCGATCTCGCCGCCGATCTTCATGGTCTTGATCGGCTGGTAGAAGCTGTTGAACATGACGGCGGTGGTCCTGAACTCATCGGCTCGCGTCGGATCGACCTCATTCTTGAGGATGTTGCCGGCGCCGATGAGCGTGCTGAAGAATCGGGGACTCCAGCGGCGCTCGTAGGCGACGTATCCGCCGTAGGCCGGGACGGCGTTCAGCTCCCCGGTCGCAGGGTCGGGAAGGGCATCGGCGTTCTGACCGGTGAGCGAGACCAGATATCGGCCCAGCCCCTGCCCGGCGACGAGCTGGTAGTACAGGACATCCGCCTTCGCCTCCGACTTGAACAGCCGGAGCCCGCCCACCAGGTTGGCGCCATACCCCACGGCCCCGTGCGCCTCGCTCACCCCGCTCGTCGTGCTGCGGAACCGGATCTCCCGCACCAGCCCGGAGAGAGAGACGTACCCCCAATCACCGGCCTTCGACGCGTTGACGGCCAGATCGGGAAGCCGCTGGTCGGTCGCCCGGACGTCCGGGGCGAAGAACTCGAGGTAGGCAACGTCCACTTTGGGTGTCTCGAGGGAGGCCATCACCTGCAGGCCCGACTCGAGTTTTCTGGCATAGCGGATCATCCCGCTTCGCGTGGTCACTCCAGTAGGTGGCCCGTCGAAGTCCGCGGTCGTCGGCGACGACCCCTGCTGCACCCCGAAGGTCGTGGTCTCTTGCCCGATCCGCACCCCCTTGAAGTCCACCCACGCCTTCCGCAGGCGGAGGGTGGTCTGGCCGCTCGGGCCGACGAAATCGGTTTCCACGTAGGTCTCGACGGCGCCGAACCCCTCATACCGGACCGTACCGCCGAACTTGATCCGGGTCTGTCTCAGGTCGAACGAGAGCAGGTTGTCGTCGCGGTCGACCGGGAAGAGGGTATCGATGTTCACGGGATTGAACGTGTAGCTGCCCTGGAGGCCGTAATCATCCAGCGAGGCGTTGAACCGGACGGTCGCGCCGAAGTAGGCCTCGTAATGCGGGCCACCGGCGACACTGTCCTTGCTCTGCCACTTGATGGCCTGGGCATGGACGGCCCCTGCCGGCCCGAGGAGGGCGAGCAGCAGCAACGCCAGACCGGAGCGAGCGCCTGGGCGGCGCGACGCGGTGCCGTGAGCACCAGTCGCCACGGGGGGTTCGGCCATTGGCAGCATTCGGGGCGGAGTCGACTCCAAGCTGCCACCGCACCGGTCCGGCCCACCATTGGACCTTGGTCCAGTCCCGGGTTCGTCAGCCCTCGATGCTTGCCTTCGGGGCCGCCGGAGCGGTCCGGTGCCCCAGCAGGCGGCCGAGCACGAAGAGCAGCACGACGATGCTCATCCCCACCGATGCCCGGAGGAAGCGCGGCGCGTCGCCGTTCAACGCGAAACGCCACCAGAGCTGCCCGGTATACGCCTCGTGCCGATAGGCAAACAGACCGAGCCAGAGGGTGAGCCCGAGCACCGTGGCGATCGCGAGTCGCCAGCCGGCGGTGAACGGCTCGTCCAGCAGCGACACCGTCTGGGGGAATTCGCCCGCCGCGGCATGCAGGATCACCAGGGCTATGCCCAGCAACAGGGCCACCATGAGGTTGGCCGAGCGGAGCAGGGCCAGCACGATTCCCACGCTGAAGAGCACCTGGGCCAGCCGATAGGCGAGCCGGGCTCGGCGCTCGAGTCCCCAGGCCAGAATGAGGAGCACCGCCCCGACCACGCTGGCCAGAAAGTTCGAGACTTCGATGGCGGCGAGGGGCAGCAGCTCACCCAGCCACGCCAGTCGGCGGAGGTCGGTGGGCACGGCGCCGGTGAGCAGGAGGACGGCACCGGACAGAAACGTCACGAAAGCGAGCGCGTGCGGCGCCAGGCTGGTCACCCCTTCGAGCAGCGCCTCCAGCGGCTTGGCCTGGCGGTGGGCTCCGATCACCTCCCGGACGGCGATCAGGACGCCGGCTGCGAGCAGTGGCAGCAGGTAGTACGTCACGCGATAGAGCAGCAGGGCGGCCAGGACGGCCGGCGCCGCGGCGCCGTGCGGCCGGAGCACGAGCACCACGGCCTCGAACACGCCGATGCCCCCCGGGAGCGGCAGGAGCTGGGTGGCCATCTGCGCAATGAGGAAGGCTCCCAGGAAGTCGAGGTAGGGCACTCCCAAGGGGGCCAGGAGGACGTACAGCGCCCCCGACGAGAGCAGCCAGTCGAGTGACGACATGCCCAATTGGCCCAGGGCGAGCCGGAACGAAGGCAGGCGGAACTGCCAGCGGAGCACCCGGACCGGTGTCCGCCGCAGGCGGGTGGCCAGCAGGTAGCCGGCGACCGCCAGGAGGAGCGCCACGCCGACCGATCGCCCGGAGAGCGCCAGCCAGCTGCCGGCCAGCATCCCGGTGGAGGGGTGGAACAGCAGCACCAGTCCCACCAGCGCCAGCAGTCCGACCACGTAGGTCACCACGTTGAAGGCCGCCACCACCGCGGCTTCCGCGGGAGTGAGCCCGAGGCCGGCGTACAGGCGATAGCGGACGCCGCCGCCGGTGAGCACCGACGCGGGGGCGGTGTTGCCGACCGCCCAGGCGACAAAGGACGGGATCAGCATGGACTTGAGCGGCAGCGGGTGACCGGCGAAGCAGAAGGCGAGATAGTCGTAGCCCACCAGGGCCAGGTAGGCGACGGCGCTGACGACGAGGGCGAGCCCGACCGTGCCGACGGGAACCGCCGACAGGGCCTGCACGATCTCGTCGTACCGATACTCCGCCAGCACGCGGTTCACCACCCAGATCGCGAGGGCGAACAGCATGAGGTTGAGAATGGGGGTCAGCGTCGCGCGCCGCCGCGCGAGGAAGGCGCGTATCCGGGTCAGCATCTACCCCTCTCGAGCGCCGTCTTCCCACCACGTTCGATCATCGTGGGAATCTAGCGCTCGAGAGGGGTCGGTTCCTCACAGCTTGCCGGTGGCGACCGCGCGGACGATGTCCGTCGTGGTGATGATGCCGACGACCTTGTCGCCCTCGGCAACGAAGAGACGATGCACGTCGGCGTACAGCATCTGGCACGCCGCTTCCCGGACGTCCTCCTCCGGCGCGATCGTGTAGGGGCGCGGGGTCATGATGTCCCGCACCGGGGTGTTCTCGAACAGCGCCTGCCGCGCCGTCGGATCGCCGGCTTCGGCCTCGGCTGTCAGCAGGTCGGTCGCCGAGACGATGCCGATCACCTTGCCCGCGCCGTCCACGACCGGCATGCCGGAAATGTGGCCATCGGCCAGCGAGACGATCGCCTCCGCGACGGTCGCGTTGCTTCCCACGGTCTTCACCTTGGGTTGCATCAGCTCGGCGACTTTCATGACACCCTCCCCGTGAGTGATGGACCCATGGTAGGACGGTCCTGGTGAGCCCAGTGTGAATCGTGGGTGAAGTCGTCTTCCGATCCCAGCGCCGCGGCCCCGGCGCGGCGTAGCGCCGCGATCAGGCCCCCGACGTGATCCGGGGCGGGGGCCTCGGCCGCGAGGAACGGGTCCATGATGGTCGAGCGGAGCACGACCAGCCCCCCGCTCCCCCCGGCCTTCCAGTCCTCCACCGAGCCTATTCCCAGCGCCGCCAGGATCGGGCCGATCGCGCCATCGTACGCCGGGCTTTGCAGCCGGGTCCGGGTGATGATGTATTCCGGCACCTCGCCTGGGCCCGCCAAGCTGAGACGGCCATACACCCGCTCGTTGAGCTGGTTGACCGCCTGGAGAGTCGTCAACGACGGATGGCAGAGGAGATAGCAGACGATGTTGATGTCGGGGAGCGGCAGCATGACGACGCGAAACGGCGAGAGATCCGCGGCCGCCAGGGCGGCGTGCAGGCGGCGCGCCCCGGCGACGGTGCGCTCGACGAGGTAGCCGTACCCGCGCTCGTCCGGCGGAATGACCTTGTGGCTCAACCAGACCGCCGCGGCGGAGGCGCCCGGCTTGGAGCCCTCGAGGATGTAGCGCCCCAGAAATGGCTCGAGCTCCGCCCTCCCGCGCTCGGCGGGGGAGAGATACGGTGGATCCGTCGCGACCAGATGGCGCGTGCGGCCGTCCCGCACCAGGATGGCTCCGGCGGCGTAGGGGACGTATCCCATCTTGTGCGGATCCACGGTCACCGAGTCCGCCTCGCCGAGCGCACCGATCGCCCGGGCCCAGTCGTCCGACGGCCAGTCGGCGCCGACCGCCTCCCGCACCTGCGCGGCCGACCGGTGCCCTCCGTCCGCCTGCCGGAGGACCGCCGCCGCATAGCCGCCATAGCAGGCATCGGAGTGCAGGTGGAAGGTGCTGCCGAGCTCTACTTCGGCGCGGGTCCGGACCTCCAGCACCTGGTCGAGCCGGTCGACCGCGCTCTCTTCGGTGCTGCCGCACACGCTCACCAGCGCCAGGGTCGGCTGGCGACGGTGAGCCAGGCCGCTGAGCCGCTCCCACAGCGCGTCAGGATCCATGCGGAAGCGGCGATCCAGCGGCACGGGCACCAGCTGGTTCGACCCGATTCCGAGCGCCCGCACGATCTTTTCCCACGAATAGTGCGCCGTGGCGGCGACCAGCACCACGCCGGCGGGGAGCGGGTCCCCAAAGCCAACGGCCAGTCGTCGGCTGTACTCCTGGTAGCCGATGTCGGCGAGGGAGTGATTGCCCAACGCCCGCCGGACGTCCGCCGCAGGCGCCGACTGCCAGAGGCGATCCCACAGGTCGAGCGCGCTCCCGTTGCCCACATTGAGCAGCTCCCACAACGGCAGCTCGGCCAACGGCGCGGTGCCTCCGCCCGGCAGTCGCACCCACAGGGTGAGCCCGAGTTCGGCGGCGGCACCGGCGGCCGCGACCGGGAGGTAACGCACTCCCCGGGCCAGCCAGAGCGCCTCGAAGTTGGCGATGGTACCGCCCGAGGTGAGGTGCCCCCAGTGGCGTGTCGGATCGTAGCCGATCATCCGGGCGAGCTGCGACGAGACCTCCAGCTCCAGTCGGGTGGTGACCGGCGAGATCTCGAAGGCGATGTTGTTGGGATTGTACAGCATGGTCGCGAAGTAGCCGATCTGCGCTGCGATCGTCTGCTCCCCGATCATGTGCCCCTTGTACCGGCCGCTGAAGAAGGGGACGTCGCGCTTGAGCTCGGCCAGCAATCCCATCAGCGCCTGGGTCAATGCCGCGACGCTCTCCTCGTAGCCCTCCTGCCGCTTGTCGATCTCCCGGATGGCGCTGCCGTCCCCGGGACGGTAATTGCGCCGCCAGAACACGTGGTCCCTGAGCGCCTCCACGACGAGACGCTCGAGCAGCTCCGCGTTCTCGGCCTGGGGGCCGAGAAACCACGCCTTGAGCGCATCGCGCTGACGGGTCGTCATGGCGTCGAATCTGGAGGGCGGCGGTGAGGCCCGGGTGAACGCCCTGTGAAGAGATGTTCACGAGAGGCCCAAGGGCGAAAAAAACCCGGGTGGGAACCCGGGGCGCTGAGGGACTGCCGCGGCCGCTACTTGATCAGGACCTTCGTGGCCGGCACCGCGATCTCCTTCGCGAGATGCAGCACCAGCACGCCATCCCGATACTCGGCCGTCACCTTTTCCTCGACCACCGGCGCCGGCAGGCGGATCGTCCGGACGAACTTCCCGTAGGCCCGCTCCTTCACCAGGTAGCCTTCCCCATCGACCTCCGGAGCGATCACCCTCGTCCCGGTGATGGTCAGCAGCTCACCGGTGAGGCTGATGTCCAGATTCTCCTTGTGGAAGCCGGGGACCTCGAGACGCACGATGTACTCCGCCGGGGTCTCGAGCATGTCCATCACCGGCATCCACTCCGCGCCCGTGGTCTCGAACGGGAACGGCGGAACGAGCGGCTCCGTCAGGAACCGGGGGACCAGCAGCCGATCGAAGACCCGATCGAACTCCTCGCCCAGTTTCCCCACCATGGGGGACCGCAGTGCAACTCGCATGACCTCTCCTGGTTGATGGTGCGGGCGCAAAATAGCATCCGAGCCATGAGACGAGCCTGAAGCCTGAGTGAAAGCGCCGCGCGCTCTACTGCCTGACCTCGAACCTCACCCCCTGCTGCGCCAGCTGCCGGACCGGTCGCGACCCGAGCCGGGCCGGATGGAAGATCGCAGCCGCGACCACCTCGCGCGCCGGCGGCTCGAAGCCCTCGTGCGTGCTCTCGATCACGTGGATCGACGGCAGCTCCACGTGTCCCGTGGTGTCCACGACGAACTGCAGCACCACCCTTCCTGACAAGCCGATCTGCTGCAGGACCGGCGGATACCGCGGCGCGGGCTGCGAGATCAGCGCCGCCGGAGCGAAGCCGGGCTCCGACGTGGCGACGGTATAGATCTCCTCGGCGGCGGGCTCCACCTTGCCGACGCCGCCGACTACGCCCCGGGCCACCCCGCCTTCCACCCCGCGCCCCGTAAAGTCCCGCGGGTCCAGCACCTTCGTGGTCAGGTCGATGGGCGGGATCGTCGTGGGGATGTCCTTGGGGGGCACGACGGTTTGAAATCCCTTCGGCGGCGCCGGGACGGGGACGACCGGCCGCGTCTCTACCCGCTCCTCCGGCGGAGTCTCCGGTTGCGTCGGTGCCGGTGCCAGGCGCCGGAGGAAGACCAGCGTGGTGTCCGCCACCGGGCTTCGGGGAGTGTCGAGCGAGGCACGGGTGGTCTCGATCACCGCCCCCACGATCAGGGCGTGAATGCACAGGGAGCCTATCGCCCACTGCGGCGTCCGCCGGCGGGACGGGCCTGAAACGAGGAGCACGTCGAACATGGGCACCTCCCGGCGACTTCCGTCGCCACGTGCCCATCACGGTAGCGTGCCCGACATGAAGGGGCGCTGAGCGCGGGGTGAAGCGAGGCTTACTCGCGCCGTTTCGTCCCGGTTTCATGATCTCTTCATCCCGTCGCCGCTAGGGTGAAGCGACCCTGGAGCCGTGGAGGCCGCAGATGACCACCGTCGCCCATCCCGAGATCGACAGCCCGCCCTCCATCGAGGTGCCGATGCGCCCCTACCTGGCCGGGCTGCACGACCAGTGGCGCGAGGAGGTCCGCGGGGTGCTCGATCCGGCGCGCGCGGAAGGGGCGGGAATCTGGCGGCGCTGGCGGGCGCTGGAGTACCTGCAGGGCGGGTTTCGGCGCCGATTCCAGCGCGAACGGCGAGCGGCGTTCAGTCTGCACATCCGGCTGACCCCGGCCCAGGCGGGTCACCTCTGGGCCGGCGGCGAGCTGATCACCCAGCTGCTCGACGGACTGCCCTATCGCGTCGGACTCTGCCAGTGCGACGCGGAGTTCGCCTCGCTGACGAGGACGCTCGCCGCGGCGATCGAGTACTGGTGCCGCGAGGTGGAGGATGCCCTCGGGCCGGTGCGCTGGGGCGACGTGCCGCCCGAGTCGCGGGGCCTGTTCGAGACCATCACGTATGACGAGGTGCTCCTCGGCGGCTGAACCCCGCGAGACCGCCGCGGCCGGCCGCCGAGGCCGGACGTCGAAGACCCCCGATCCGGTACATCCGGACCGGGGGCTCCTTCTTCCGCCCCGAGCTACGCCACCCCGGCCTTCTGCACCACCAGCGCCGTCACCATCCCGAACATCCCGTGCTCCGATTCGGCGTGCGGCAGGATGTGGCAGTGGAAGGCCCAGGTGCCCGGGTTGGTGCCCTTCACCAGCACGTCCCACCGCTCGCCCGGTGCCACGTTCAGGGTATCGCACTTCCACGGCGCCGGCTGGTCCCACCCGTCCTTGGCGATCACCGTCATGTGCATCCCGTGCAGGTGCATCGGGTGGATCATCATCCCCTCGTTCATGAACCGGATCCGCACGGTCTGGCCCTGCTTGCAGACGACCGGCTCGGTGGCGGGGAAGCCCTTGCCGTTGAGGGTGTACCCGTGGGCTCCGTCGTTCAGCACCATCACGTAGTCCACGTCGGCCCGGTGCGTCGCCAGCGGCCGCTTGGGCTCGACGATGAAAGCGCCCAGCAGGCCGTTGCCCACCTGAATGGCGGCATTGTGGTGGGAGTGGTACATGTGCGAGCCCGCGTTCGGCACGGTGAACTCGTAGGTGAAGCTCTCCCCCGGCTTCACCGGCGGCTGGGTGATGAAGGGCACCCCATCCATGTCGTTGGGCAGCTCGAGTCCGTGGAAGTGGATCGAGGTGGACTGCGAGAGCTTGTTCAGCAGGACGACCCGCACCCGGTCACCCTCCCGCACCCGGATCTGCGGGCCCGGCACCTGGCGGTTGTAGGCCCACGCCTTTACCCGCCGGCCGGGCTCGACCTCCCACTCGATCTCCTCCGCCGTCAGCTCGAACACCTTCACGCCGCCCTCCAGCCGAGGCTTCAGTACCTGATTGCCCTTGCCTTCGGTCTTGGCCGGAAACGCCTTGACGCCCTTCTCGTGCATCGCGTCCATCGCGTCGGCCTTCTGCCGTGGGGTCGGCTCGGGCGGGGGAGGCGCTGCCGAAGCCTGGGCGGCCGCGGCCGGCGCGGCGGCTTTCGTGTCGCTACAGGATGCCAACGTAGTGATCGCCGGCAGCGCGATGGCGGCCGCCGCGCCCTTGCGGAGGAAATCCCGCCGGCTCTTGCTGGTGGTCGACACGCTGCGATCGGACACGCGGTACTCTCCGGATGCGAGGACAGATGTCAGGGAGCTTGGTCGCACGGGCGGAGTCTAGGTGGCTGGAGATGAAATCGTCGTGGGGCTTCGGTGAAGGGTTCTTCACGGTCGTCCGGGGCGATCGTTCACGCGGGGGCCGCCATGTTCCCGGTGTATGATCGCCCTGGCGCTCAGCGACCTCGATATCGCCGGCCGTCTGGCCACGGCGGGCCTGACCGGCCTCGCGGTGGGGATCGAGCGGGAGTGGTCGGGACATGCTTCCGGCCCTCAGGCGCGCTTCGCCGGCGTGCGGACCTTCCTCCTGCTCGGCCTGGTCGGGGGAATCGGCGGCGCGGTGGCCGCGGCGATCGGCTGGGCAGGGATGGCGGGCACCCTCATCGGCGGCGCCGCAGCCCTGGCGGTGGTCGCCTATGCCATCGCCTCGGTCCAGACGCGGGATCGGGACGGAACCACCGAGACCGCCGCGCTCCTCGTGCTCGGTACCGGCGTGCTCTGCGGTCTGGGCCACGGCCGCCTCGGCAGCGGGGTCGCCGTGGTGGCGGCGCTGGCGCTGGCGGAGAAGGGTCGAATCCAGCAGTGGGTAGGGCAGATCGGCCGAGCCGAGCTGCAATCGGTCGGCAGGTCGGTGACACGGGTTGCCTCGGGGTGAGGATGCCTGGGCAGTCTAGGGCGCGGTCTCTCGAACTTCGGGCGCTTCCCGTGCTCTGCGGGGAGCTTCGCGACGTCCGCCTCCCGCCTGGGCCGGTCAATCGTCGATCAGC
>DATEIR010000064.1:0-75757 GCA_035278885.1 Gemmatimonadales bacterium | reverse complement strand
GAGCGACAGCGCGGACAGGACGAGATGGAGGAGCATGCGGGAGTCGGGTTGAAGGGCGAAAAGCGAAGAGCGAAAAGCGAAGCGGGAGAAAGGTGAAGGGGGAAAGGGGAAGGTGGAAGGGGGCATGCGAAAGGCTCATCGCGGACACCCTTCCCCCTTCGCCTTTCCCCTTTCCCCTTCCCGGCTACTCCGCCATCGACGGCTATATTGTCTCATGCCCCGAGCCCGCCGAGCACCGCAGGTGCACAAGTTCGGCGGCGCGTCGCTGGCCGATTCCGCCGCCGTCCGCCACGCCGTCGACATCATCCGCCGCCATCGGGCCGAGCCGACCGTCGTGGTCGTCTCCGCGATGGCGGGGACGACCGACGCGCTCGTGGCCGTGGCCCAGCAGGCCGGAAGCGGCGACGCACGCGCCGTCGCGCCTCTCATCGCCCGCCTGCGCCTCCGCCACGCGGAGGTGGCGCGGGCGCTGCTCCCCGGCGGCCGGCTGCGGGCGGACGTCCTGGCGGTCATCACCGCGCGCTTCGCCGAGCTGGAGGCGCTCGCCGAAGGGCTCCGGCTCCTGCGCGAGCTGACCCCGCGCACCAGCGACTACATCCTCAGCCGCGGCGAGCGGCTCAGCGCCGCGATTGTCGCGGCGGCGCTCGAAGCCGGCGGCACGCGCGCCCGCTACATCGAAGCGACCGACCTCATCCACACGGATGCTGCCTTCGGCCGCGCCTCGCCCGATTACCCGCGCACCGACCGGAGCGTGCAGCGGGCGCTGGGACCGCTGCTCGAGCGCGGCATCATCCCCGTGGTCCCCGGCTACATCGGCGCAGCCGCCGACGGCGCGGTGACGACGCTGGGCCGGGGCGGCTCCGATCTCACCGCCACCCTGCTGGGCCGCGCCCTCGGCGCCCGGCGGGTCTCACTCTGGAAAGACGTCCCCGGCCTGCTCACCGCCGACCCCCGGGTGGTGCCCGACGCCCGGGTCATCCCTCAGCTCCACGCCCGCGAAGCGGCCGAGCTGGCCTACTACGGCGCCAAGGTGCTTCACCCGCGGGCGCTGATCCCGATCGCGGGGCGGCGCACCGCGGTGATCGTGAGGCCCTTTGCCGACCCGGACGCGCCCGGCACCGAAGTGTCCGAGCGGGTGGGCGCCGGCCGAAACCCGGTCAAGGCACTGACCGCGGCCGGCGGCCAATCGCTCATCACGGTCACCGGGAACGGCATGCTGGGAGTGCCCGGGATCGCCGCCCGCACCTTCGATGCGCTCCACGCCAGGCAGATCTCCGTCTCGCTCATTTCCCAGGCCAGCTCGGAGCACTCGATCTGCTTCAGCGTGCCCGAATCGCTCGCCGCCGATGCGCGGGAAAGCCTCACCCGCGAGTTCAAGGACGAGATCGCCCGCGGGGAGATCGACGGGGTCGAGTCGAGTCCGGGCATGGCGACGGTCGCCATCGTGGGCCTCGGCATGCACGGCACACCGGGAATCGCGGCCGGAGTGTTCGCCGCGCTCGCTGCCGGCGGGATCAACGTGGTGGCGATCGCCCAGGGCAGCTCGGAGCTCAACATCTCGGTCGTGGTCGAGGGCCGGGAGGCCGCCGAGGCGCAGCGGCGGATTCACGCGGCCTTCCAGCTCTCCCGCATCGCGGGCGGCGCGGTGATCCGCCCCGAGCGGATGGAGGTGATCCTGCTCGGCTTCGGGCAGATCGGCCGTACCCTGGCCGACCTCATCGCGCGGGTGCGCCGGCCGGCGCTGTCGCTCAAGGTGGCGGCGGTGATCGATCGCTCCGGGTATGTGTTCGATCCGCAGGGGCTCGCGCCCAAGCGACTCGCCACGCTGGCCAAGGACAAGCGGCGCGGCAAAGCGCTCGCGTCGGCGCCCAAGGGGCACGCCGGCTCGGCGGAGGAAGCCATCGCGCACGTGGCCGGCTACGCCCTCACCCGACCAGTCGTGGTGGACCTCACCGCGGACGACACGTCGGCCGCGCTGGAGACGGCATTGCTGCACGGAATGGACCTGGTGCTGGCCAACAAGCGGCCGATCTCCGGGCGGCGCGGGGCCAGCGAAGCGCTCTGGCAGACGGCCCGCGCGCGCGGCCGCCGCATCCTGCACGAGGCCACCGTGGGCGCTGGGCTGCCGATCATCGACACCTACCACAAGCTCACCGAGTCGGGGGACCGGGTGGAGCGGATCGAGGGTCTCCTCTCCGGCACGCTCGGCTACGTGCTGAGCGAGGTCGGCGACGGGACGCCATTCTCCCGCGCGGTGCGCTCGGCGATGCGGCTGGGCTACACCGAGCCCGACCCGCGGGAGGATCTCTCCGGCATGGACGTCGGACGGAAGGCGCTGATCCTGGCGCGGCTGCTGGGCTACCGCGGCGAGCTCGGCCGCGCGTCGGTGGAGTCGCTGGTGCCCAAGTGGGCCCGAGCCATTCCGCTGGCCGAGTTCCTCGAGCGCCTGGAGGAGCTCGACGCCGGGTGGAAGCGGCGGGTGGACGCGGCCCGGGCCCAGGGCTCCGTGCTCCGCTACGTCGCCACGGTGACACCGAGCCGGATCGCCGTCGGGCTCCGGCCGGTGCCGGTGGGGAGTCCGCTCGCGTCCATCAGGGGCTCGGACAACCAGCTGGTGTTCACCACGGCGCGCTACAAGGCCAACCCGCTGGTCATCCGCGGGCCCGGCGCGGGCGCCGAAGTCACGGCCGCCGGGGTGCTCAACGACATCCTGCGGCTGGCGGGCGCGTGAGCGGCCCCGCCGCGGTGACCGCCTTCGCCCCGGCGAGCGTGGGGAACGTAGGCCCGGGGCTCGACATCGTGGGGCTCGCCGTCGAAGGCCCCGGCGACGAGGTACGAGCGGAGTGGACCGACGGCCGGGGCGTGCGGATCCTCGAGGCCGGCCACCCGGAGCTGCCGGCCGACGCCGAGCGGCACGCGTCGGGGCTGGCCGCGCTGGCGGTGCTGCGCCGGGCAGGCGTCACGCCCGAGCGCGGCATCGGCCTTCGGGTCCGGAAGGGACTTCCCCTCGCCGGCGGCCAGGGCGGGAGCGCCGCCTCGGCGGTCGCGGGCGCCGTCGCCACCAACGCGCTGCTGGGCTCCCCCCTCGAACGTGAGGCGCTGATCGAGGCGTGTCTCGACGCCGAGGAGGCGGTGGCGGGCCGGCACGCGGACAACGTGGCGCCGGCGCTGCTCGGCGGCATCGTGCTGCTGCGCGCGGTGGATCCGCTCGACCTGGTGCAGCTCCCCGTGCCGTCGGAGCTGTTCGTCGTCCTGGTGCGGCCGGACCAGCGGATGCGCACCGCCGACGCCCGGGCCGTCCTCCCCCGGGACGTGCCGCGGGCGGTGGCCCTGCACCAGGCAGCCCAGGTAGCGGC
The DNA here is from genome assembly GCA_035278885.1 of Gemmatimonadales bacterium. Lineage (GTDB taxonomy): Bacteria > Gemmatimonadota > Gemmatimonadetes > Gemmatimonadales > GWC2-71-9 > CAVVWJ01. The sequence continues at coordinate 72,401 of DATEIR010000064.1, read as the reverse complement.
GATGGTCGCGGCGCTCGCGGCGGGCGACTACGAGCTGCTGGGCCGCGCGATCGACGACCGGATCGCGGAGCCCGCGCGCGCCGGGCTCCTGCCGGGCTTCGTCGAGGCCAAGGCGGCCGCGCTCGAGGCCGGCGCACTGGGGAGCTCGATCTCGGGCAGCGGTCCGACCGCGTTCGCCCTGGCACGGGGTCGCGAGCGGGCCGAGCGAGTGGCGGCGGCCATGGTGGCGTCCCACGCAGCCGGTGGTCGGCGGGCGGAGTCGGTCGTGGGCGCGGTCGATCGGCGAGGTGCGCGGCTCACCGATGATCCATCGAGGCGGGCGTGAAGTTCCGCACCGATCGGCCGCCTACCTGGCAGGCCTGCGGGGAATGCGGCAACGAGCTGCCGGTGAACGATGCCCGCCCCCGCTGCCCGGTGTGCGGCGGCCTTCTGGAGCTGCAGCATCGCGCGCCCGACCTGACCCGCGACCAGCTCATCGAGCGCTTCAACACCCGCCAGCGCCGAGGGCTGGACGCGCCCGCCTCGGGCGTCTGGCGCTTCCGCGACGTCGTGCTCCCCGGCGCCGAGCGCGTGGTGTCCCATCCCGAGGGGAACACGCCCCTGCTCCATCGCGAGGCGCTGGACCGCTACACCGGCCTCGGCCGGCTGCTGCTCAAGCACGAGGGCCACAACCCGACCGGCTCGTTCAAGGATCGGGGCATGACGGTCGGCGTGACCCAGGCCGTGCGCCTCGGCGCGGCCGCCGTCGCCTGCGCGTCCACCGGCAACACGTCGGCCTCGCTGGCGGCCTACGCCGCGCAGGCCGGCATCCCCGCGCTGGTGCTGGTCCCGGCCGGCAACGTCGCGTTGGGGAAGCTGGCCCAGTCGCTCGCCTACGGCGCGCGGACGCTGCTGGTCCGGGGAGACTTCGACGATTGCCTCCGGCTGGTGGAAGAGGCGAGCGTGAAGCTCGGTGTCTACCTCCTCAACTCGATCAATCCGTTCCGGCTGGAGGGGCAGAAGACGATCGTGCTCGAGCTGCTGCAGCAGCTCGGCTGGGATCCGCCGGACTGGATCGTGCTACCGGCGGGCAACCTGGGGAACACCGCCGCGTTCGGGAAGGCGCTGCACGAGGCCCACGCCTGGGGACTGATCCCTCGCCTTCCTCGGCTCGCCGCCGTGCAGGCGTCGGGCGCGGCGCCGTTCGCGCGCAGCTTCGCCGAGGGATTCGCCCATCGATACGCGGTACGCGCCGAGACGGTGGCGACCGCGATCCGGATCGGCGACCCCGCGTCCTACCAGCGCGCGGTGCGGGCGATCCGGGAGACCGACGGCGTGGTGCTGGCGGTGGACGACCAGGCGATCCTGTCGGCCAAGGCCGCGGTGGACGCCTGTGGAGTGGGTTGCGAGCCCGCGAGCGCCGCGAGTGTCGCCGGGGTACGGGCTCTCGTCGCGCAGGGCACGATCCGTCCGCAGGATCGGGTGGTGGCCGTGCTCACCGGCCACGTGCTCAAGGACCCCGGTACCCTGCTGCAGTTCCATCGAGACACCGAGCCGCCGCCCCCGGGCGCCAACCGGCCGGTCGAGATCGGCGCGGATCTTCGGGAGGTCGAGAAGGAGCTCGGGAGGTAGCGGGAGCCTCTTACGATGCCCGGACGATCCTCCAGATCTTCCCGTTCGCGTCCGCCGCCACGAACAACGATCCGTCATCCGCTACCGCGAGCCCGCTGGGGCGGAGCCCGGTGGGATTCCTGCCGCTGGCGACGGTGATGTACTTCCCCGTGGCCTTGCCATCGACGAAGGGCGCGAAGACGACCCGGTACCCGGCCTGAGGCATCGGCGCGCGATTCCAGGAGCCGTGGAACGCGACGAAGAGCCCGTCCCGGAACGTCGGACCCAGACCCTCGCCATCGTGGAAGGCGAGCGCGAGCGGCCCCCAGTGGCCGGGGAACGCGATCACCGGATTCTTGGCGGCCGCGCAGCGGCCGATCTTGCGGCCATCGCCGCCGTACTCGGGGGCCAGCACCTTCTTGTCGTAGGTGACGCTGAAGTAGCAGTAGGGCCAACCGAAGTCATCGCCTTGCTGCACGTGCACCAGCTCCTCCGCCGGATTCTCCGCGTTGGCCTGATCGGAAAAGCCCCAATTGTCGCCCAGCTGATCGCGCCCCTGCACCGCCGCCCAGATCGCGCCGGTGCCCGGCTGGGTGGTCAGCGCGCTGGCGTTGCGCAGGCCGGTCGCGACCCGGCGGCCGTCGGCGAAGCGCTGGCGCTGCCGCACGGCGTCGAAGGCCCAGATCCCGGCGCGGCGCTCCAGCTCCCGGCAGGGATCGAGACCCTGCGAGCCGGCCATCCGGTTCATCCGCTGACAGCTGTTGGTGGCGGACGCGATGTTCACGTACATCGTGGTGCCCGGGCCGAACGCGAGACTCTTCGCCTGGTGATCGCCGCCGTCCGGCAGGTCGGCCACGACGGTCTCCGGCTCGCCCGCGGGGACGAGGCGGCCCGGCGTGAGCTTCCAGCGGAGAACGCGATCGTTCAGCGCCAGGTAGAGGTATCCCTCGTGCAGCGCGACGTCGTTCGCGCCACCGGGGCCGAACGTCTCCCGCTCCTCGGGCTTGCCGTCGCCGTCCCGGTCGCGCAGGGCGAGGACGCCGGCCCCGCCGCGAGCCAGCGCGGCATAGAGCGCGCCGTCGGGTCCCACGGTGAGCTGGCGAACGCCACCCGCGTCGCTCGCCACCACCACGGCGCAGAGCCCTTCGGCGAGCACCAGGCCGCCGTTGTCGTCGGCGCACGCCGGGCGACGAGGCTCGGGGGCCGGCCGGGCGGCGAGCAGGAAAATCAGTGGCGCGAGGAGTGCGGCGGCGCGAGAGCGGAGGGAGACGGACGGCATGGCGAAGACCCGGTACGAGGAGCGAGGTGCCGGCCGGCGGCCGGCGCGTTCAGAGGGAAAAATAGCCCGCTCCCGAGGGGAAAAGGGCGTTTTCCGGGGGAAAATCTGCCTTTTTCGGAGGAAAACGGCCGTTTTCCCTCGGAAAACCGCATTTTCCCTCTTGGAAACTCAGCCCCCGGTATGTACTGTTGTCTCGGGAGTTCCGCAGGTAGCGCGGCACGCAGAGTCCTCACCCACACTGGGAGACACGCGATGGCCACCAAGAAGAAGAGCGCCAAGAAGTCCGCCAAGAAGTCCGCCCGGAAGCCCGCCCGTAAGACCACCGCCCGCAAGTCCGCCAAGAAGTCCGGCAAGAAGCGCACGCCGAGCGCGGCGTTCATGAAGCCGATGCAGCCCGACGCGGCGCTGGGCGCGGTCATCGGCAACAGCGCCATGCCGCGGACCGAGATCACCAAGAAGCTCTGGGCCTACATCAAGCGGAACGGCCTGCAGGACGCCCGGAACCGTCGCGCCATCAACGCCGACGACAAGCTCCGTCCGGTGTTCGGCGGCAAGAGCCAGGTCTCCATGTTCGACATGACCAAGCTGGTCAGCCGTCACATGAGCTGATCGTCGGCCATCCCGTCGTCCCGAGGGCGCTCCCGCTGGGGCGCCCTTTCTTCTTATCTTCCCCCGCCTATGGCCGGCGAATACATCTTCACGATGCGCGACCTCCGGAAGGTCGTGCCCCCCTCCCGCGAGATCCTCAAGGGGATCTATCTCTCCTTCTTCCCCGGCGCCAAGATCGGCGTCCTGGGCGCCAACGGCGCCGGGAAATCCAGCCTGCTCCGGATCATGGCCGGGGTGGACAAGGACTTTCTGGGTGACGCGCGCCCGCTTCCGGGCACCAGGATCGGCTATCTCCCTCAGGAGCCGCAGCTGGATCCGGCCAAGGACGTGCGCGGCAACGTGGAGGAGGCCGTGGCCGAGCAGCGCGGCATGCTCCGGCAGTTCGAGGAGATCAGCGCCCGCTTCGCCGAGCCGATGGACGACGACGAGATGACGCGGCTGCTGGAGAAGCAGGGCAACCTGCAGGAGCGGATCGACGCGCTCGGCCTCTGGGAGCTGGACCACAAGGTCGACATCGCGATGGACGCGCTTCGCCTCCCGCCGGGTGACGCGGACGTCACCAGGCTGTCCGGCGGCGAGCGCCGCCGGGTGGCGCTCTGCCGGGTGCTGCTGGAACAGCCCGACATGCTCCTCCTCGACGAGCCGACCAACCACCTCGACGCCGAAAGCGTCTGGTGGCTGGAGCGATTCCTGGCGCAGTTCCCCGGCACGGTGGTCGCCGTGACCCACGACCGCTACTTCCTCGACAATGTGGCCGGCTGGATCCTCGAGCTGTATCAGGGCGCCGGGATCCCCTGGGAGGGGAACTACTCCTCCTGGCTGGAGCAGAAGGAGCGCCGGCTCGCCACCGAGGAAAAGCAGGCCTCGGCCCGGCAGAAGACCCTGCAGCGCGAGCTCGAGTGGGTGCGGCTGGCCCCGCGGGCCCGGCAGGCCAAGAACAAGGCGCGCATCACCCGCTACGAGGAGCTGCGGGAAGAGGCGGCGCGGCAGACCGAGGGCAGCGCCGAGATCCTGATCCCGGTGCCCGAGCGTCTGGGCGACGAGGTCGTGGTCGCCAGGAATCTGAGCAAAGGATACGGCGACCGGCTGCTGATCGAAGATCTCAATTTCGCCCTGCCCCGCGGCGGCATCGTGGGGGTGATCGGCCCCAACGGCGCGGGCAAAACCACGCTCTTCCGGATGATCACCGGCCAGGAGCAGCCCGACGGGGGCTCGCTCACCGTGGGGTCGACGGTGCAGATCGCCTACGTGGACCAGAGCCGGGACGCGCTCGACCCGGACAACACGGTCTATCAGGAAATCTCCGACGGCCAGGACACCCTGCAATTCGGCAAGCGCAGCGTGAACGCCCGGGCCTACGCGGCCGGGTTCAACTTCCGCGGCAGCGATCAGCAGAAGAAGGTCGGCACCCTCTCCGGCGGCGAGCGGAACCGGCTGCACCTGGCCAAGCTGCTCAAGAGCGGAGGCAATCTCCTGCTGCTCGACGAGCCGACCAACGACCTCGACGTCGACACGCTCCGGGCGTTGGAGGACGCGCTGCTGGGGTTCGCCGGGTGCGCGGTGGTGATCAGCCACGACCGCTGGTTCCTCGACCGCATCGCGACCCATATCCTGGCCTTCGAGGGCGACAGCGAAGTGGTCTGGTACGAGGGGAACTACGCCGACTACTCGGCCGACTATCACAAGCGGAAGGGCACCTCGGCCGACCAGCCGCACCGGATCCGGTTCAAGAAGCTGGTCCGCTGAGCGACGCTGTCAGGCGGCTGCCTTTGACCCGCCGCGACAAACACCCCACCAGAACGCGTTTTCTTCGTGGGCTTCGTGGTCTTCGTGTCTTCGTGGTGAATAACCGCACACACTCCCTCCGGCTACGACCATGCCGGTCAACGGCGCACCAGTTTGCACGATCCAGTCACCTTGCGCGTCACGTCGCCGTATTGGCTTTTGACACCCGCGGACGAGACTGCCCCCCCGCCCGACGCCTCGCTATGTTGTCCGGATGACGACCCAGCCCACGCGCATTCCGTACCTCCCCGTCCGCATCGAAGGCCTCTCCGAGCTGGCGATGAACCTCTGGTGGAGCTGGAGCCGCGAGGCGCGCGGTCTCTTCCGGAGCATCGATCCCCTGCTGTGGCACCTCACCCGGCACAACCCGCTCGAGCTGCTCTGCCGGTCGGACCCCGATCGGCTCGCCGCGTGCGCCAGCGATAGCGATTTCCTCCGCCGTTATGACGAGGTGCTGGCCCGGATGCGGCACGAGACCTCGAGCGGGGACACCTGGTTTCGGCGTGCCCACCCCGAGCTCGACGGGCGGCCGGTGGCCTACTTCTGCGCGGAATTCGGGCTGCACAGCTCGGTGCCGATCTACTCGGGGGGCCTGGGCGTCCTGGCCGGCGACCAGTGCAAGGCCTCGAGCGACCTGGGCGTGCCCATGGTGGCGGTGGGGCTCTTCTACATGAAGGGGTACTTCGACCAGCGACTCCGGCTCGACGGGTGGCAGGAGGACAGCGACGAGGAGTACGACATCAGCCTCACCCCGGTGACCCCCGTCGCCGGGCCCAATGGCCAGCCGTTCCTCACTACGGTCGAGACCTCGGGACGACCGGTGCAGGTGCGCGCCTGGCGGGTCATGGTGGGCCGGGTGCCGCTCTATCTCCTGGACACCAACCTCGAGACCAACCACGCCGACGACCGCGGGCTGATGAACAAGCTCTATGCGGGCGGCCCCGAGCTCCGGGTCCGGCAGGAGTGGATCCTCGGCGTGGGTGGCGTGCGGGTGCTCCGGGCGATGGGCATCAACCCTTCCGTCTGGCACGCCAACGAGGGCCACGCCGCCTTCATGATGATCGAGCGGCTCCGGGAGCTCACCACCACCGGCACCTCGCTCGGCGAAGCCGTGAAGCGGGTTCGCGCCCAGGGCGTCTTCACCACCCACACGCCCGTGCCGGCCGGCCACGATGCGTTCTCGGTCGAGCAGCTCGAGGCGTGTGCCGGCCCGGTCTGGCAGGAGATGGGGATCGAGCGCGACGAGCTGTACCAGCTCGGCGAGCACCCTGCGCTGCCGGGTCAGTTCCACATGACGGTGTGCGCCATGCGGCTCTCCGCCCGGGTGAACGGAGTGAGCCGCCGACACGGGCAGGTGAGCCGCAACCTGTGGCGCGACCTCTGGCCGGGGCGGCCATGGGAGGCGGTGCCGGTCGGGCACGTGACCAACGGGGTCCACCTCGCCACCTGGATGGCGAGCTCGCTCATGGAGCTGCTGGACGACCATCTGGGCCGCGACTGGGGCGAGCGGGTGGACGACCCTGCGCTGTGGGACCAGGTCCTGACGCTCGACACCCACCGGCTCTGGGAGGAGCACACCAAGCTCAAGTACACCCTCACCAACCGGGTGCGGGAGGATGCCCGCCGCCGCTTCGCCGCGCGGTTCAAGGAGGCGGCGCAAGTGGTGGGCGCGGGCACCCTGCTGGACCCCTCCGCTCTCACCATCGGCTTCGCCCGGCGCTTCGCCACCTACAAGCGGGCCAACCTGATCTTCCGCGATCTCGACCGGCTGCGCGGCCTGCTGGTCAACCAGCGGCGCCCGGTGCAGATCATCTTTGCCGGCAAGGCGCACCCGGCCGACAACCCGGGCAAGGAAGTGCTCCAGAGCGTCTACCAGTTCACCCGCGACCCGGAATTCGAGGGCCGGGTGGCCTTCCTGGAAGACTACGACATGCACCTGGCCCACCTGCTGGTCCAGGGCGTGGATCTCTGGCTCAACCTGCCGCGCGTGCCGCTCGAGGCCTCCGGCACCAGCGGAATGAAGGCGGGACTCAACGGGGTGCCCCAGCTGGGCACGCTCGACGGCTGGTGGCAGGAGGCCTACGACGGCCTCAGCGGCTGGGCCATCGCACCGGCCGGCGAAACCGAGGACGCGGACGCGGCCGACGCCGAGCGGTTCTACCGTCTGCTGGAGGACCAGATCGTCCCGCTCTACTACACCCGCAACGCCGCCGGGGTGCCCCACGGCTGGGTAGAGAAGATGCGGCACGCGATGCGGCTGGCCGGCCGCCGCTTTACCGCGCGGCGGATGGTGCAGGATTACGTTCAGGAGTATTACGTCCCGGCCATCCGGGGCGAGACCGCGGGCGACGACCCGCCCACGGGATGAGGCAATCGGAATGGCTACCCTTCCCCCAGCATTGGCGGCGCCGGCGTCCCCTGCTCCCCTGACCGCTCCGGGCGGCGAGCGGGTCACCGTCGTCCACATCAGCGCGGAGTACTACCCCTACGCCCGCACCGGCGGCCTCGCCGAGGCGGTGGCGGGCCTGGCCAATTTCCAGGTGGCCGCCGGGCTCGACGTCATCGCCATTCTGCCGCTCTACCGTACGGTGCGGGACGAAGACCCCGACCTCGAGCCGGTCGGGCCTCCGTTCGTCGTCCCCATCGGCGGGCGGGCGGAGGAGGCGCGGATCTTCCGCGTGGCCGGCCCGCCGACCGGGGTCCAGGTGTTCTTCGTCGAGCACCTCGGCTACTTCAACCGGGCCGGTATCTACGGTGAGGGCGGCGCGGACTATCCCGACAACGCGCGCCGGTTCGCCTTCTTCGCCCTGGCCGCGATGACGGCGGTCCCCCGCCTCACCCAGCAGCGCGTCCTCCTGCACGCTCACGACTGGCACACCGCCCTTGCGCCGGTGTACGTCCGGACCGTCCTCCAGCAGCAGGCCTGGGCCCGCCAGGCGAGCATCGTGCTCTCGGTGCACAACCCCGGATATCAGGGCCACTTCGGCCCCGAGGTGATGCCGGAGATCGGGCTCCCCTGGGAGCTGTTCAACTGGACCCACCTCGAGTGGTACGGCAAGGTGAACCTGCTGAAGGGCGGGCTGGCCTTCGCCGACTACGTGACCACGGTGAGCCCCACCCAGGCGAGCGAGCTCCGCACCCCGGGCGGCGGCTTCGGCCTGCACAACGCCTTCATCTGGCTGGGCGACCGGCTGGTCGGCGTGCTCAACGGGATCGACCAGCGGCTCTGGAACCCGACCACCGACCCGCTCATCACCGCGCAGTATTCGGCCGACAAGCTGGAAGGCAAGCGGCGCTGCAAGGCGGCGCTGCAGCGCTCCTTCGGCCTGCCCCAGCGGCGCCGCACGCCGCTCTTCGGGATGACCGGCCGGCTGGTCACGCAGAAGGGGCTCGACCTCATCCTGCAGGCCCGCGCGCTGCTCGCCCGCGACGCCCAGTTCGTCTTCCTCGGAAGCGGCGACCCCTACTACGAGCAGGCGCTCACCGACCTGGCATCCTCGGCGCCGAATCACATGGGCGTGCAGCTGGACTTCACCGACCGGCTGGAGCACCGGCTGATGGCGGGCGCCGACATCTTCCTCATGCCGTCGCTCTACGAGCCGTGCGGCCTCACCCAGATGCGGGCTCAGCGCTACGGCGCCCCGCCGATCGTGCGCCGGGTGGGGGGGCTGGCGGACACGGTGGAAGACGGCGTCACCGGTTTCGCCTTCGACGCCTACACCCCACCGGCGTTCGAGGAAGCGGCGCTCCGGGCGCTGGCCGCCTACGCCGAGCCTTCCGGCTGGCAGGCCATGGTCCGGCGCGGCATGGCCCGCGACTTCAGCTGGGAGCGGTCGGTCGAGCTGTACCTCGGCGTGTATCGGCGTGCCGTCGCGCGGGCCGCGGCGCGGTGACCGACGCCGGTCACCCGGCCGGCCCGCTCCGGTTCGTGTTCGGCCTCCACCTCCACCAGCCGGTGGGGAATTTCGACCACGTCTTCGCCCAGCATCTCGAGGACGTCTACCGGCCGCTGCTCGAGCGGCTGAGCGAGCGCGAGTTCCTTCCGGCCGTGCTCCACCTTTCCGGTCCGCTGCTCGAGTGGCTGGAGCAGCACGAGCCCGGCTACCTCGATCGGCTGGGCCGCCTGGCGGCCGACCGACGGCTGGAGATCCTCCTCGCCGGCTTCTACGAGCCGATTCTCGCCGCGCTGCCCCGGGCCGATCGGGTGGAGCAGATCCGCTGGATGGCGGAGGCGGTGCAGCGGCGCTTCGGGGTGGACGCCCGGGGGCTCTGGCTCACCGAACGGGTGTGGGAGCCGGAGCTCGCGGCCGACCTCGCGTCCGCCGGGGTGGACTACGCGCTGGTGGACGACCGTCATTTCCTCGCCACCGGATTCAGCCCCGACCGGCTGCACGCGCCCTTCTGGACCGAGAGCGACGGACGACGGGTGGCGCTCTTTCCGATCGACGAGCGTCTCCGCTACCTGATCCCGTTTCGGCCTCCCGAGGAGACCGCCCACTATTTCCGGGAGCTGCGCGCGGCCGGCCATAGTCTCGCGGTGCTCGCCGACGACGGCGAGAAATTCGGGGGCTGGCCCGGCACCAAGAGCTGGGTCTACGAGCAGGGATGGCTCGACCGGTTCATCGACACGGTGTGGGACCTGATCAACCGGGGCGAGGTACAGCTGAGCCGGCTGGACGACGCGCTGGCAGCGGTCCCCAGCAACGGGATCGCCTATCTCCCGACCGCGTCCTACCGCGAGATGGAATCGTGGTCGCTGCCCGCGCCCGCGGCGCTCAGGCTGGCGCGCCTCGAGCGCGACCTCGGCGAGGCCCGGATGGCTGGCCCGGACGGTGCGCTGGTGCGGGGGGCCCACTGGCGGAATTTCCTGGTGAAGTACCCCGAATCCAATCGGATGCACAAGAAGATGCAGGCGCTCTCCGAGCTCTGCCGCCGCCGGGGAGATCCTCCCGCGGCTCGCCGGGCCATCGGACGGGCCCAGTGCAACGACGCCTACTGGCACGGCGTCTTCGGCGGACTCTATCTGCCGCACCTGCGCGAAGCGCTCTGGCGCCAGCTCGCCCTGGCCGAGGCGGAACTGCGGCGGGGAAAGGGACTGGCGTACGAAGTGCTCGACTTCGACGGCGACGGCCACGACGAGCTCTGGATTCACTCCGACGCGTTCTCCGCGGTCATCGGGCTGGACCGGGGCGGCGCGCTGGAGGAGTACACCGTCTTCGCCGCCGGGGTGAACTACGCCAACGTGCTCACCCGCCGCCTGGAGAGCTATCACCAGCTGGCACTGGAGCGCGGCGCATCACACGACGGGCATGGCGACGGCGGCACGGCGAGCATTCACGATATCGAGGCCGGCATCCGGCTCGAGAGCCGTCCGCCGGTGGACGCGGAGGATCGAGCACTCTTCGTGGAGCGGATCGTCGCCCCTGACCTGGGCCAGGAACACTGGGTCCACGGGGATTACCAGCCGCTGCTGAGCTGGGCCCGAGTCGCCGCTGAACATGCCGTCCGCCGCCGCGGCGGCGGGCTCGAGGTCACCCTCGGGCTCGGCACCGGTGAGCGCAGGCTGGAGAAGGTGCTTCGCTTCGACCGAGGCGGTGCGGTGGAGGCTCGCCTCCGGTGGAACCCGAGCGTCGTCCCGGATGGCGTGTTCACCACCGAGCTATCGGTATTCGGTGAGCTTACTCCGGTCGCGACGCCGGAGGGAGAGTCCTGGCGGCACCCGGTCGAGACGATCGCCAAGTCCGAGCGGGGACTCGACCGCACCAGGCAGGGCGAGTCGATCACCCTGCGCTGGCCCGCGGGACTGGGAGCCGCGGCGGTGCGGGTGCCGGGCCGCTGAGAGGCTCAGCCTCCCCCTTTTACCGCCGGCCGCCCCGGGCTGAGCTTCGCGTCGCTCCGCCCTTTCACGTACAGATAGATGTCGCTGATCTTCTGCATGTCCAGGCCCAGGGCGCACCATGCCGGCATGCCCTTGGCGGGTCGGCCCGCGCACACCGTCTGCATGAACAGCTCTTTGGTGTTGATGGGGCCGTCTGGCTTGAGCGACAGGATCAGGTGGGGGGCGATGGTGGTCCCCATGACGTCCTCGCCGTGGCAGCGGGCGCAGTTCAGGTTGAACTGCTTCCAGCCGTCGTACGTCGCCTGATCCACCGTGTCCTTGGGCGGCTGATGGTACGCGTCGCGCAGCGGCTGGTCGGCCTGGGCCGTGGCCGTGCTGGTCGAGCCCGCCGGCGCGGCGGCCTTCCCGGTGTCCTGCGCGGCGGCCTTTCCGGTGTCCTGCGGCGTGGCCGCGGCGGCCGCCTTGGCCGTGTCCTGCTCGGCCTTGACCCGGGCCGTGTCTCGTTTCGCCTGACCCGACTGCGCCGGGGCGGCCCGGTGCGCGGTCACCGCCTCCGAGGCGGCGAGCTTCTTCCCGTCCGCCTTGCTGCTGGATGGGCGCTTCGCGCCGGTGTCGGTCGGCGTCGCGGGTGAAGTGGACGCCGCGGCCCCGGAGTCGGCGGCAGCCGAGGTCGTCGGGGCCGCCTGAGCCGCGCTATCGCCCGGTGCCCCCGGCGTGGCAGCGGTCACCGCGCTGTCGGCAGCCTGGGTGGCGGTGTCCGCTCGCCGCTCGCCCCCGCAGGCGGCGAGCAGCACGACGGCAGTGAGCGTGGCCGATAGCGTCCTCGTCATCGTGGTCCTCTCCCTCATGGTGTGGCCGTTCGCGGCCGGTCTCATCCCGATACCCTAAAATCGCCCCTCCGCGCCTCATCACGTCGTGATGCCGGTCACGACGGCATGGCGTGCGCCACGGGCGCCATTATGTTCCGACCCATGGCACGTCCCACTCACGATCAGGTCACGCTCGGCCTGGTGCAATCCCGCTGCGGCGAGGACCCCGAGGCCAACATGCGGACCGCGATGGCCGGGGTCCGTGAAGCCGCCGCGCGCGGCGCCCAGATCGTCTGCCTCCAGGAGCTCTTCCGCAGCCAGTATTTCTGCCAGGTCGAGGACCATCGGTTCTTCGATCTCGCCGAGCCGATTCCCGGGCCCAGCACGGAGCGGCTGGCCGACCTGGCCAAGGAGCTGGGCATCGTCCTCGTGGCGTCGCTGTTCGAGAAGCGGGCCGAGGGCCTGTACCACAACACCGCCGCCATCATCGACGCGGACGGCACCTACCTCGGCAAATACCGGAAGATGCACATTCCGGACGACCCTCAATACTACGAGAAATTCTACTTCACCCCCGGCGATCTGGGTTTTCACAGCTGGGACACCCGCTTTGCCCGCATCGGGGTGCTGGTCTGCTGGGACCAGTGGTACCCGGAAGCCGCCCGCCTCACCGCCATGAGCGGCGCCCAGATCCTGTTCTATCCCACCGCCATCGGCTGGCTCCCGCCGGAGAAGGCGGAGCACGGAGCGCAGCAGCAGGCGGCCTGGGAGACCATCCAGCGGTCGCACGCCATCGCCAACGGCGTCTACGTGTGCGCCGTCAACCGGGTGGGGCACGAAGGGCCGGCGGACGGCGGCATCGAGTTCTGGGGCGGCAGCTTCGTGGCCGACCCCGGCGGTCGGATCCTGGTCAAGGGCGGCACCGGCGAGGAAGTCCTCACCACCACGTGCGACCTGGGCAAGGTGGACGTGAGCCGGACCCACTGGCCGTTTCTGCGCGACCGGCGGATCGACGCATACGGCGAGCTGACGAAGCGGTATTTGGATTGACGGAAAAGGGGAAGGTCACTCCTTCCGCCCTCGGCTTCGCCATGCCCCCCGAATGGGCCCTCCATCGCGGCACCTGGCTCAGCTGGCCCCACAAGGAAGCCTCGTGGCCCGGAAAGTTCGGCCCCGTCCCCGGCATCTTCGCCGCCATGGTGCGCTACCTGGCGGACCATGAAGAGGTCCACATCAACGTGGCCGGCCCCGACATGGAGCAGGACGTCCGTCGGCTCCTGGCCGACGAGGGTGCCGGGGCCGGCAACGTCTTCTTCCACCAGAACCCCACCAACGACGCCTGGTGCCGGGATCACGGGCCGATCTTCGTCCAGCGCGAGGGAGCGCGAGGCCGGGAAGAGGCCGTGGTGGACTGGAAGTTCAACGCTTGGGGCGACAAGTACCCGCCCTACGACCTCGACGACGTCATTCCGACCCGGGTGGCTGAAGAGTACGGGTTGCCGGTATTCCATCCCGGCATCGTGCTGGAGGGCGGGTCGATCGAGGTGAACGGCCGGGGGACGCTCCTCACGACGGAGGCCTGCCTCCTCAATCCCAACCGCAACCCCGCGCTCGGCCGCGACGCCATCGAGGGCTACCTCCGTGCCTACCTCGGCGTGCGCCACATCCTCTGGCTCGGCGATGGGATCGTGGGTGACGACACCGACGGCCACGTGGACGACCTGACCCGGTTCGTGGACGAGCGGACCGTGGTGACGGTGGTCGAGGACGACCCGGCCGACGAGAACCACGAGCCGCTGCAGGAGAACCTCGAGCGGCTCCGGAACATGCGGGACCAGGACGGCCACCCGCTTCGGGTGGTGACGCTGCCGATGCCTCGGCCGGTATTTCATGAGGAGCAGCGGCTCCCCGCGAGCTACGCCAATTTCTACATCGCCAACGGCGTGGTCCTGCTCCCCACCTACGATCCCGAGCGCGACGACGAGGCCCGCAGGACCCTGCAGGAACTCTTCCCGACCCGCGAGGTCATCGGCATCGACTGTACCGATCTGGTGTGGGGCCTCGGGGCGTTTCATTGTGTGAGTCAGCAGTGGCCGGCGGTGGGCTGAGAAGGCGAAAGGCGAAGGGCGAAAAGCGAAGGAGGCGCACGAGTAGCTCATCGCGCCTCCTTCGCTTTTCGCCCTTCGCCTTCACCGCCTAGCCGCTCCCCCTACCCCTTGGTCCATGTCCCCACCAGCGCTGCCCGCCGTCCCCCGCAGGCGTCCATGCCCACGCCGGCGATGTGCAGCTCGTTCTCCGCGACGTTCACGATGTAGCGCGCGTCGGTGGTCTGGCACGGGATCGCGGCGGTATCGGCCTTGAAGATCAGCGTGTCCCCGGCGAACGCCGCGTTGCTCTTGATGTCCACGCTGTCCGGCCAGCGGGGCGAGGGCAGCATGAGCTCGACCCCTCCGTTCGACGCCATCTTCATCCGAACCTCGCCTTCTCCGGAGAGGTCCCGCTTCCAGTCGCCGGCATACTTCGACCCTCCGCCGCAGGCGGCGAGGGCCAGGAGCGCCACCAAGCCAAGGGGGTGAACCCGGGTGATGCAATGGATCATCTCGATGCCCTCCATGAGGAAGCTTGAGCGCGTTCGATCACAGGTAACGCAACCAACTGTCTCGGCCTTCGGCCTTCACGGCGGCGAACCAGCGACAGGCCGGGTACAGGGCCAATACCACCGCTGCCCACAAGGCGAAGATCACCGGCAACCCGTACCCCCACCCTCGCGGCAGGAAAGGCCAGGCCGTGAGGAACGCCCGGGGCTCGAACCCCGCCAGGGTCCCGATGATCAGCGCCAGCGCATGGATCAGCCCGAGGTGCAGCACGTAGTAGAACAGTGGGACCCGCCCCATGAGCGCGAGCACCTCGCCGAGCACACCCCGCCACGCATCCGCCGCCGCCAGACCCAGCAGCGCGGGACCCAGCGTCATGAGCAGGAACAGGAGCGATGGGGGATACTTCGTCGTGTCGAGGAACGACAGCAGGGTGCGGGCCGGGGTGCTCTGGATCGTCCACTCGGCCGAGTCACCGTAGCCGTTCCAGGCGCGAAGCACGAGAAAGGTCAACGTGCACCCGATCCCCAGCCGGATCAGCGCCCGCCGTCGGACCTCGGCGGAGGCCGCGAACACCGGCCCCAGGGCGTACCCCGCGGCGATGACTCCGATCCAGGGCAGGACCGGATAGACGACCACCAGGGAGAGTCCGCCCAGCTGCACCTGACCGGGCACGTGCAACACCCGCCAGAGGGGCTCCCAGGCGCCGAGGACGCCCGGGTCGACCCGGTCGAGCAGGTTGTGCCCGGCGATGATCGAAATCGCCACACCCGCTACCACCGGCAGCGGCAAGGCAAGCAGGGCGGCGAGGGCGATCATACAGACCCCGATCGCCGCGATCGCCTGCACCACCAATGGCTGCCCGGCATAGTCGATGTTGAATGTCCACAGGACCCGCACCAGCGTCAGCTCGAGCAGGACGAGCCCCAGTCCGCGCGTCGCGAGGAAGCGGGCTTGGTCGCGGCGGGGGACGCCGTTGGCCAGCGCGAGGTAGGCTCCGGTGCCGGTCAGCAGCACGAAAACCGGCGCGCACCCGTGAGTCACCCAGCGGATCAGGAACAGGCCGGACGAGATCTGGGATGAGTCGGCCGGCTCGATTCGGACGGCGCTGAAGTACGCCCGAACGTGGTCGAGAGTCATGAGCACCATGACCAGACCGCGAACGAGATCGACCGAATGGAGCCGCGGGCGGGCCGGGGTGGCCTGCTCGTGGGAAAGAATCAGCTCCGGGGTGCGGACCGGAACGGCCTGCATACCCCTCCGGGAATGACGCCGGACCGAGCGGCCCGGATGGAAGATCGGACGTACGAGAACCGGGATCGGCGGCCGCCGACCCCGGTCCATAATGCGAAGCCAGGCCCACTTACGCCAGAGTCCCGGGCTCCGAGACTCGACGGCCCAGCCTCGAGCCGCCGGCTAGCTCAGCAGAGCCCGCCAGCGGACCTGGCCCCCAGCCACCGTGAGCCGGCAGCCGTTGGGCTGCAGGTGGTACAGCCAGTGGGCCACGTCAGGGGTGTCGATCACCGCGAAGTCCGCCGCCTTGCCGGGCTCGAGCGAGCCGATCCGATCCTCCAGCCCCACCGCGCGGGCGGCATAGAGAGTGGCCCCCTTGAGCGCCTCCGCGGGGGTCATGCGCTGGAGCGTGCAGGCCAGGGTGAGCGCCAAGGGCAGGTGGTAGCTCGGGGCGGAGCCGGGATTGAAGTCTGTCGCCACCGCAACCGGCACTCCGGCGGCGATCCACCGACGGGCGGCGAACGGCGTCTGGCCCAGGTAGAGCGTCGCGATCGGCAGGCTCACGGCGACCACGCCGGCGCGAGCCATGGCCTCGATCCCGGCCGGTGAGGCGCATTCGAGGTGATCGGCGGATACTGCCCCCACCTCGGCGGCGAGCTCCGCCCCGCCGCCCGCGCTCAGCTGATCGGCGTGCAGCTTGGCGCCGAGACCGTGGCGCTGAGCCGCACGGAGCAGCCGGCGCGCCTCATCCGGCGAGAACGCCGACTCCTCCACGAAGACATCGCAGAAGCGCGCGAGCCCTTCGGACGCCACGTCGGGGAGCATCGCCTCGAGCATCGCCAGGTACCCGGCCCGATCGCTCCGGAACTCCGGCGGCACGACGTGGGCCCCGAGAAAGGTGGGAACCAGACGGATCGGCTGGCTCTCCGCCAGCCGGCGGTAGACCCGCAGGAGCAGGAGCTCGTGCTCCCGGTCGAGCCCATAGCCGCTCTTGCACTCCACCGTGGTCACGCCCAGGCGCAGCATGGCCTGGAGAAATCCCTCCGCCCGCTCGAGCAGCACCGCCTCGCTCGCGGCACGGGTGAGCCGCACGGTGCGCGCGATACCGCCGCCCGCGCGGGCGATGTCGAGATAGCTCCGGCCTTCGATCCGCTCGACGAACTCTTCCGCCCGCCAGCCGGCGAAAGCCAGGTGCGTGTGGCAATCCACCAGCCCCGGCACCACCGTCCCGCCGCCGGCGTCCACTGCCTCCGCGGAGCGGCAGCTCGCCGGCAGCTCGGCTCGCCGCCCGACCCACACGATCGTGTCCCGATCCCACGCCATCGCGGCGTCGGTGATCGCATGGATCTCGCCCTGCCCGCCCTCGGCCCGGCACGTGGCGAGTTGGGCGATGTTGTGGATGAGCTTCATGGCTGAGCCTGAAGAATGGCGGTCATCGCAGCGCTCCGCAGTACTCCCGCGGCCAGTTCACACGAAGACACGAAGAACTAGCATCGCCGTTCTTCGTGTCCTTTGTGTCCTTCGTGTCTTTGTGCTGAAGCGCCGCAGGCGCGTAGTCGAACGCATCGAAGTCCCATCGCGCGCCGCCCGCTCACCCATTGATCATCGGCAGGTCCACCCCACGCTCGCGCGCCGTGTCGATGGCGATCTCGTACCCCGCATCCGCGTGCCGCATGACCCCGGTACCCGGATCGGCCGTGAGCACCCGCTCGAGCCGGCGGTCTGCCGAGGCGGTGCCGTCCGCGACCGCGACCATGCCGGCGTGGATGGAGTAGCCGATGCCCACGCCGCCGCCGTGGTGCAGGGACACCCAGCTGGCACCGCAGGCGGTGTTGAGCAGCGCGTTGAGCAGCGGCCAGTCGGCGATGGCGTCCGAGCCGTCGCGCATGGCCTCGGTCTCCCGGTTGGGTGACGCGACGGAGCCGGTGTCGAGGTGGTCCCGTCCGATCACGATCGGCGCCCGCACCTTCCCGTGCTTCACCAGCCAGTTGAAGCGGAGGCCCATCTCCGCGCGCTCGCCGTACTCCAGCCAGCAGATGCGTGCCGGCAACCCCTGGAACTGGACCCGCTCCGAGGCCTGCCGGATCCAGCGGGCCAGAGCCTCGTTCCCGGGGAACGTCTCCAGCACCGCGCGGTCGGTCTCGGCGATGTCGGCGGGGTCGCCGGAAAGCGCGGCCCAACGGAACGGCCCGGCGCCGCGACAGAAGAGCGGCCGGATGAAGGCCGGCACGAAGCCCGGGATGGTGAACGCCTCGCGCATCCCCCGGTGGTCGGCGACCTGTCCCCGGAGATTGTTGCCGTAGTCGAAGGTGATCGCTCCCCGGGCCTGGAGATCGAGCATGGCACGGACGTGGACGGTCATCGAGTCGAGCACCCGGGCCTCGTAGTCCGCCGGGTCGCGCTCGCGCAGCTCCGCGGCCTGCGCCAGGTCGAGGCCCGCGGGGATGTACCCCAGGCGGAGATCGTGGGCGGACGTCTGATCGGTCAGGACGTCCGGCACGACCCCGCGGCGAACCAGCTCCGGCAGCACCTCGGCGACGTTGCCGACCAGTCCGACGGCCAGCGGCTGGCGCCGCCGGCGGGCATCGTCGACCAGCGCGAGCGCACGGCTCAGGTCGGTCTCGAGCCGGTCGCAGTAACCGGTCTCCACCCGGCGGCGGATCCGGCTCTCGTCCACGTCCACGCCCAGGAAGGCGGCGCCGTTCATGGTGGCCGCGAGCGGCTGGGCCCCACCCATGCCGCCCAGCCCGCCGGTCACCACCAGCCGCCCCGCGAGAGTGCCCCCGAAGTGCTGCCGGGCGCACTCGGCGAAGGTCTCGTAGGTGCCCTGCAGGATCCCCTGGGTGCCGATGTAGATCCAGGAGCCCGCGGTCATCTGGCCGTACATCGTGAGCCCCAGAGCCTCGAGGCGGCGGAACTCGTCCCAGGTGGCCCAGCGTGGCACCAGATGCGCGTTGGCGATCAGGACCCGGGGCGCCTCGTCATGCGTCCGGAAGACACCCACGGGCTTGCCGCTCTGCACCAGCAGGGTCTCGTCGTTCTCCAGCCGGCGGAGCGTCGCGACGATTCGCTCGTAGCACTCCCAGTTCCGCGCCGCCTTCCCGCTCCCCCCATAGACGATGAGCTCGTCCGGCCGCTCGGCCACGGCCGTATCGAGGTTGTTCATCAGCATCCGGAGCGCTGCCTCCTGGTGCCACCCCTTGCAGGAGAGCGTGGTGCCCCGGGGAGCGATGATCGGCATGGTGTGGGTCGCGGAGGCCATCGGGAGGTCCAAGCAGAAGGTGGCGGAGAATCTAGGGTGCTCCAGGCCGATCACCAGCCCTTCCCCCTCCCCCGCTTCCGCGGCAACCTTTTGGCCCATCGCGCGATCCAATGGTCCGCGATGAGGTCACCTGGCCCTGGAGCGACGGCACTGCCGCACGAACCGACCCTGCGAACCGATTCCGACGCGGTGGACGCGACCCTGGCGGCCAGCGGGGATGCCCACGCCTTCGAGCGGCTCTATCGGGGTCACGTGAACCGGGTCCACGGTCTCGCCCGGCGGATGCTGAGCGACGACGAGGCCGACGAGGCGGTGCAGGATGTGTTCGTGAGGGCCTGGCAGAAGCTGGGCACATTCCGCGGCGAGTCGGCATTCGGCACCTGGCTCCACAGACTCGCAGTGAACGTGCTGTTGAGCCGGCGGGAGACGATCGGCATCCGGCGCAAACGGCACCTCGAAGGCGATCTGGTGCTGGAGGTCCTGCCCGGCCGGCGGGCGACCCCGGAGGCCGCGGTGGACATGGAGGCCGCGATCTCGCGGCTGCCCGAGGGGGCCAAGCAGGTGTTCGTGCTGCACGACATCGAAGGGTATCGGCACGAGGAGATCGCCGACATGCTGGGCCTGGCGGCGGGGACCTCCAAATCGCAGCTCCACCGGGCCCGGATGGCACTGCGGCAGCATCTCGACCGGTGAGCGAGGAGTCTATGAGCGACGTGTGGACCGACCGGCTGTCGGAATATCTGGATGACGAGCTTACCGCACCCGACCGGGCCGACCTGGAGCGGCACCTGGCGCACTGCGCCGAGTGCTCGGCCACCCTGGCGGACCTTCGGCGGGTCGTGGCGCGGGCCCGCGCGCTCGAATCCACCGGTCCCGAGGCCGATCTCTGGCCCGGCATCGCGGCGCGGATCGGCGCGGCCCCTGCCCCGGGTCGTGCCCTCCGAGCCGCCGGAGCACGCCGCTTCGCCTTCTCGCTGCCGCAGCTGCTGGCGGCAGGAATCGCCCTGATGGTGTTGTCCGGCGGCTCGGTGTGGCTGCTCCGCCCGAGCTTGCGACCCGTGGCAGCGACCGCGAGTACCGCCTCGCCCGGGGCCGTGGCGGCGGAGAGCGGGTTGGGGACCCCGGTGTCCTGGCAGCGCCGCGCGGCGCCGGGCTACGACGCCGCCGTGGCCGATTTGGAGCGGGTGCTGGCAGAGGGCCGGGGACGCCTCGACACCACGACGGTGCGGGTGCTGGAACAGAACCTTCGGGTCATCGACCAGGCGATCGAGCAGGCTCGCCGCGCCGTGGCGGCGGATTCCGCCAACGCGTATCTCAACTCCCATCTCGCCGAGACCATGCGTCGGAAGCTCGACCTGCTGCGGCAGGCCGCGTCGCTGGTCTCCGCCGCGAGCTGAAAGGACCACACCCGTGCTGTTCGCCCTGGCGCCCGCTCTGGCGGCTCTGACGTTGATCCAGCAGATCGATTCCACCGTGTCCGTCGAGAAGGGGCAGCGGCTCGAGGTCGATCTCTACGCCGGCGACGTGGACGTGAAAACCTGGCCCAAGAACGCGGTCCGCGTGGTGGCCGACCCCGACGGCCGGGGGCGGGTCGAGATCGAGCGCTCCGCCACCGCCCTGAGCGTCCGGACGACCGGGCGTCGCGGCCCGCCGTCATCTACCGATATCGAGCTCACCGTGCCGGCCTGGATGGCGCTCGACATCTCCGCGGTGTACAGCGACATCACCATCACCGGTGCGCGAGGGCAGATCACCGCGGAAACGGTACAGGGCGACGTGAGCGCCGAGGGCGGCGAGGGCCTGGTGTCGGTGAAGTCGGTGCAGGGGAGCGTGTCGGTGACCGGGGCCAAGGGGCGGATCGAGGCCAACTCCGTCAACGCGGACGTGGAAGTGCATCGCAGCGCCGGCGAGATCTCGACCGAGACCGTCAACGGCAGCGTCGACCTCGAGGGAAGCGATGCGACGACGCTGACCGCCACCTCGGTGAACGGCGACCTGAGCTACGACGGTCCGGTGCACGCCGGGGGGCGGTACTCGCTCTCCACCCACAACGGCGACATCACGCTCGCCATGGCGGAAAACGCCAGCGCCTCGGTCGCGGTGTCCACCTTCAATGGAGAATTCGAGTCCGACTTCCCGGTGACGCTGACCGAGACCCGCAAGGGCAAGCGATTCAACTTCACCATCGGGGCGGGCAGCGCCCAGGTGACGCTGGAGTCGTTCCAGGGCACCATCAGCCTGGTCCGCCCCGGCAGCCAGGATCACCGGGTCCGGGATCACGATGACGACAACTGAACGAGCCCGCGGCTACTGAACCCCGAGCAGCTCCACGTCGAAGACGAGGGTGGCGTTGGGCGGGATGTCGGGCGGCGCGCCCGCCGCGCCGTAGCCCAGCTCGGGCGGGATGACCAGCTTGCGGCGACCACCCACCTTCATTCCCGCCACACCCTGATCCCAACCCGCGATGACCTGGCCCGCGCCGAGCGGAAACGAGAAGGGCTCACCCCGGTCCCGGCTGCTGTCGAACTTCTTCCCATCCGGCAGCCAGCCGGTGTAGTGCACGACGGCGGTGCGGCCCGCGGTCGCCTCTTCCCCCGATCCGACGCTGACATCCTGGTAGCGCAGACCAGACGGCATCCGGGTAAGGGCCGTGGTGTCGACAGCCAGCTCCGCAGCGAAGCCGCCGGCGGAGGCTCCCCCGACGGCCGCACCACCGGCGGGTGCGTCGGGTCGGCAGGCAGCGAGAAGCAGAACGGCGGACGCGAGCGCGGCAGAGCGCATAGAGCCTCGGTAGTGGACGGATCGAGATCGGGGAACGGTGTCCGGACGTCTATGAGAAGGCCGACCTCGAGAGGTCGGCCTCTTGTGCTCATCGGGACGGCGGGATTTGAACCCGCGACCCCTGCAACCCCATTGCAGTGCGCTACCGGACTGCGCCACGTCCCGTTCCGGCGGAGGGGAATTGTAGTCCACAGCCCGGGCCTGCGGTAGGGACGCCGCCAGGCGGCTCGACCCTCTCATTCTGCTCGTACTTCCGTTCACAAGGGTGCGTGACCAGTCGATCCTCCGCCCCGTGACCCTGCCCACCACGCGAAAGCCCGCCCTTAGCCGATAGTTGTGAGGCGGGGGACGGGCAGCTCGCCAGACCATAGAAAGCCTGGATGGAACCCCAGCAGTCGGCCCGGCATTTGCTCCGAGAGGCCGGCGCAGGTGCCCCCCGGAACACGAAGGAGCGTGGTATGAGCCTACAGGATGGGCGCCCTTGGGAAGGCGATGGAGACCTCCCTTGGGACACGCCGGATGCGGATTGGGAGCCCGCCGAACCCGAGGCGTGGCGCGGGGATCTCCACCTCGACGATTGGCCTGAGAACCTCGCTGGCCCCGAGTACTGGCTCTACAAGAACGAACGCGATGAGTAGTCGACACTCCCAAGCACCTGCGCACTCCTGAGGGGGGCTGGCATTGGCCGGCCCCCCTCGAGTTTTTGGGCCGTGGGCGGGCAGGAGCAGCATCCGAACACCTTCAAAACATCGCTCCCCGAAAATTTACCGAATCGACAATTGTAAGTGACTGTCGGCGTTACAGTTAACCGGTATTGACCAACCCCGTTCGACTATTAGATTGAAGGCACGTTTAAACGCACCAACGCCGTTTGTTGCGAACCCGATTGCTCGATTCCGGCGTGGTGCTATCGGACCAGTGGCAGGAGGCCATGATGTCGGATACAAGCACGAATCCCAACGAGTCGGTGCTCCCGACCCCGCCGCAATGGGATCCGTTCCAGCTGATGGATCGGATGGATGAAGAGGCGCTCCGCAAGGAGCTGGAGGGCGTGGCGGCCCAGGACCTGGTGTACGTCGTCAAGGAGGGCGGCCAGGAGGTGGTCGGTCTCAGCAAGACCGGCGTGGACGAGTGCTGTATGGCGCTGGTCTCGCAGGGGCAGGTGATTCGCGAGGAGGATCTGCAGTACGAAGTGCTGGGCGACGGCGAGGAGCGGGAGGCGCTCTTCAAGGTGCGTGCGGCCCGCTTCGCCGTCTCACCCGACGGCCATGACGTCCGTCTCGACCAGGTCATCGGGGTCAAGCGCCAGCCCATGTATTATGACCCGGCCCAGCTCGACCTCGATACCAGGGTGCCCGGCAAGAAGTACCGCGGCCGCACGTACCGCGAGCTGCTCCAGACCGAAGACGGCCGAGATTACCTGGCCTGGATGGCCGACCACTTCGAAGAGGCCGAGATTCGCGACTTCGTTCGGCGCATTCTGGCGGGCGAGGAGGTCGTGACCCGGCGGGGCCGGCAGCTCAACCCCCACTGGTACGAGGCCGGCGCCATGAAGGCCGCGCGGAACGCGCGGTTCCGGCTCATTCCCGGCAACGTCCGCGCGCAGGTGATCGCCGCGGCGCGCCGAGGAGGCCAGGCCCGGGTGGTGGACCACCAGGCTGGGACCGCCGCCGTGCCTGCCGCACCCGCGGCACCGATGCTTCCGGTGGAGCGCGTCGAGTCACCGGCTCGGGTCGGGCCCTATGCGCCGACCGAGAAGCAGGTCGCCTTTTATCAGCGGCTGGCCGAGTCGCCCGTGTTCACCGAGGAAGAGCGGCGCCGCGCCCTGGAGTGGCTCGCCGGCAAGGCCACCCGCCAGTCCATCAAGGACCAGATCGACTGGCTCAAGCGCCAGGTCGAGACCCGGAAGGCCGCCCGGGCCACCGAAACCGCGGCCTGACCGCTCGGGGTGGGGCGGGGCGCTGCACGGCCCCGTCCCGCACCTTCCCGCTAGAACCCGAATCCCACCGTCAGATACACCCCGGTCCTCTCCTCGCTCTTCGCGACGGCGAGGCTCATGGTGTTGGCGCGGTCGAGCAGCGAGAGCCAGATGCCGCCGCCGGCCGCGCCGTGCCATACGTCCGACTCCTCGCCCTCGAGGTACACCCGTCCCACATCCGCCAGACCGAACACGCCGAGGTCGCCGGGGGCGAGGAAGTAGAACTCGGTGAGGAACAGGCGGAGCTCGGAGCCGGCGTAGAGAGAAGCATCCCCGCCGTAGCGGTTGTCTCGGCCCAGCCGCACGGTGGAGATGTCGCCGATGTACGCCGCCTCCTGGTAGGGATACCGGCCCCAGACCCGCTTGCCTCCCGCGCGGAAGGAAAGCGTGGGCTCGAGCGGCATCGACGGGGCGCTGAAGTAGCTCGTCGCGATGGCGTGGACCTCGCCGAAGGCCTCCTCCACGTCGAGCATGCTGGGGTAGTACCCGCCCTGGATTCGGACGAAGGCTCCTCGCGTCGCCGCGATCGGCCGATCGCGTCCTTCGTATTCCAGCCGACCGAGGAGGCCGAAGCGGCCGAAGTTCCCGGCGCCGTACGGCCGGGCCTCGGCGATGAAGCGATCTTCGTCCAGGTCGGTCTCGGTGAACTTGAGCAGCGGCCCCACCGAGAACTCGATCCGGGAAGCGATCGGGAAGGTGTAGGAGGGGGAGAGACTGATATCCGTCTCCTTCACCCGGTAGAACTCGTTGTCCTCCACCGCGCTGATCTCGTTGCCGAATCCGTGAAACCGGAGCACTTCGATGCCCGATGCCCTGGCCAGCAGGTTGAAGTGCGCGCGGGAGTTCTCCCGGTACCACACCCCGGCATAGTCGGCACGTCCCGTGGCCGCGCCGGTGGAGTATCCCACCCGGATCCGCGAGCGATGGGCGAACGGGTCCCGGTGGAAGCCGTACTGGGTGAATGCCACCCCGGCGCCGAAGAACGCGCCGAGATCCGGGCCGTAGGCCAGCCAGGTCTGGCTCAGCCAGCGGTCGCCCCAGTTGCGCACGGCGGCCGAGCGAGGCTCGTAGGTGGAGCGGTCGACCGCTACGTCGGTGCCGGCCGCCAACCCGTCATTGCCGTCCGGGGCGTACAGCTTCAGCCGTCCTCCGCGGGACGAGTCGGCCAGCGAATCGGCGCCACCGTCGGCCAGCACCCGGATCCGAATTCCGCCTCCGCCCGGCCCCTCTACCACCACCCGATCATTCCCTTCCGCGAGATGAAGCCGGACCTCCTTGGTGTCCTGATGATCGAAGCGCCGCTCGAAGTAGGGCGGGTCCACGGTGCCGTCCTTCTCCACCCGCGCCACCGCGATCGAGGTGTAGCGGCCGTCGTGCCGGGTCACGGTGATCAGCTCGTCCTTGTCGGTCGCCTCGACGTCCACCTCGCCGGCGAGGTGGCGATAGAACGCCTCGGCCGCGTCGGGCAGATGGTCGCGGCGCTGGCGCAGGGCGTGTCCCAGCCAGGCTGAATCCAGCGGCTGGTAGGCCGGCGGCATCGCGGCCACCGCCGCCGCGATGACCGAGTCGGTGATCTTGGCCTGGAGCGCCAGGGCGATCGAATCCCAGACCGGCCGCTCCAGCCCGGTGAGAAACCAACGGTCGATATCCCGGCCATTCCAGGTCTGGCCCAGCATCCCGGCGTAGTCCGCGCCGAAGCGCACCAGCTGCGGTGTGCTGGCGCGCGCGAAGCTCAGGAGAAAACCGTCGTAGCGCGCGAGCGCCTGGTCGCGGTCACGGGGAATCGGCACCCAGCGGCGGGGCTTCTCCTCGCCGAAGCGGGCCCAGCGCCACTGATCCCGGTGCCGGTCCCAGTCGCCGAGATAGATGTCCTGCAGGCGCGCGACGAGATAGGCTCGCGCATCCACCCGGTCGCTGGGACTCTCCCGCAGCTCCTCCAGCAGCTTGTCGGTGCTGATAATGTCGGCCGCGCCGGCGAAGCCCGCGGCATCGTCGGCCTCCTCGGGCCGTTCCTCGATGGTCCCGAGCATCCCGCCGAACTCGGCCGTGAACTGCCCCAGCCTGGACGAATCACGGGGCATGACGACGAGCTGCGGCTCGACGTGGAGAACGCCGGTGGCTCGGAGGATGGGCGCGACGACGAGCGCCCCGGCCGGGTGGCCGGCGCTGGTCTGATCGCGCACGACGTCGGCGGCCGCGGTCCCACGCAGCTCGGGCGGGAGGGCGCCCGAGGGGTCCTTGTTCACCGACCGGAAGCTGTACTCCTTGCCGTCGGCACCCTGGAGGCGGAGCGATCGGGTCTGCTCGCCGCCGCCTTTGCGCGTGGGTCGCAGTCCGCCGGCGAAGGTCTCCAGGTCGAGGACCGGAACCTCGATCGGCGTCGCCCACAGCTTCCGGTATCGGCTGCCGAAGAAGAAGCGGTGCACGAGGCCCGCCTCGTACTCCGGACCGGCCGCCATGCGGACGGTGCTGCCGGGCACCAGCGAATCCTGTCCGGGCACCTGCGCGGCAAGCCCAGCTGGGAACCCCGCGAACGTGAGCACGAGCGCGGGGCCAAAAAGAGCCGGCCGTCGGACCGGTGCCCGGCGGGCTTTCGACATGACGACTCCACGAGAGATTTCCGGCCCAAAGATATGAGCGGTCGGGCGTCAAGCCTATGTTCCACTGTGGGACGCGGCTGGGCCACACCTCCCCTCCGGCGTGCGACTACCCGCGTCAGTCTCGTGACAATTGCCACAGTGTAATCCTCAGGGGGGCAGTAGATTGGCCTCGTTTCTATGCTGCAATCGGCGGTCGCTGACGGGGTGGGCGTTACCTGACCTCTTTGGAGGGATCGCGCATCATGGGCGCAAGCCACGCTTCCGAGTTGCCCCCCGGGGGGAACGTTCCCAAGCCGCGCCTGGCGTGGCTCGCGTTGTTTCAGCTCGCGGTCATCGCCGCCGTGGTCGCCCTGGCCCGGATCACCCGGGGCTTCAGCGGCCCGCCCACGCTCGAGGACCGTCTTTCCGCCGTAGGTGAGAAGTCCCTCGGCAGCGCGGTGCAGAGTGCGGCGTGGGGCGGCCGCGGCTGGCTGGTCGCGGTCGTCGCCATGGCCGGCGCGCTGCTGCTCATGCTGCCCATCGCCTGGGCCTATGTGGCCACGCGCGAGCGCCGCAAGGTGGACCACTCGGTGGTCACCACCATCACCCTCCTGCCTATCGCGGTCGCGGCCATTCTGGTGATCGTGCAGGACAGCCTGGCGATCGCCTTCAGCCTTGCCGGCATCGCGGGCCTGGTGCGCTTCCGCAATTCGCTGGATGACACCAAGGACGCGATGTACGTCTTCATCGCCATCGCGGTCGGCCTCGGCGCCGGCGTGGGCGCGCTGGAAGCCTCGGCGGCGCTCTCCGGCCTCTACAACCTGGTGGTCGTCGCGCTGTGGAAGTGGCAGACCAGTCAGCCGGTGATCGCGGACATCGCCCTGGGCGAGCAGCCGGCCAAGGGCGGCGTGCTGCGGACGCTCCTGGGGAAGGCGACCGATCGCCATCCCGCGCCGATGGCGGAGTGGTTCCGGCCGGAAGAGGTGAAGCCGCTCACGGAGGGCGCGGACGCGCCGCCCCCGCCACCTTCGAAACGGGAGGGCATCCTGCGAGTCCACGCCGCCGCCGACGTCGAGACCCGACGCGCCGTCGAAGCCGTGCTGGAGGACTGCACCAAGCGCTGGGGCCTCGAGTCCGACGACCCCGGCGTGGATGGCCTGCCCACGCTCACCTACCAGGTCCGGCTCAAGAAGCGCTGCGGGCCCGACTCCCTGCTCGGCGCGCTGCGCGAGCGGCTCGGACCCCAGCTGACCGAGTATTCCCCCAGCGACGCCGGGGCGGCGGTCCAGGGGACCGCCCCGTGAGGCTCGGCGCGTCGGTGGTCGGCGGCGCCGCGCTGCTCATGGCCGCCGCCCGCGGCCGCGAGCCCGCCCTGCCCCACTACGACCTGGCCGGCAAGCCCACGTCGGAGGTGCACCTGGACAAGAAGCTCCGGGAGATCTCCGGCATCGCCTTCACCGCCGACGGACGCCTGCTCGGCCATGGCGACGAGCACGCGCTGGTGTGGGAGCTCGACCCGCGCTCGGGCAAGGTGGTCAAGCGGTTCGGGCTGGGCCGGGCGGGGCACGTGCTCAAGGGCGACTTCGAGGACATCCAGGTGGTGAACGGCCGGGTGTTCCTGGTGACCAGCAGCGGCGAGATCGTGGCTGGGAGCGAAGGGGCCGATGGCGCGGTGGTCTCCAGCGCCGACGTGGCGGAGGAGCTGCAAGGCGCCTGTGAGGTCGAGGGACTCGCCTGGGACGAGGCGACCCGCGCCTTCCTGCTCCTGTGCAAGAACGTGGTGAGCCGCCGCTGGCACGACGCGGTCATCGTGCTGGGCGTCGACAGCGAGACCTGGCAGCTCGAGCCCGAGCCGCGAATGGTCATCTCCCAGCACGATCTCGAGCGGGCCACGGGCACCAAGGGCTTCCATGGGTCCGCGCTGGTCCGCCATCCCCGAACCGGGACCTACCTGCTGCTGGCCGGCCCGGAGCAGGCGTATGCCGAGGTCGACGCGGCGGGCCGGGTGCTCGGTGGCGGCAAGCTCGATCCCAAGCGTCACCGGCAGCCGGAAGGCATCGCGATCGCCCCGGACCTCTCGCTGCTGATCAGCGACGAGGGCGCGGGCAAGGACGCTACGCTCACGACCTATGCCTGGCGTCCGTAGCCCGGGCTGGGCCGCGCTGGCCGCGGCGATCCTCGTCGGAGGGTGTACCCGCGCGCTCGAGCCCGCCACGGCGGCGCCGGCGCCGGTCGCACCGATGGACAGCATCGAAGTCTCCCTGTTTCTCATCGGCGACGCGGGCAGCAAGGCGTACGACGGCGAGCCGGTGCTTCGGGACCTGGCCAAGCAGTCGGATTCCCTCCGCGCGGTGAAGCAGTACGTCGTCTTTCTGGGCGACAACGTCTACCCGCGGGGCGTGCCCCCGCTCGGATCGCCGACCCGGGACGACGCCGAGCGGAAGATCCGGGCCCAGGTGGTCGCGATCCGGCGAGGCAAGGCGCAGGGACTGCTGATCCCGGGGAATCACGACTGGGACCGGCAGGGCCGCGACGGCTGGAACTCGATCCGGCGGATGGACACCGTGGTCGCCAAGTTCGGCGCCAAGGACGTCCGGCTGCTGCCCAAAGGCGGCTGTCCCGGCCCCGAAGTGGTGGACCTGGGAACTCACCTCCGGTTGATCGTGCTCGACAGCGAGTGGTGGGTCCACAACGACGTGAAGCCGTACGGCCCCGACGCCCCGTGTCCCACCCACACCTACCAGGAAGTGACCGATTCCCTGCGGGGCGCGCTTCGCGACGCCGGCGACCGGCATGCGCTGGTGCTCACCCACCACCCCCTGCGCTCGGGCGGCGAGCACGGCGGCTTCTTCACCTGGAGCGACCACATCTTCCCGCTCCGCAACTTCCAGTCGTGGATGTGGCTGCCGCTCCCGATCATCGGCTCGATGTATCCGCTCGCCCGCCAGTCCGGGATCTCCAACCAGGACATCTCGGGGCACAAGTACGCGCTGATGCGCGACGCGTTCGAGCAGGCGTTCAAGGACCACCCGCCGCTGGCGATGGTCTCGGGCCACGACCACAACCTGCAGGTGATCCGCGGGGGGACGCCCCGCATCACCCGCGCCGGCTATCAGCTGGTGAGCGGCGCCGGGATCCTGGGCCACTCGAGCCTGGTGCGCCACATCGATGGAACCCTCTTTGCGCGCGAGGCAGCCGGGTTCATGCGCCTGGACGTCACCCGGGACGGCAGGGTGCGGCTTTCGGTCACCACGGTGGTTCGCGAAGGAACCCGCGCCAAGGGGGAGAGCGCCGAGGTCTACTCGGCCTGGCTGACGCAGGAGGAGGGGATATGAAGCCGCTGGTGCTCCTCTTCGTTCTCGCCGGGGCGCCCCAGGCGGCCGCGCCGCAGGAATACGGGGCCGCCGTCGGCACCACGTCGGAGCCCACCGACGAAAGCCGCCGGGTGGTCCCGGGGCCTCAGTACCAGCGGGGGAGCCTGCACCGGACGCTCTTCGGCGCGCACTATCGGGACCTCTGGACCGAGCCGGTCACGGCGAAGGTTCTCGATCTGCACGGCTACGCGGGGGGACTCACGCCGGATGAGCTCGGCGGCGGGCAGCAGACCCGCTCCCTGGACATGAAGGGCGAGGACGGGAACACCTACGTCTTCCGCTCGCTGGACAAGGATCCGACCCCCGCGGTGCCGCCGATCTTCCGGGAGACGGTGGCGCACCGCCTGGTGCAGGACGCCATCAGCGCCGGCTACCCCGGCGGACCCCTGGTTGCCGCGCGGCTCCTGCGCTCGGCCCGCGTGCTCCATGTCGAGCCGACGCTGGTGGTGATGCCCGACGATCCGGCACTGGGCGAGTACCGCAAGGAGTTCGCGGGACTGTTGGGTTACATCGAAGAAAAGCCCAAGGACGGCTTCGCGGGTGCGGACGCGGTGGCGGACAGCGACGAGCTGATCGACAGCCTGAACGCCGGATCGAGGCATCAGGTGGATGCACGGGCCTTCCTGCGCGCCAGGCTCATGGACCAGCTCATGGGCGACTGGGACCGGCATCGCGACCAATGGAAGTGGGCTGCCGTCGAGCGGAACGGACGCACCCTCTGGCGGCCGATCCCGCGGGACCGGGACCAGGCGTTCGCCCGATACGACGGGCTGTTCCTCAAGCTCGCCCGCCAGGCTCATCCCAAGCTGGTGATCTTCGAGCCCACCTACCCCAAGCTCCTGGGCCTGACCTGGAACGGAAGGGATCTCGACCGTCGCCTGCTCAGCGGACTGAGCTGGGCCGATTTCGACTCCGTTGCCGCGGACCTGGTGGTCCGGATCAGCGACGCCGCGATCGACAGCGCCCTGGCCGGCCTGCCCGCGTCCTTCAAGGGCGACTGGGTCGGCCCCACTCGCACGGCCCTCATCGCGCGGCGCGACGCCCTGCCGGCGCAGGCCCGCGCCTACTATCGGCAGCTGGCGACCGATGTGGACGTCGTGGCCAGCGGAGAGGCCGAATGGGCCGACGCGAAGCGCGAGGGCGACGGGGGCCTCACCCTGACCCTGCGGAACGAGCCCGGCAGCCCCCCGGTCTTCGAGCGGCGCTTCCTCCCCGACGAAACCGGCGAGGTCCGCCTCTATCTCGGCGGTGGAGGCGACCACCTCACGGTCACCGGTCCCGATCGCGGCGGAACCCGGCTGCGCGTGATCCGCGACCCCGCTGCCGAGCTGGCCGGCGCCGACCGGCCCGGAGTCGACGTGCACGACCCGGAGATTCCTCGCGACCTCAACATCGAGGATCCCATCGAGGCCGGCATTCCTCCCCGCGATTGGGGCAGCGCCAAGGGCGTGGGTCCCAGGTTCGGCTACGATCCCGACCTCGGCATCGTGCTCGGGGCCGCCGGCACCCGGACCGACTACGCGTTCCGGAAGGAGCCCTACGGCTCCAAGCTGCGGCTGGGCGGCGAATACGCCACGGGAGCCGAAGGATTCCGGTTCGCCTTCGACGCCGACCTCCCGCGCGCCGACCGGCAGAGCCGGTTCCTGCTGCACCTGGGCGCATCCGAGCTGGAGGTCGTCCGCTTTGCCGGCCTGGGGAACGAGACGCCGGCTCCGATCCAAACGTCGGATTACGACGTCCATCAATGGCAGTTCAGCCTGGCGCCGGCGTACGAGTACAGCTTGACGGAGCATGCCCGGCTCACGGTCGGGCCGGTGCTGCGCTACACGACGACCAGTCTGGATCCTGCCCAGGTGGTAGGCGCCGAGCGGCCGCTGGGCGCCACCGGTTTCGGAAGGCTGGGCGCGGCGGCGGAGCTCTCGGCCGAGTCGCCCGACACCACCCGGCCCGAGCCGAAGGCCAGGGTCGTGGTCGGCGCGTCGGCGTTCGCGCCGGTGTGGAGTGCCGACCTCAGCTTCGGCGACCTGCACGCCGACGCGTCGCTCCACCTGCCTCTCGCCGGCGCGGGCGGGCCGCTGCTGGCGCTCCGCCTCGGCGGGAGGCACGCATGGGGAGCGTTCCCCTATGACGAAGCCGCCTTCCTCGGCGGCCAGCACACGCTCCGGGGTTACCTCTATCAGCGGTTCGCGGGCGACGCGTCGGTCTATGGCGGAGCGGAAGTCCGGCAGGCGATCGGGTGGGTGTTCCGCCATACGGTGCCGACCCAGATCGGCATCCTCGCCCTGGCCGACGCCGGGCGGGTCTGGGCCGACGGTACCACCTCCACCCGTGTGCATGCGTCGGCGGGTGGCGGCTTCTGGCTGGCCTTCTTCGATGCACGCTACGCCCTGTCGCTCACCGCGGCCCATGGACAGGAAGGAACGCGCTGGTATCTGACCACCGGACTGCCCTACTGATGCCGAATCTCGGCGCCCTTTGAGCGAGCATCGCGCGGGCGATTTGCGGGCGCCACCCGGGTTTTGCCCGAGGCCGGGCTGAGCAGCACTTCCAACCCTAAGCCAAGTCACTGTCACGCAACACGTTGAAGCGGGCCGCCCGGCGGCCCGCTTTGTGCGTTTGAACGCGCGCGATTCCCTACCGCAGCTCCGCACCCTTTCGACGATCGGCCGCAATGAAGCGACTGCTGCTATCCATCGGAGTCGCCGCTCTTGGAGCGTGCGCCCCAGGGATTCCTCCCGCTCCAACCACGCCGATGGCCGCGTTCGGCGATTCCCTGGTCCCGCCGGTGGTCGAGCCGCTGCCCTCGCAGCAGATCGGCGCCGCCGACGCCGAAGTCCTGGAGGACCTCGCGGTCGGCTCTCCGGACGACGTGCTGGTCCCGGCGTTCGACGCCAGCGGAGTGCGCTGGGACATCGACGTCCGGACCTATGCCGAACATCCCCGGGTGCAGTACTACCTGCGCTACTTCCAGGGCCCGGCCCGGGAGCGGATGGCGGTCTTTCTCGAGCGCGGGTCGCACTTCGAGCCGATGATCCGTCGGCGGTTCGAAGCCGAAGGGCTTCCCGGCGACCTGGGGTACCTGGCGCTCATCGAGAGCGGCTACTCCAGCGAAGCGGTGAGCCGCTCCCGGGCCGTGGGGATGTGGCAGTTCATGCGGGGGACCGGTCGGGGCTACGGACTGCGGGTGGATACCTGGGTGGACGAGCGCCGGGATCCGGTGAAGGCCACCGACGCGGCCGCCCGGCACCTCCGGGATCTGCGGGAGCGCTTCGGGTCGCTCTATCTCGCGGCCGCTGCCTACAACGCCGGCGCCGGTAAGGTCTCCCGAAGCCTCGGCAAGCTGCAGTGGACCGAGCCGGCGGTGGACACCGCCGCCGCGGCGGACGAGGAGAGCGCCGACACCCTCGCCGACGAGGCCGCGGACTCGGCCGCCGAGTCGCTGGCCGATGCCGCCGACAGCGCGGACAGCGGGGAGACCGCCGAGCCCGCCGATGAGCTTCCCGGCGTCACCAGCGATGCCGCGTTCTTCCGGCTGGCGGCATCGGACCTGCTCGCGGCCGAGACCCGGGACTACGTGCCCAAGCTGATCGCGGCCGCGCTCATCGCCAAGCAGCCCGCACGCTACGGCTTCACGCCGGCGGCCGGCGCTCCCTTCGGCTACGACTCGCTCCTGGTCTCCGACGCCACCGGCCTCGATGTCGTGGCCCGGCTCGCCGGCACTTCGCTGAGCGACATCCGGGCGCTCAACCCACAATACCTGCGGCTGGCCACGCCGCCGCGGACCTCCTCCGTCGTCCGGGTGCCGGTCGGCACCGGCGAGGACGTGACCCGCGCCTATGCCGCCATGCCGGCCTCCCAGCGGGTGCACTTCCTGACCCACGTGGTTCGGAAACGGGAGCGGCTCACCACCATCGCGGCGCGCTACCGGCTCTCGACCGCGGACCTGCGGTCCGCCAATCCAAAGCTCAAGGGCACCACCCGGCCCGCCGCCGGCACCCGGCTGGTGATACCCACCGTCGCCATCCCGTCGGCGCTCGCGATGCAGGCCGCCGGCGCGCAGCCCCATCACGCGGCCTCGCGCACCCACAAGGTTCGCCGGGGCGAGACGCTCACCGCCATCGCCCGCCGCTATCGGGTGTCGCTCCCCGCCCTTTGCCGGGCGAACGCGATCCACCAGGACAACACGCTCCGCGCGGGGATGCGCCTCCGCATCCCCGGCTGATCACCTCAACCGAGACCCCGCACCGTGACCCCCGAACCAAGCACCACCGCCGCCCTGCCGACCAAGGCCCTGACGCCGGTCCCGCCGCGTACCGCCGCCGTCATCCTGGGCACGATGGTTCTGCTCATCGTGCTGCTGACCGCGATCCTGATCGACACGACCTGGGTCAATCCGGTGAGCGCGACGGAAGCACCGGCGGCGGCCTCGCCCAGCACGGTGGCGCAGCGTTGACGCTGTCGGTCCTTCGGCTCGCCCTTGTCGCCGCCCTGCTCGGGGGACCGGCCGCCTCCGCTCCGCGCGTCGCGCCCGCCGGCTACGCCCCCGCCGGCGAAGACACCGTGCGAGCCGAAGCCACACACGCCCCCGGCCAAGGCGTCCGCGGCCATCTCCGAGCCGGGACGGTCATCGCTGGCTATTTCTCTGCCCGGGGGCTTCCACCTCGCGCGGGGCA
Organism: Gemmatimonadales bacterium; assembly: GCA_035278885.1. Lineage (GTDB taxonomy): Bacteria > Gemmatimonadota > Gemmatimonadetes > Gemmatimonadales > GWC2-71-9 > CAVVWJ01. Next base: position 38,016 of record DATEIR010000064.1, on the reverse strand, counting down.
GCTCCTCCTCACCGACACGGGGGTCGTGTTTCGCGCGAGCGACGGCGAGATCGTGCAGGCGTCGCCGCTGGTCGGGCCGGTGCGGTCGCGCAAGGGCCGGACCTGGCGGGCGACCACGGTCGATCTGGCCTACGTGGCCGACGAGGGCGCCCATCCGATCTACATGATCCGGGTCGAGGGCAGCGTCTTCGCGACCGACGCTCCCGGAGTGCTGCTCGACATGGTGGGTCACCCGGCCTGGCTCGACAGTCTCGCGTCGCGGGAGTGGACCCCGCGCGCGACGCTCGCCGCCACCGACGACAGTGCCGCCATCTTCGCCGTGACCCGCCGGATCGAGTCCAGCCCCTACGCCGACACCCTCTACGCGCTGTTCGGGCGGCCCAGCCGTCCGGTCGGCCTGGTCGGTCTCCGAGGGCGCCAGGCGGGGCGACTGGGTGAGTACGTGGGCCGACGCGACTCGCTGGCGCTCGACCCGGCCCGGATCGTGAGCGAGGAGCAGCTCCGGCACGCCATGGCCCACGAGCTGGGACACCGCTGGCAGTCCCGGGCGCCGGCCCAGCTCCGCGCGCTCTGGCGGGACGTGCCGCCCATCCCGGACCAGCGCCGTTACGGACACGACAATACGGCGGAGCATCAGGCGGAGGCGGTCGCCTTCGCCGTTCACTACCTGCAGACGACCGCGACCATGCCGGCCGGCGCCGCGTCCCTCGAGCTGCTGGATCGCTACGAGCTGCTGGTGCCGGGCACCCGCGTGGTGGCTCGCTATCTCGCCCTGCAGCCGGTGTACGCCAGACACCCGATGCGCCGCCTCCTGCTCGGCACCGCCTCCTAAGCCGCTCGCCGGAACCACACCGCCGCGCTACGTTGCACTCCTCCCCCCGGAGGCGTGCCGTGCATCCCGACTTCGACATCCTGGGCCGAGTGCTCGTGGCGGGCCTGCTGGCCGGCGTGCTGGGCTGGGAGCGGGAGCACGCGGGCAAGTCGGCCGGCCTTCGCACCCACATGCTGGTGGGGATCGCGGCCGCGCTCTACACCGGGCTGGCGGAGCTGGCCAGTGCGGAGATCGGCGCCGGGCACTCGGACCCGGTCCGGGTGGTCCAGGCCGTCGCGATGGGCATCGGGTTCTTAGGCGGCGGGATGATCTTCGTGAACCGGAGCGGGGACCGGGTGCAGGGCCTCACGACCGCGGCCTCGATCTGGGCGACGGCGGCCATGGGGATGGCCGCGGGCCTGGCGCATTTCCGACTGGCCGTGGGAGTCACCGTGCTGCTGGCCGTGGTGCTTCACGTGCTGGCCCGCTTCGACAAGAGCGAGCACTAAACAGAACGGCCCGCCGTGCATGGCGGGCCGGATGCTATTCACAAAAGGAGAGCCACTGGTCGGATTTGAACCGACGACCGCTCGATTACGAATCGAGAGCTCTACCCCTGAGCTACAGTGGCCGGTGATCCGAATGCCCTGGCGCGGATTCGAACCGCGACGCCTTTCGGCACTACCCCCTCAAGATAGCGTGTCTACCAGTTTCACCACCAGGGCGTGCGGCGGAGCAAGATAGCCGCCGGCGGGAGGGGGGTCAACCATCAGAAGAAGCTCACGATGAGCTGATACGGGCTGTCTTTCAGCTCCACGCCATCGAGCCGGACATGGACCAGGAAGACCCCGGTTCCGGGATTGAAGGTGGCGCTGTAGGTCCCGTCCCGGTTGTCGGTCAGCTCGAGCGGCGGACCCTCGCTCTGATCCTCGACGCGCACCTCGAAATTGGCGCCACCCCTGGTGACTCGGTTTCCCAGCGCATCGAACGCGGTGATGGTGAGGTGCACGGGGAGCTGATTGGGAATGACGGTCACGCGCGAGGGCATGTCGACCTTCGAGGTCTGCGCGCTGGGCGGCCCCGCGATCACGATGCTGGTCAGCGAGCCGCTGAGAGCCGCCCCCAGCACCTTGACGCTGATCGCATCGCTGCCGGACTTCTGCGGCGTGTAGCTCGCCGTATAGGTCCCGCCACCTTCTTCGCTGACGGGCACCTGGTTGACCGTGTTGGCCCCGCTGATCGCCACCCCGATCGCGTCCCGGCGGCCTTCCACCGGGTTCCCCTGAGCGTCCTTCAGTTGAATCTGGATGGTGGTCACCTGCCCGGCGGTGCCCCCTGGGACGGTGGCGGTGCTCTTAGCCGCGACGGGAGTACCGGCCGAGACCCGCACGGTCGCCGTCTGGGTCACGGCCACGCCGCCGATCACGGCGCTCACCACCCGATCGCCTGGAAGGGTGGCGCTCAAGCTGCCGGATGCGGTGCCGTCGCTGCCGGTCGGACCGGTCGGCTGGGTCAGGGTGTTGCCGGTGCCGGTCGAAGACAGCGTCACCGCCAGCCCGGGAATCGGGTTGTCGAACGCATCGCGCGCGCTGACGGTGATGGTGCTCGCGCTGGTGCCGGTCGAAGCGACAATCTGCGCCGGCTCGGCGACCACCAGACTCTTCGACGCGCTCACCGGGCCGGGCGTGCCCGTCGCGGTGAAGACCACCGGGCTGCCGCTCACCTCGAGGCCCGAGAGCGTCGCCTGGAGTGTGTTGGCCCCGACCTTCTGGCCCAGAATCCAGGCACCCACCGTCGCCACGCCGTTCGCATCGGTCACCGGCGTACGGCCGCTGGCCGAGCCGCTGCCGGCGGTCACCTTGAACGAGACCGGAATACCGGGGAGCGGGTTGCCGTCGGCGTCGCGGACGAGCACGGCTGGCGCCGTCGGGACCGCGGTGCCGACGACGGCCGACTCGCCACCGCCGGCGGAGGACTCGATCGACGCCGGCGCGCCCACGCCGACAGCCACCGCCGCGGTGGCCGATGCGAAGGCATCGGCCGCGAAGATCAGGGTACGGGTCGCGGGCGAGCCGCGGATCGCCAGGTCGGTAAAGGCGACCCGGCCTTGTGCGTCGCTGGTGGCCGTGGTGGTGCCCGATAGACTCCCGCCGCCGTCGGAGATCTGCACGGTCACCGCGACGCCCCCGCGGGCGATGTCCTCGCCCGACGCATCCTGCAGCTGAAGCACGGGCTGCGGATCGAAGGCGGCACCCGAGGCGGCGATGGCCGGCGGCGGGGTGACGAACGACAGCCGAGCGGCGACGCCGGTGGTGGTGAATACGACCGGCTCCGGCGGGTTGGCCACTCCGCTCAGCGAGGCGCGGGTGACGTAGGTGCCGACGGAGGACCCCAGAATCAGCTGGGTGCTGGCATACCCATCCGCCGCCGTCACGCTCGTGACCGGCTCGACGGAGACGCCGGGCTCGGCGGACCAGACCACGGTGACCCCGGCGACCGGGTCGTCGAAGCCGTCGGTCACCCGCACCACGAGCGGATCGATCAGCGCCTCGCCGATCGTCCCGTTCTGGTTGTTGCCGCCGGCCACGGTCAGCGACGCGGGCTGGCCCTCGTTCGGCAGCGTCAAATCGCCACCGCAGGCGGCCAGCAGCACGAGCGGCGCGAGGCGCCACCAGCGCGATTTCGGCGATGTCAGAATCGGGTACGCCACGAGAACCCGAGGGGAGCGCAAGGCACCGCCCGCGAGAGGGAAGAAACTGGGCTGTCTGCTGTTACCGGAAGCCTAGCACAGGGGCCCTGGGCCGGACCAGGAGGTGGATCACACCCTCCGTCCGCCCAGGTGCAAGAACGTGCAGGTGAAATGTAGCCGGGTGGGCTACTGCACCGAAATGGTCACGGTCGCCGGGGCGGACGCATCGGTCCCGTCGCCGGCCACATAGGTGAAGGTATCCTGGCCCGTGAACTCCGCGTTCGGGGTGTAGGTGAACGACCCGTCCGACGCGAGCGCGAGTGAGCCGTTGGCCGGCTGGTCTACCACGCCGGCCGTCAGCGTGCCGCCTTCCGGGTCGGTGTCGTTGGCCAGCACGCCCGGCGCGTCCACGGTGAGCACGGTGCCGACCGCGGTCGTGTACTGGTCGTCTACGGCGGTCGGCGGCTGGTTGGCCGGCGGCGTTACCGTGATCGAGCCGGAGACGACCGAGGTGTACCCCGAGGCGGCGAAGATCAGGGTATGGCTACCGCTCGCGTCCGCGATGGCGAGGTCGGTGAAGGTCGCCTGTCCGCTGGCGTCGGTGGTACGGGAGGCCGTGCCGGTGAGCCGGCCCGGGCCCGACGCGATCGCGACGGTGACCGAGACTCCCGACTGCTGGATGGCGTTCCCGGAGGCATCGCGCAGCTGGATGACCGGTTGGGTCGCGAACGGCACGCCCAGAGTGGCTGCCGCCGACGGCTGTGTGGCGATCGCCAGGGCCGGCGGCGCGGTGGCGGTGCCGCTCGCGTGGAAGTCCACGTGTCCGGCAGAGCCGGCGGTCGCCCGGACGGTCTGGCCGCCGCTGGACGGGCCCAGGATCCACTCCGCCGAAGCCTGACCGTTGGCGCCGGTGCTGGTGGCCGCCGGCGTCACCTGCCCGCCGCCGTCGGTGACCGCCCAGGTCACCGTCGCCCCGGCCACGGCATTCCCATCTTTGTCGCGCACCGCCACCACGAGGTCGGCGCTGAGCTGGGCGCCGACCTGGCCGCTCTGGTTATTCCCGGAGACGATGCGGATCTCGGAGGCCGCGCCCGCTACCCCCGTCGCGGTAAACGAGGCGGTGCCGACGCCGGACACCACCGCCTGCACGGTGTTGGTGCCGACCGAAGGCCCCAGCGTCCACGTCGTGCCGGCCTGCCCGTCGGCGTCGGTCGAGCTGGTGGTGGGATTGACGCTCCCTCCTCCAGCGGTGACCACCCAGGTCACCGCCGCCCCGCTCACCGGGTTTCCGTCCGCATCGGTGACGCGGACGATGAGCGGGTCAGGCAGCGTCGCCTTGGGGGCAGCACTCTGATGATCTCCGGACACCACCACCACTCCCGAGGCGCTGCCGGATGTGGCCGTATGGGTAAAGGTCGCGGGTGAGCCGGCCAGACCTCCCGAAGTTGCGGTCGTGCTCTGGGATCCCGCCGTGGGACCAAGCGTGCGAGTGACCGACGCAAGACCGGCCTCGTCGGTCGTGGTCTCGCTTGCGCTCACACTGCCCCCGCCGACCGCCGCCCAGGTGACCGGGATGTTGGCAACCGGGTTGCCGAAGGCATCGGTCACGCTCACCACGAGGGGCTCGGAAAGCGCGGTACCCGCGGCCCCGGTCTGGGAATCGCCGGAGACGATCGTCAGCCCGTTGGCGGAGGCCGAGACCGCGGTGGCCGTAAAGGTCGTCTGCACCGGCTGGGGTCCCACCGGCGCGACCACGCGCACGTGACCCGTGACCTGACCCACCGAGGAGCCGAGCGTGAGCTCGGCACTGGCGCGGCCATCATTGCCGGTGCTGACGGTGTCCAGGACGCCGTCGAGCTCGAGCTCCACGGTCGCCCCCCCGATCGGCCGCCCATCCACGTCGGTCACCTCGACCACGACGGGGTCGTTCAGCTTCTGGCCAGCCCTGCCACTCTGCTGGTTGCCCGCCACAACCGATACGTCGGCGGGCTCCCCCTTGCTCGGCAGGACGAGATCGTCCCCGCCGCAGGAGACGAGAGTTAGCGCGGCCACCAGTCCGAGAAAGGGAGTGTATCGCATCGGCTCACGGTACGGATTCTCCGCCCCGGCCACTAGGAGCCACGTCACACAACGCGCAAGGCGTTGCGGTGATGTTGCTTAGCTACATGGTTCCGGGGGCATGGCGGAGTGCGCCAGCCCCGGTCAGAGGTTCAGGGCGTGACAAGGAAGGTGACGGTCACGGTATTGGAAGCGGCAGTGCCGTCGAAGGCGTGGTATTGGAACGCGTCCAGCCCGGTATATCCCGCCTCGGGGGTGTAGCTGAAGCTGCCATCGGCGTTGAGCGCAAGCGTTCCGTGGGTCACGTTCTGATCGAGCACCGCCGTGAGTCCGTCGCCATCCAGGTCGCTGTCGTTGCCCAGCACGCCTGGGGCCGGCTGGGACACTGTGACGTCTACCAGCGACGTGCCGGCGTCGTCGTCCGCGGCGACCGGCGCATCGTTCACCGGGGCCACGTTGAGGCTCGCGGTGAGCACGCCGGTGGCGAGGCCGTTGGCCGAGGCGCGATAGGTAAAGGAGTCCGGGCCGTTGTAGTTCGCGGCAGGCTGGTAGTTGAAGCTTCCGTCGGAATTCAGGCTGAAAGTGCTGGAGTGTTGCGGCGGGGAGACCAGTACTGCGGTGATCGGATCGCCGTCGGGGTCGCTGTCGTTCGCCAGGACCCCCCCGCCTGGATCTGGTTGGAGGGGGGTGTCCTCGTCGGTGTTGTAGGTCTCCCCCATGCCGATAGGACCGGTGTCGGGGGGCGGCCCGACGTCCTGCGAGATCGCGTCCGACGTGGACCCGGCGAAGTTCGCGTCGCCCAGGTACTCGGCGGTGATCGAATGCGAGCCTTCGAGGAGCTCGGTCGTCGGCAGGACGGCCGTCCCGCCGGTCAGCGCCACCGGCGCGCCGAGGTTGCTCCCGTTGTCCTTGAACTGCACGCTGCCGGTGGGCGTCCCGGCGCCGGGGGCGGTGACGCTCAGGGTGGCGGTGAACTGAATGCTCTCACCCTGGGGCGGCGTCTGACCCGCGTGATCCGAAACGACGGACACCGAGGTCTCCGCCTCGTTCACCGCGTAGTCGAGGTTGTCGTTGCTTCCGCCGAAGGCGCCTTCGCCCGTGTAGGCCGCCGCCAGCTTGTGGTGACCATCGGCGGTCGTGAACGTGACCGGGAATACGGCCTGCCCGCCCGAGAGCGTCTTCGATCCCTGATCGACGTTGTCCACCGTGAGCGACACGCTGCCGGTCGGGGTTCCCGACCCACTGGTGACGGTGACGGTGACGTCCACCGGCTCCCCGACCACCGAGCTGCTCGGCGCCGCCGAGATCTGGGTACTGGTGTTGATTGCGGCGACCGACGCGTTGAACGTGACCGGACTGCCGGTCAGCCCCGTCGCGCTCGCGGTGACGGTATTCGCGCCCTGGCTCGGGCCCAGCGTCCAGCTCGTCAGCGCCGCGATGCCGTCGGCACCGGTAGGGACGGGCGTGGTGGGCGCGATGGTCCCGCCGCCGGCCGTCACCGCGAACGTGACAGCAATGTCGGCCACCGGATTGTCGAACGCGTCCGCCACCAGGACCGCCGGAGGCTCGGCCACCGCCGTACCAGCAGTCCCATTCTGGCTCACGTCCGAGGCCGCCGAGATCTTGCTCGCCGGACCCGCGACCACGTTCACCGTCGCAGTGATCGCAGCCGACACGGGGAGCGCGGGATTCCGGAACCGCACGGTGCGTGCGCCCGCCTTGCCGCTGATCGAGAGATCGGTGAACTCCGCCTGTCCGTTGTCGTCGGTGGCGACGGTCTTCGTGCCGTTCAGGGTGCCGCCGCCGGTCTGAATGTTCGCGACGATGTTCACGTCGGGGATGGCGAGGGCGTTGCCGGCCGCGTCCTGCAGCTGCACGACCGGGTGCTGCACCCAGACGACTCCGGCCGACACCGTCGTCGGAGGCGTGGCAGTGAAGGCGATCTTGCCGACGTTGCCGGGGCTCAGCGTGACCAGATCCGAGGTGGCCGGCAGCAGCACACCGGAGGTGAAGGTGATCTGGAAGCTCTGGCCGGCGGATCCAACGATCGCCAGGGACGTGAATGTCGCCTTGCCGCTCGCATCGGTGGAGGCGGTGGCGCCGGTGACCGATCCGCCGATCACCCCGGCCGTGATGGCGCGGCCTGCCAGGGCGACGTCGTTCCCGGCCGCGTCCTGCAGCTGGATCACGGGCTGCGTCTCGAGCGGCACACCCGATTGCGCGGTGCTCGAGGGCTGGGTCACGATGGTCAGCTTGGCCGCCGGGCCCACTGTCGCCGTCGAGGTGAATGTGATCGGCGAGCCGCTCAGGCCGGCGACCTCGGCAGTCGTGGTGTACGTCCCGGGCGTGACCCCGAGCGTGCGGGTCACCTCGGCGATGCCCTGGGCATCGGTTCCGGTGCTGGTCGCCCCGACCGAGCCGCCGCCGTTGGCGGTCCAGGTGACGGCGACATTCTCCACCGGGTTCCCATTGCCGTCGGTGACCTTGACCTTGAGCGGTGCCGGCAGCTGGCCGCCCACGCTGGCGGACTGATGGTCGCCGCTGACCAGCTCGATCGTGGTGGGCACGTCGCTGGTGGCGGTGCCGGTGAAGCCGACCGGATCGACCCCCGAAAAGACGGCGTCGATGGAGTAGACTCCGGTCGCCGCCGGCATCGTCCAGCGGGTGACCGCAAGGCCCTGCGGCGTGGTTGTCGAGTTCACCGGGTCTACCGAGCCTTCCCCACCGCCCACGACCCAGGTGACCGGGCGTCCGCCGACACCGTTGCCGTTCTGGTCGACCAGCTTGACCACCAGCGAGTCGGCCAGCGGGAAACCCGCGGGCGCGCTCTGACCGTCGCCGGAGACCTTGATCAGCCTGGTCGGGGTCGCCGGCACCGCCGTATGGTTGAACGTGAGGGGCGAGCCGTCGAGGCCGAAAGCGTCCGCCTGGGCCGACTGGGGGCCCGCGCTTTCACCCAGCACCCGCTCCGCGGCGGCCAGGCCGTCGTTACCGGTAACCACGACCTCGGGCAAGACCGTGCCGCCGCCAACGATCACGCTCCAGTGCACCTCGACGCCCGCGACCGGATTGCCGCCGACGTCGACGACCCGGACCACGAGCGAGTCGGCCAGGGCCGAGCTCACCGGGCCGGTCTGGTCCTTCCCGCTGGCGATCTCGATCCGGGTCGCCGCGCCGGAGACGGCGTGAGCCGTAAGGCCGACGTCGAGGCCTTCGGGTGCATTGCCGCCCTCCGCCGTGGCGGTGAGCGACTGGGGGCCCGCACTCCCACCGAGCGTCCAGGCCGTGGAAGCTTTCCCCTGATTGTCGGTCTTGACCGAAGCCGGGGTGACGCTGCCCGAGCCGCTGGCCGGGGCGAAGGCGACACTCTGGTTGGCGACCGGGCGTCCGCTCCGGTCAGTCACCTGGACGACGACGGGCTTCCCCAGCGTAGTACCGGCGGAACCGGTCTGATCGTCGCCGCTGAAGGCCTTGATCTCGGTGGGTACACCCTCGTCCGGCAGGCCGACGCCATCGCCGCAGCCGAGGTGGAACAGGGCTGTCGCGGCGATCGCGACGAAGGCAGCACACCGACGACGAAAGTGGGTCACGCTGATGCCGGTTGGGGTCATGCGTCTTGAAAGCAGAATGCATGCCCGGAATAACCCGGGCTCATTCGATGCAAGTCATTCAGAGACACAGGTTACGAAACAGCGCCAGACCGCGCTTGTGGCAGTGACGCCACAGTCGCGGGCCCATCAGAAAAGCACGACGGCGGTAAAGGTAACCGGCGAGCCGGTCACCCCGGAGATCGCCGCGGTCGCCTTCTGCACCCCGACCTCGTCCCCCAGCTTCCAGGACACCGCGGTCGTTCCATCCGCCCCGGTCTCGGTCTGGGCCAGGCTCACCTCGCCGCCGCCGGCCGCAATCTCCCAGGTGACCAGGGCACCCGACACCCGATTGCCGAACCGGTCGGCCACTCGGACGACCAACGAGTCGGGTTGCTCCTCGCCCCGCTGGCCGGCACGGTTGAGCCGACTCGCCGCCGCGAGCGTGTCAGGCGCGCCAGCAACGGCCTCGGCGCTGAAAGTCACCGGGGGAGGCGCCGCCTCGTCCACCACCAGGTGCGCCTCGACTCGCTGCTCGCCTGCCTCGGGGCCGAGAACCCAGGTCGTGGATGCTTCACCACTCGAGTTGGTGAGTGCCGTATCGGGCTCGAGCCGCTGGGCCGAGCTGTCCCCGACCGGAACGAACGCCACCTGCCGCCCGCGGACGCCGGCGCCCCCGGTCGAGACCACCCGAACCACCAGCTGGGCAGGGAGAGCAGCGCCGACCGTACCCCGCTGCCCGTCGCCGTGTACCTGCGACAGGCCGAGGCCGCTTCCGGAGTTGCTCGGCAGAGTCAGGTCGTTGTTGCAACCCGCCGAAACCAGCAGAAGGACCGACGAGGCGGTCCGGAAAGTCGAGTGTCGGATCATCATCGTGCTGCACCATCGTGCTGACGGACAGGATAACGACGTCAGCGCCCGTTCTGGAAGAGGATGCTCATGCCGAAGGTCACGAGCCGCTCCCGATAATTGTCGATTCCCCGGCCGGTATAGCTGTGCTGCACCAGGTCCACCGTAGGGTTGAGGTACCAGCGCCGGCTCACCCGCATCTCCAGTCCGGCGCCCAGCAGCCCCGCGAACCCGGTGTCTCCGAGGCCGGAGCCGTCAGGAAAGTCCACCGCGTTCCGTCCCAGTCCGGCGCCGCCCTTGAGGTAGAGACCGCTCGAGCCGAAGGGGTAGACCTGGCCGATGAAGAGCGCGCTCGTCAGCGATTCGATGGCGTCGCCGTTCTGATTGATCCAGCTCAACATCTCGCCCCCGAGCCGGACATGCTGATTGACGGTGCCGCCCAGGCGCAGCGAAAAGGTGGGACGGTAGAGCTGCTCGCTGTAGCCGAAGCCGTCCTGGAGATCGTATGCCTCGCCCCCGGCTCCGATCCCGAAGGCACCCCAGAAGCCGGCGCGGCCGGGCGCGGCCTGGCCTGCCGCCACCCCCGCGGCGAAGACCACCAGTGCCGTGACCAGCGGGAAGGCGCGTCGGATGGTGCCCATGGCGGCTCCTCGGTCGTGGTATGTTCCGGACGGACTGCGGACTGACCCGCCCAGCCTACGGCAAACCTCGGACCTCCATGGCAGCATTTCTGATGTCGTTGCCGTTCTGGCACTTACCCGGATGGATCGTTTCGTTCCGCGGCGCCGACCGTCCTCCTTTGCAGACACCATGACGTCATCCCGCTGGCGCTGGCCCGCCGTCGCAGCGCTTCTGCTGGTCTCGGCGGGGTTCGCCCGCCTGGGGTTTTGGCAGCTCTCCCGGCTGCACCAGCGGCGCGCCCTCAACGCGGCGATCATCCGGGCCGGGATTGAACCACGAATCACGCTGAACGAGCCCGGTCGGCGGGATTCGGCAAGCCTCTCGTACCGCCGCCTGGAGGCGACCGGACGATACGACGGGAAGCACGATCTCGTGCTCCGGGGACAGGCGTACCTCGAGACGCCCGGCATCTACGTGGTGACCCCACTGCGGCTGGCGGGGAGCGACACCGCGCTCCTCGTGCTCCGCGGATTCGTCCCCGCCCCTGACGCGGTGCGGGCGGACCTCGGGCCGCTGGAGGAGCCGGGCGAGCACCGGGTGACGGGCTTGGCGGAGCCGATCGGGAGCGGGGGAGGTCGGCCGCTCGAGGTGGAGGGGCGCTCCACCTGGGCCCGACTGGACCTGCCCGCCCTGCGCGATGCCCTGCCCTATCCCTTGCTCCCGGTGGTGCTCCGGCAGGCGCCCGACAGCGCGCTGCCCCGCTATCCGCGGCGGCTCGACCCCCCGGAGGTGGACGACGGACCGCACCTGAACTACGCGGTGCAATGGTTCCTCTTCGCGGCCATGGGAGTCGCCTTCGCCGTGGTGGTGGTGGCGAGAGGCGGTGGTGCGCGGCGGGCGCCTTAGGGGCGGTCGAGCTGCTCGATGGTGCGGGTGGAGGGCTCCCGCTCGCGACGGAGACGCGCCGCGGTCGCTTCGGCCCGACGCAGCACGCGCAGCAGGTTCCCCCCCGCGAGCTTCCGCAGATCGTCGTCGCTCCAGCCGCGCCGGATCAGCTCGGCGAACAGGTAGGGAAAACGGCTGACGTCCTCCAGCCCGACCGGCGGATTGTCGAAGCCGTCGAAGTCGCTTCCGATCCCGACGTGATCCGGCCCGGCGACCTGCCGGACGTGATCCAGATGGTCGGCCACCTGGGCGAGCGTGGCCCTGGGCCGCGGGTTCGCCTGGGCCCAGTCGCGCATGCGCGTCGTGGTGTCGGCGCCGGCCGCCTGCGCCCGGGCGAGCTCGTCGCCGTGGCGCAGCTCCCAGTCGGCCACGTCCTGGGACACGAAGGCGTCCACGAACGTCACCATGACCACGCCGCCGTTGGCCTTGAGCCGGATCAGGATCGAGTCGGGGACGTTCCGTACGTGCTCGGTGAGCGCCCGGGCCGAGCTGTGGGAGAAGATGACCGGTGCTTCGGTCACGTCGAGCGCGTCGCTCATCGTACCGGGCGAGACGTGCGAGAGATCCACCAGCATCCCCAGGCGGTTCATCTCCCGCACCACTTCCCTGCCGAATTCGGTGAGCCCGCCGTGGCGGGCGGAGTCGGCGGCCGCGTCGGCCCAGTCGAGCGTGACGTTGTGGGTGAGGGTGAGATACCGCGCGCCGAGGTCGTAGTAGGCCCGCAGCGCGCCGAGGGAGTTCTCCAGCACGTGCCCGCCCTCCATGCCGAGCAGCGAGGCGACCCGCCCCCGCTTGAACTCACGCTCGATATCGTCGGCCGAGAGGGCGAGGGCGAGCCGGTCGGGATAGCGGGCGATGAAGCGGCGGGCCAGGTCGAACTCCTCGAGCTGGATCCGGGCGTAGCCGCTGTCCCGCACTTCTCCCGGCACGTAGATCGACCAGAACTGCGCGCCCACCTGCCCCGACCGCAGCCGGGCGAGATCGGTGTGGCCCGGCGTGGTGGTGCGAAGGTCGTAGGCCGCGACGTCCCGCGGCGCGGTGGACGAGGTCCGGATCTCCCAGGCCAGGTCGTTGTGGCCATCGATGAGCGGCGTGGACGCGAGCAGCCGACGCGCCCGGGCCAGCGCGGGATCGTCCTGGGCGCTCAGGGCGCCGGGCTCCGCCGCACCTGCGACCATCAGGAGCAGCGCGAGGGCGCAGGTGCGGCGCTCACGGCTCACGACGGCGGATGGATGTGCACGAGCTCGGGGCGGAGCACGAACTCAGGACAGATGGTGCGGTCGAACTCGTAGGGTCCGCCGGTCTCGGCATCGACCCAGGGGAATCCGCGGCAGACGGCGGGGTAGTACGGGCGCGCATGGATGGTGCACACGTTGTCCCGGAGAAAGACGCATCGGCCGCCGCGCACCCGGGTCCGCCACTCACCCCAGCGGGTCCGATAGACCGTGCCGGCCCCGTGCTCCCGCGCGATCTCGGCCGCCTCGACGTCGCTGAGGGTGACGCCGTAGGCGCAGCAGGCGGATCGGTGGGGACAGGGATAGCAGGGGAGCTTCGGGAGCTCGGGCCGTCGAGGCATGCGAGAACATAGCGCGGCCGGCGAGATCCAGGCAGGGCCTCGGGTCTATTCCGGATCGACTCGGAGACTCACAATCTCACCCGGGTCCACCGCGAGCGACACGTGCCGCCTGTCCGGGGCGAGTGTCACCGGTGCGACTTCACGCTCGTCGGCGGTGACTCGGACGGCGGCACGCACCGGCGGGTCGAAGACCGCTACGCCGTCGGCGCGCCGGTCGCCCGGGTTGTAGCAGCGGAGGATCATGCTCCGGCCGTCGGCCGACGGCTTCAGCGCCGAGAAAACCAGTTCGTCTGCACGCAGCTCCAGGCCGCCTCGGACCGGATCCAGCCCGAGCGACTGCCGGATCCAGACCGCGCGCGGGGGCAGGAAGAGATCCTCCCAGGTCCGGGCCAGGGCCGACGGAGTGGAGTCGGATGATGCGAGGGTCACTCCGAGCTGCAGTCGCTCCGCGCCGAGACACTGCGCGTCGGGCACCGGGGTTGGCCAGCCGGCGTGGCCCGGGCGGGTCGGCAGATCGTCGCGAGAGAGCTGCCCCACGGCTCGGAGCAGGGTGACGAACAGCGATGTCTCGCCGGCCTCGTATTCGAAGAAGCCTGGCGCGAACACCGCTACACCTGCCTCTTGCGTGTGGGCCGCGACGAAGCGCTGCGCGGGCGCGGTAGCGACCGGCGTCTCCTTCGGGTACCTGCCGTCCGGAGCGGCGACCTTCCGCCGGGCGACGCCGAACGCCGCGCCTGCCGTGGTCCCCTGCACCCTTCCTCCGGCGGCGCAGCGGAGCCGCAGGCGATGATCCCGCGCCTGATTGTCCAGCTCGAGCGTGCAGCGCAGCGCGTCACTGCCGGCCTGCAGGGAGAGGATCAGCCGCACGGAGACCCGCCCATCCAGCAGCCGAGTCCGAGTCTCGATGGCGCCGACGAGCGGGCCCTCAGCCAGCACAGTCGGCACCTCCCAGCGACTCGATGACTCCGTCCGGCCACTCCCGCGGGCGAAGGTGTAGGTGTCACCCGCGTCCGGCTCCGATTCGAGGCTGAAGAGCGAGGGAAGCTCGAGTGCCTTGGCGAGGTCCCGGAGCCAGATTCGACCACGATCGACCCCGACGGCGAGTCGGCCGTTCCCGATGCCGCCGTCGACCGCGCGAACTGCCGCGGGAGCGTCGCACCCGCGGGGCCGAGTCAGGGCGAACCCGGGTGACTCCGGCACCGCGAGTGCCACCCGCACGAGCTCGACCACGTCCTGGTCCGGATAGTGTCTCGCGGAGTCGAGCCGATCGTGCCTCCGACGCCGGCCGAGGACCTGGTACGGAGCGCCGCCGAGCACGGCGGAGAGCTCGCGCTCCGACGGCGCGGGCGCCGTCCGGGGCCTTCGTGCTCCGGGCGGCCCGACCAGCACGTCGCGGCGGAACCAGCCGAGGTCGGCCACGACCACCCCGGCCCTGGCGCGCGGCACCGGATTCCACAGCAGGAGCTCCGGTCGGACCTGCCCGGGCGCATCACGCGCCGCGTCGGGATCGTAGCCCGCGAGCGAGTGGAGCGCCGCGCGCTCCAGCTCGGCGCCGATCGCGGCGGCGTCCTCGACCCGGGCCAGTACGCGCCGGGCGACTGGGTCGGAAGTGCAGCCACCTAGCGAGTCGTGAAACTGAGTTCGGATCAGCGTGCGCCAGGCGGCGTCGAGGATCGGTCGGCGATCGTGGCCACGGCGCCAGCGATCGAGCGCGGCCAGGGGCTCGGCCAGCCGCTCCAGACGGAGCTCGGCCTCCGCATGGCGGCGCTTGAGCGGCGCTCGGGTGCCGTGCACGCCCTGCAGCGTCCAGGTATAGCCGTAGGACCAGCGCAGCTCACCCGTCAACACCGGCACCGACTTCGGCGCGTCCTCCCAGGCGGCCCGCAGGAACTCATCCAGCCGGGAGATCCGGACGTCGGCGTCCGGCTCCAGCTTCGTCAGCGCGGACCGAAGGGCGTCGGGGTCCGGGTGGGCCGCGTGGTGGTCGGCTCCGACGAACACGGCAACGTGGCCGGTGGTGGAGCGGGCCCGGAGCGCCGGACCGATCGCGGCCCAGGCGTCGCGGAGCTTCACCGGATCGGAGGGCAGCGCGGCGCCGACTTCATACCCATCGGGCGGCAGGTGATAAAGGCGCACCTCGCGGCCGGCCCGATCGCGCCAGCGGTAGAGATCCCCCTGCTGCCCGGGCTCGCCGCCCAGGCCTCGCCACAGCGCGCCGTAGGGAATGCCGAACTCGGCCGCGAGGGACGGCCACGCCGAGGGATGCCCGAAGGCGTCGGGCGAGTAAAGCACGTCGAGCCGCCCGCCCAGGCGACCGGCGTCGGCGGCGCCGGCGAGCAGGTTGCGCAGCAGCGACTCACCGGAGGGGATGAGCTCGTCGGCCAGGACGTACCAGGGCCCCACCTGCAGCCGCCCCGCCCGCACCAGCTCCGTGAGGGCGTCCGCGTGCTCCGGACGGACCCGGAGATAGTCCTCTACCAGCACGGTCTGACCATCGAGGAGGAACGCGCGAAAGCCGGGTGCTCGGCCGAGCCGCTCCACGAGGTCGTCGATCGTGGAGACGAGGCGAGGCAGGAACTCTGCGCTGGTGAGGTACCATTCCCGATCCCAGTGAGTGTGGGGGATCAGGTGATAGGTCGTGCGCGGCATGGGGAGAAAGTAGCCGCCGACCTCGCTGCCTAGGAGTACCCTTCGAAGGGCTCGGTGAGGAGGTGAGCCTTCTTCGGGCCGAACTCGAACAGATGAGTCATGCGGACCGACCGCTCGAGACGCTCCACGCGTGACTCGAGCAGCTTCAGCTCCGAAGAGTCGCCGAGGCCGAGTTGGTTGAGCCGCTCAGCCTCGGCTTTGCAGACGTCACCCGGCGTCGGACGGCTCTCCGGATAGGCATCTTCGTGGTGGCGGATGAGCGCCTGCCACTGTTCGTCGCCGGCGCGCTCGACCGCCTCGCGCACCTGCTCCCGCGTCAGCGGCACGCTAGAACGACCGCCACTGCCCCGACGGGCTCAGCCGACGCACAGGCGACGGGGCGGGTCGATGCATATAGCATACGACCGCCAAAATCAGAAAGCCCGCGGCTGGAGCGATGAAGCGGATGTTCTCGAAGTACATGCCGGCCCACCCTAGGACCACCACCGTCGCGAGACAGAGCCGGGCGGCCCAGACCTGAAACCCGACGCTCGAATCCATGACATCCCTCCCGAGGACTGAAGTAAGCCCGCGGTCTCAGGATGCGTTGCCGGGTCGGGAACGGCTGTAGGGAAGATCACCTGCGCCGGGTGAGCGAAGTTCCGGGCTATTGCGGCATCTTGAAGGCCCACAATGCGATACGGAACGCCACCAGGCAGAGCGCAGCGTAGCCCACCAGGGCCCAGTTGATGTCACCGATCCAGGTGTTGACCTGCTGGGTGAGCAGCCCCAGGCCGGCCATGGAGCTGTGCACGAGGACGAGGGCGTATTCGACCACGATGCCTCCAGGCACGGAATACGACCACACGGTAGGTGCTTGAGTGTAGGGGCCGGGAAGCGCGCCGTCAACGCGGACGGACGCTGAGGTCGAGGAGCGGCGCACTCGCCTCGGCCAGCCGGTCGGGCACGAGCAGCCGTTCGATCGGCTGCCGGGGGACGGGCATGCGACCTTCGGCCGACATGGTCAGCTCGACGACATCCTTGCCGGGCCCGAACCACCGACTGCTGGGCTCCAGATCCGATGGGTAAACGAACTCCGGCATGGCCGCGGCGGCCAGGGCCGCCTGGGAGCCCAGGCCCGATTCCGGCATGGTGCCGGCCCAGAGCCGCGCGCCGGCCTGGCGTGCGAGGGCCACGATCCGGACCACCTCGGACAGGCCGCCCACGCGGTGCACCTTGACGTTCCAGACCAGGGGACCCCCGAGCTCGAGTACCTGCCTCGCCGCGCGGGCGTCCCTGAGCGTCTCGTCCAGACAGACCGGAGTGCGGAGCCGCTCGGCGAGGCGGGCATGGCCGACCAGCTCGTCGGGGTGGAGCGGCTGCTCGATGTAGAGCAGCTCCGCCTCGTCCATCGTCCGCAGCGCCGGCTCGTGCTCGGGCCATTCGTAGGCCCCGTTCCCGTCCACCGTGAGGGGAAGCCGCGTGCCGGCAAGCTCGCGCCGAGCGGCGTCGACCGCCTCGGTATCCCAGCCGGGGGCCACCTTGATCTTCACCCGGCGATACCCATGGCCTACCGCAGCGGCGATCCAGCGCCGCAACGTGTCGGTCGAGCGGTCCTGCGGGATGCCCAGGGCCACGCCGCAGGGAATCTCCCGCGCGGGCGCACAGCCAAGGCGCTCGCCGAGGAGGACCGCGAGCCCGGTGCCCCGCCGCGCGGCCTCCAGATCCCAGGCAGCGGTGTCGAGCGCGGCCCGCGCGAACGCATTGCCGCGAACCCCGACGCGGAGGGCGCGGTCGAGCTCCTCCGGCCCAACCGGGTCGCTGCCGAGGACCCGGGGGATCAGCACCCGCTCCAGCAGATCGCGCGCGCCGGCCAGCGTCTCGTCGGAGTAGAAGGGCAGCTCGAACGGGGGCGACTCGCCGTACCCGCGATTGCCTTCGTCGTCGTGCAGGATGACGACGAGCGACGTCCGCTCGGTCATGGTGCCGCCGGAAATGATGAACGGCTCGACCAGCGGCAGCCGCAGCAGGCGGAGCTCGACGCGGGTGATCCTCACGGCGCCGCCCTCGCCGCCGTCGCCTGCGATGGCACGAGGTCCCGAAAGCGAAGCTCACCCCTCTGGCGATGCAGGATGCCCTGCTCTTCCAGCTCCAGCAGCCCCGCGATCAGCCCGCGCTCCGGATGGAACACCAGCGCGTGCAGCGCGCGGCCGGTGCGGGAGCCCTCGGTGGCGGGGTACTCCGAGAGCGGAAGCTGAAAGAAGGTGTGAAGCTGGACGCACTCACAGCCGGCGCGGGCGTACTCCAGCACCCGGCGTCCGGAGCAGATGTCCCCGGTGCCGGCGAGTGGAGGATGGCGGCGGCCGGCCGCGGCAGCCAGGACTCGAAGATTTCGCTCCGAGAGCTCCGGCCCGCCGTAAGCTACGCCTCGTTCCGCCGACCAGAGCCGGTTGAAGCAGACCAGGGCATCCGCGCCTGCCGCCGCGTCGAGCATGGCGAGCTGGAAATCGTCGTCGTAGCGCGCGTTCATCAGCTTGAGGGCCAGGCGAACCGGCGTGTCGCCCGCAGCGGCGCGGATCTCCCGGGGAACCTCCGCGAGCCAGCGGAGCACCCGGCCGCGCTCGTCGGCCAGCGGATCGCCGGCCAGGGTGGGGGAGAAGTCTTTCTCCAGCGCCAGGGCGGGCTCGCCCCACGCGCGGGCGAGCGCCGCCGTCGTATGGTGGTATTCGGAGCCGCGGAACGGCTCGTCCAGAAGCGGCAGATGGAACTTGGCCGACGGGACGGCGGGAAAACCGCTCCGGGTCAAGTCGCCCGCGGCGCGCACCAGCGCCAGGTAGTCGTCGAAGGAGCGGTCCCAGCCCCGCCCCTTCCAGGTGACCGTCCAACCCGACCGCCCGGACACGGAGCGGATCGGCTCGACCTTCATCCTGGTTTCGTGGATCGCCCAGGCGCCCATGGTGCGGCTGCCCGACGGGTCCTCCGCGATCACGGTCTTGAGCACCACGAAGGCGAGCCCGGCCGCGCGATCGGTCTCGAGCTGGTCGAGGTTCAGGCTGAGCTGGCCCGAGCCTTTCCCGATCGGGTGCGGCAGGGCGTAGCCGAGGTAGCGAGCGCTGAGGTCGATCCGGTAGCCTTCCCGCACGTACCCGGGAAAGTCGGCCGGGAGGCCGCGCGCGAAGCGCTCGAAGTCACGCGCGAGCCGCTCGCGCACTCCGCACCATGGCTTCCACCGCGGTCCGCTCCGCCTCGGGCAGCGCCGGACCCCACGGATCGTCGCAGGCTTGCGGCGCCAACGCCCCGTCCGCGGCCGCGGCCCAGAGCATGCGGCGGATATAGCCCTCCATCGGCTCGATGAAGGTCACCTGCGCCAGGCGATCGCACAGCTCGGACAGTTCGGCGAAGCGGTCGAGGTCGCGCTCCGCCCAGCTCCGGAGCAGCTCGGCCTGGAGGTCCGGCAGAGCCGCGCCCATGCCGACCAGCGCGGCGTGCGCGCCCATCGTGATCGAGTAGCCGAGGAAGCGATCTTCGCCGGTGACGAGGAGCTTGTCGGGGTGGCTCCGGAGGACCGCGGCGATGCGCTGGTAGGTCATCACCGAATCGAGGGTCGCGACCTTGATCCCGAGCACCTCGGGCAGATCGAGGATCGCGTGCAGCGTGGCGTCGTCGTAGGCCACACCTCCGGCGGCCTCGTAGAGGTAGAACGCCAGCACCGGCAGCTCCCGACCGAGCCGGCGATGATAGGGGACCGGATCGTGCCGCTGGGGAAAGGCGAGCAGCGCGTCGGCGCGGCCACGCCGGGCGTCGATCGCCATCGTGACGTCCCGCGCGCCGGCCACGATGACCCGGTCGGGCATGGCCTCGCGCCATGCCTCGAGCACCGCCCGCCGATCGTCGGTCGAGAGATGCGGGCCTCGGCCGGTGTGGGCCCAGACGGCTACGCCGGCGACGGGCTGACCGGCCATCCAGCGGGCGTATCCTCGCAGGGCATCGTGGTCCATCGCCGCCCCGCGAAACGGCGCCGGCACGGCCGGGATCAGTCCCCACTCGAGCCGTTCGGCGAGCGTGGGCATCAGGACCGGCCCTCCGCCGCCGCGGCGTTGCCGCCCTCGATGGCGCTCCGCACGTCGGGCGGGAGATCGAGCAGATCGAGCTTCGCCACGGCGTTCTCCGGAATTCGGAGCGGCTGCCCGGTGCCGAACAGGAAGCGCGCGGTGCCCACCGTCGCGAACAGCGTCTCGAGGTGATCCTCCGGCGGCCCCCAGATCCAGCAGATGTCCCACCAGATCCGCGAGGCCTCCGAGGGGGTCGATCCGAAGTGGACTTCCTCGATGTAGGGCCGATCCGCGTGCGTTATGATGAGGCGCAGGTCGGAGTGGCTGCGGATCAGCGCGCGGATGGCCGCCGCCGGCAGCTCGGCGGCGCCGTCGTTGGGATGGCGCTGGCGGCCGTCCTCCAGGCGAACGGCGAGCATGAGCGGCAGTCCGGCCGCGGCGCATGCGCCGGCCAGCGCGCGCATACCCGGTCCGAGCGGCGAGATGCCGAGGAAGGTAGGGTCGCAGCGCACCGCGGGGGCGCCGGCGCCGCGCGCGGCCGACAGCACGGCTTCCCATCCGACCAGCTCGGGATGCACCGCCGGGACGGGCCGGAAGCGCGGCTCCCGCGAGGCAGCCTCGAGCAGCCAGCCGTTGCCTTCGGTTGGATCGCGCCAGAAGAGCCCGGGCAGGTGGGTGACCCACGCCTGGTCGATCCCGACGCGATCCATCGCGGCCAGCACCGCGGACGGGGAGGTGCCCGGCACCCGCCGCCAGGGATAGGCCCCGAGAAAGGCGTTGACGTCGATTCGCATCAGTCGGCGGGGAAGGCGCCGGCAGGGAAGATTCGCGCCGCGTTGCGCCAGCGGACCAGCTCCTGCTCCTCGGCGGAGAGGAGATGCTCCAGATAGCGCAGCTTGGCCCAGCCGGTCTCGAGGGTGAGGTCGGCGCCCCAGAGCAGCCGCTCGACGCCGACGCTTTCCAGGCAGGCCTCCAGCATGCCGCCGTCCACCCCGCTGCCGGAGAGGTCGACCATCACGTTGCCGAGGTCGCGCACGGCTGGCAGCGAATGCAGCCAGTCGCCGCCCCCGCCGATGTGGGCCAGCAGGAACACGACCGACGGGTGCCGCGCCGCGAGGCGCGCCAGCTCCACGGCATCCGACGCCTCCTGCCCCGGATAATCCCGGCGCCGGTGCTGCCAGACGTGGTGCAGCACCGGCACGCCGGCCGAGGCGGCGCGGCGGCAGATGGGATCGAGCAGCGGATCGTCGGCGCGGCGGCTGGCCGCGAGCTTGATGCCGATCATGCCGGCGCCGAGGCAGCGGTCGATCTCGGCCAGCGCGTGGTCGGCGTAGTTGGGATTGACGGCGACGTATCCCCGGATCCGGTCCGGATGCTCACGCCGGAGGCGGAGCATGACATCGTTGCCGTAGCCGAGATCGGTGACCGACGGGAAGTAGGTCGGCGAGGTATGCCCCCAGCTTCCCAGGATGGACGCCACGTGCGTGGTGATGCCGATGCGGTCGCCCGCGCGCAGCCGGCTGGCGTTGCGTTCCCGCCAGTCGGCGCGTGCGGTACGGTCATGCAGGAAGTGGGCGTGAACGTCGATCAGCACTGAGCTACGCCTCGTCCTCCTCGTCGTGGTCGGTCACGTACGGGTCGCCGGCCTCGGGCGGCCGGTGACCCAAGCCGACCTCGTCGGCATCCTCCTCGTGCAGCGTGAGATCCGACTCCTCGGCGGCCTCTTCTTCGGCCACGCCGTCTTCATCGTCGATGTCGTCGAGACCGTCTATCGTGGGTTTTCTGGGTGACATAGACTCTCCTTGCGTCTCCAGCGGCGGCGCGGGCCGCGCCACCGTCACGCGAAATGTAAGGGTGGGCGGAGCCTACGGCGCCAGGACCTGAAGCACATCGTCGAGCAGGCCCAGGGTCCGGTCCACGATGGTGTCGTCGTGAGCCAGCGAAACGAAGTTGTAGGCGCTGCGCTTGAACAGCAGCCCCCGCCGGGCCGCCCCCACGGCCAACCTGCCGCTGAGCGGCTCGCTGCGGCACTCGAGGAAGCACATCGGCCCGATCCCTCGGACGGCCGCCACGACGGCTGGGTATCGCGCCGCCAGGCTCCGCAAGCCCGCCAGGAGCCGGTCGCCGACCCGGTCGAGATGGGCCGGAACATCCGCCGTCACCATCACCTCGAGGGTCGCGCGGGCGGCGGCCAGCGACACCATCTCGCTCGCCAGGGTAGAGGAGATCCAGGTCCTCCGCACCCCGTCCATCAGCTCGGCGCGGCCGCCCACAGCCGCCAGGGGAAACCCGTTGGCGATCGCCTTGCCGAGGACCACGAGGTCGGGCCTGATGCCGAACCGCTCGCAGCCGCCGCCGATGGCGAGCCGGCATACCGTCTTGATCTCGTCCACGATCAGCACGGCTCCGACCCGGCGGGTCTCCTCCTGCACCACGGCTGTCCACTCCGAACTGGGAGGCACCAGAATGAACGGCTCGATGACCACCGCGGCCAGCCGGTCGCCGCGCGAGCGAATCAGGCTGCGGGTCTGCTCCGGATCGTTGAACGGCAGTTCCGCATAGAGTGCCCTCACCGGATCCGGCGTCCCTCGGCCGGCACCGGTCTGGCACCAGTCCAGCCAACCGTGGTAGCCGCAGCCCAGGACGTCGGAGCGCCCGGTTGCCACCCGGGCCAGCCGCACCGCGGCGGCCACGGCCTCCGCGCCACTCTTCACGAAGCGAACCTGCTCGACCCAGGGGATCAGCCGGCAAAGCTCGGCGGCGACCGCTTCCTCCAGCTCGGGGGCCAGCGGCCCGACCACTCCCGCATCCACGGCCGCATGCGCCGCGGCCGCGACCGCGGGATGACCATAACCCAGGCCGACCGCGCCCAGAGCCATGATGTAGTCGAGGTATTCCCTGCCCCGGTCGTCCCAGACCCGGCACCCGGCCGAGCGGGACATGCGTCCGGGAGCATCGCCGGGCTCTTCCCCAAAGAGCGCCTCGCGACGCTTGCTGCCGGTCGAGGTGAAGCCGGCGACTCGATCCATCAGCGCAGCTCCACCACGCCGAGCGCGGCCGGATCCTGACGGTCCCCCCGAAGGTAGACCCAGCCGCCGCCCCCGGACCACACCAGCTGTCCCGAGCGGCGCTCCCGGCCCGGCTCCATCCGGTTCACCAGCAGATCGAACCGGACGGTGTCGCCACCGCGAGGCTCCCAGCCCGGCAGGGCCAGCGCCAGCGTGATGCGATACCCCGCCTCGGTGGGCTGCCATTGCCCGATCACCATCTCTGGAGTCCCCGCCCCCGACCCGGCGCCGTGCACGCGCAGGCGGCCCTCGTCGCCCAGCGCGACGAGAAAGCCGTAGAGCGGTCCGTCGTCCGCCGTGCGGACGTAGACCTGTATCCCGTCGGCGTGGATGTCGTCCGGATCGTTGTCGAAGCGAAGCGGCGGCGCGTCGTCGGGCCGGACGATGACCTCCGGCTTCACCACGTCGATCGCCAGGTAGAGCGCCTCTGTATCCCAGAGCGCCGCGGCCACGGCGGAGAACTCGTCCGGTCCCGGGTAGGGCTCTTCGCTGCGCCGGTACTGATCCTCGTAATCGAGCGCGAGCGCTTCGGCCTCCTCGAAGCCATCGGACGACCCGTCGAGAGCCGGCGCCACCGCCGCATGCCAGGCCACTCCCTGGGCCAAGGCCGGGCGGTTGAGATCGAAGAGGGGGTCCCTCGGCGGAGGAGCGCGGCGGAGGCCCTTGAGCCGGATCGTGGACTGGCCGGCGCTAACCTCCCACCCTTCGACGACCCTCAGATGACGCTCCAGGCCAGTGGCGGTGTCGACCTCCACCAGCTCGCCCTCGGTCCGGAGTCCGCGCACCACCGGCTCGGCGGATCGGACCAGCTCGAGCACGGCCGAGACCCGCGCCGCGCGGCCCTCCGTGCGAGCCAGGAAGAACGGCGTCGGCCCGGCGGACCCGGGAAGCCCCGGGGCCTGAGCTCGGAGCAGCTCGCCGGTCAGATCGAGATGCAGCATCAAAATCGTCCCGTCCGCCGCACGGGCGCGAATCCGGAGCGGCCCCGGCGCCGCCGGCTCGTAGCGCTCGACTCCGCTCGCAAACTCGTCGTCGAGGCGGTCGGGGACCCAGCGGCCGCCGCCCAGGACTTCGATCCCTCCCTGGAGGTGCCAGGGCAGCTCGAGCCGATGCTCGTCGGGGGCGGCCAGCTCGACCTGATCCAGCAGGTAGCGTGGACCGGCGACCAGCGTGCGGGTGAGCGGGCCGTAGCTGCCCCGGGTCCAGGCCCATTCGCCCGATTCCTCGAATGCCGTGCATTCGGCGTCGCCGGGAGGCTGCGAGCGTCCGTCCAGACGCGGCGCGTTGTGCGCGAGCGTGGAGCGGTACCAGAAGAGATCGCGCGTGACGTAGGATCCGGTGCCGGGGTCGGGCAGCCAATGGTGCCCGCCGGCGTGCAGGGTGAGATGCAGCCGATCGGGGTGGCCGTGGCCGCCGCCGTAGGCGCCGCACTCGATCGAGGCGTACCGATCGCCCCGGCGGAGAATGGAGAGCCCCTGGCGCTCCATGAGCGTGTTGCCGGGAGACCAGGGTCGCTCGCCCTGGGGCCGCTCGGGCGCCATCGCCAGCAATGCCCACCAGGAGAGATCGGCCCTGGTGCGCGCGTCCGCGGGCCGGGGGCGTCCGGTCTCGTGGAGATAGGAGTCGAACTGTCCGGCCTCGGGTGCAGCCGTCCGATAGAGCGCGTCGAGCCAGGGCCAGAGGTCCGCGGCCGTCTGGCCCAGCTGCGCCAGACCGACCTCCCAGAGCTCGAGGTACATCGGCTGAGCCAGGGAGACGCCGTAACGTGAGTCCTTCCGCGCCGGGAAGGTGCGGTCCGGCAGCGCGGTGAGTGCCGGCGCGCGCAACGCGGCGGCGAGGCGGCCGGCGAGGCTCGGATCCGCCGCGATATCGACCCCCGCCTCCCGCGCCCAGCCGATCGCGAGCAGCTCACCGCGCAGGGCGAAGAGGTGGTAGTTCTCGCCCTCGAACCACATGCCGTCGTCCCCGAAGCCCCGGAGCAGGTGGGCGATGATCCCGGTGGGGCCCTCCACCACCCGAGTCGCGAGCTCCTCGTCCTCGAACCAGACAGCGGCGGCGGCGAGGGCGGCGTTGTGCCAGGTCTGCCGATTCGAGAAGCCTTCGTCGAACTCGCCGATGAGGTTGGCGGCCTCGTCCGCGACGCCGCTCACCGCGTCGGCCAGGACCGAATCGAGCCGGCCGCTTTCCCGCAGCAGCAGGGCGGCCGCGAGGTACCCGGTCAGCCAGATGCTCTCGAGATAGGTAGAGAAGAAGAGCCTGGCCGGCCCCAGGACGTTGTCGGCGTTGGGATAGTCGGGATAGGCGGAGGCATACCCGGCAAGAATGCGGGACGCGGCGGCCGCCGCGTCGTCGCGGTCGTCCAGGGCGGCAAGCGCCGCCAGCTCGGCAGCTCGCTCGGCGAGCCACAGGTGCTGCCAGCGGGCCCACGCCCGGTCGTGGCGCTCGCCCCGGTACGCTCGGCCGCAGCGGCGGCATCGGTGGTCGCGCGGGCTCCAGGGATCGAACTCGAGCGCGGTGCCGTGCTCGGGGCAGACGCCGCCGTCCGCCGACAGCAGCGCCTTGACTACGGGGATCTCGGGCGGCTGGCTCAGCAGCCGCTGGTTCCGTTCCGCGATCCGCGCCAGCAGCGCCGCGAGATCGGGCGCCTTGCGGATCTCCTCGCGCCGGATCTCCAGCCCCTCCGCGGTCAGCATACCCGCACGCCCTCGCGGGCCCAGCGGACCGGCAGCAGCCGCATCCCGAGCTCGCGCGCCGCGGCCACCGCGGGGCCCGGATCATCCGGGCCCAGAAAGAACATCGAGCCCCCGGCTCCCGACCCCGCGGCCTTTCCCCCCAGACAGCCGGCCTCCACCATCGCCCGCTCGAGCCGGGCCATCTCGGGCGTGCACATCCCGGGATCCAGCGCCTGCTGCAGCCGCCAGTTGGCGCTCAGCAAGGTGCCGACGCGGGCGAGGTCACCGGCGAGCAAGGCGGAGGGCATCGCTTCGGCGACGCCGCGGATGCCGTCGAGGGCACCGGCGACGGTCGGATCGCCTCGCTCGTAGGCGGCCATGACGCGGCCGATGGTCGCCCCGGAGAAGCGGGAGGCGCCGGTGTAGCAGAGCAGCATGCGGCGAGCGAGGGCGTCGGCGGTCTCGGCGGGGAGCGTGATCGGCTCGACCACCGCGTCGGGGTCGCGGAAGGCGATGCGCAGGAACCCACCATAGGCGGCGGTGAACTGGTCCTGCCGGCCGCCGGGGATGCCGGCCTCCACCCCCTCCAGCCGGCAGGCCAGATCGGCAATGGCGCGGACCTCGAGTGATTCACCCCGGGCCGCCGACAGCGCGGCGACCAGCGCCACGTCCATGGCCCCGGAGCTGCCGAGCCCGCTGCCGGGCGGCGCATCGGCCCGGGTGACCAGGGTGCAGGGTCCGGGGGGCAACATCCGCAGCCCCGCGCGCAGGAGCGGCATGTCGCCCCCGGCGAGGTCGGCGGCGTCGGCCAGCTCGATCTCCCGATTCAGGTCCTGCGCCACCAGCCGGTAGCCTTTCGCCCTGGGCGTCACCTCCGCGCAGGCGAAGAGCTCGACCGCGGCGCTCACCACCGCGCCGCCGGCCCGGGTGGAGTATGGAGGGACGTCGGTCCAGCCGCCGGCGAGATCGAGCCGCACCGGCGCGGCCGCGCGCGCCGTCAGGGCGCCACCCACCAGTCGTGCACGGTGGGGAGCTCACCCCGGAGATCCATCACCACCCCACGCACTCTTCGATTCATCCCCTGCAACCCCCGGGCGTGATAGAGAAACGCGACCGGCACGGAGTCGGCGAAGAACCTTTGCGCCGCATCCGGCGCCGCCGGCGCCGTCATGCCGGCCAGCTGCGCGAGCGGGCCGAGATAGCCGAGACCCGGATCGCCGCTGATGCCGAGCACCGCGGCGTCGAAATCGTGGGCGCCGTAGACCCGGCTCAGGAACGCTCCCAGCTCGAGCTGCCGGATCGCGACCGTAAAGCCGGCGGGGCGGAGCCGCGCCTGGACCATCTGCTCCAGCGCCGCCTCGCCGCTGCCGACGGTGAGCAGCTCGACCCCGACCGCCTGACGCGCAGCGGCGCGCGTCGCCTGCGGGGGCGCGGGCTCCGGAAGATAGCCGGGCACATCCGGCGGTACCGGTCCGTCCGCGGGCGTGCCGTACCCGTACAGATAGCCGTCCACGATCTCCCGGCGGTCGATGGCGGCGCTCGCGGCTCGCCGGGCATCCAGCGCGTCGAACGGCGGCCGCCGGGTGTTGAAGACGATGCCGTAGGTGAACAGCAGCGGGTAGGTCAGCACCGTGAGCGCGGGGTCGCGGCGGACGAACTCGGCATGGGCGGGCTGAATGCCGGCGAAATCGAGCTCGCCGGAGGTGAGTGCCGCGAGCTTGGTGGTCGGCTCGTCCACCACGACGACGATGAAGCGCTGCAGCCGAGGCGGCCCGCCGAGCGCCGCCGGGAAGGAAGAATCGGCGGCGAAGACCCAGCGCCGGTTGGGCTCGTGGGCCACGAAGCGGAAGGGGCCGTTGCCCACCGGACGCTCGTTCCACGCGGCGCGACGCAGCGCGGCGTGCGGGATGGAATCGAGGAGGTGCGCCGGCATCAGCGCGAGGTCCGTCAGTACGTCGGGGAAGCGGCTCTGCGGATGGGCGAAGCCGAGCACCAGGGTGGTGTCGTCCGGCGCGTCGATGTCACGGAGGTCGGCCAGATCGGCGAGGCGGGGGTACCCGGTCGCCGGGTCGCGCGCCGCCGTCAGGGTCCACGCGGCATCGCGCGCGGTCGTGGGTACGCCGTCATGCCAGCGCACGCCCGGGTGCAGGACGAATCGCAGCGTCCGCCGGTCGACACTCCAGCTCCACACCCGGGCCAGATACGGCTGTGCCACGAGCGCGGAGTCGTAGCGGGCGAGCGTGGTGAGGAGCACGTAGCGCTGCACCTGGCGGGCGAGCGGGTGCTGGGTCAGCAGCGGATTGATGCTCTGGAGATCGGCCCCGGAGGCGAACAGGACCGTCGCGCCTCGACGATCCGCCGCGGGCTGGCAGGCCGTCGAGAGAGCCGCGGCGAGGAGCAGGACGGAGCGACGCACGCCGGAAGGTATCTCACTGGCGGGCCCGGACGGGAGGCAGGAGATTGCGGCATGTCCCGCCTGCTGCTGCGTCGGGCGCTCACCGGCGCCGCCGTCGTCTTCGGCGTGCTCACCCTGATGTTCTTCCTGCTGCGTCTGGCGCCCGGTGACCCCGCCCGTCTCCTGGTCGGCCCGGCCGCGACCGAGTCTCAGGTCGCGGCACAGCGTCACGTCCTCGGCCTCGACCGCCCGGCTCCGGTCCAGTACGCGGCATGGCTGGGGCGCTTCGTCCGGGGCGACTGGGGGACCAGCATCGCGACCGGACGCCCGGTGCGGCGCATGCTGGGAGAGGCCTGGCCGGCCACGGTACGGCTGGTCGGCCTCTCGCTGGTGCTCAGCTACCTGCTCGGGATCGCGGTCGGCGTGGTGCAGGCGGCTCGCCGCGGTCCCCTCGATACGGCACTCTCGGTGGTGACCGTCACGCTCTTCGCCTTGCCGGGGTACTGGCTGGGGCTGATGCTGGTGATGCTCTTCACCTATCGCGCCCGCATGCTGCCGGCCTTCGGCGCGGCGGGCTTCGACGCGGACTTCCTCACCGGCGGCGCGCGCCTGGCCGACCGGCTCCGCCACCTCGCGCTGCCCCTCGCCACCCTGACGCTGATCGGCATCGGCGGGACCGCCCGGTACGTCCGCGGCGCCATGCTGGACGTCTCGGGCGCGCAGTTCGTCACCATCGCGCGGGCCAAGGGACTCTCGTCCACCCGCGTCGCGCTGCACCACGTGCTCCGCAACGCGCTGATCCCGGTGCTGACCCTGCTGGGGCTGTCGCTGCCGGCCCTCTTCTCCGGGGCGGTCTTCATCGAGGCGATCTTCGCCTGGCCCGGCGTGGGGCGGGTGCTGGTCGAGGCGGTCCAGGCCCGCGACTACCCGGTGGTCATGGCCGCCACCGCCGTGAGCGCCGTCCTGGTGGTGCTGGGCAATCTGCTCGCCGAGGTGCTGGTGGCGTGGGCCGATCCGCGCGTCGCGGGGGCGCGGGCGTGAGCCGGCGCTGGTTCCTCGCCGATCGCCGGGCCCTCGTCGGCGGGTTGATTCTCCTCACCGCGGTCCTGGTCGCCGTGCTGGCCCCGCTGGTCGCGGGCGATCCCGGGCTGCAGCGGGATGTCGTCGCCACCCGGTTCCTGCCCCCGCTCAGCACCGACCTGCACGGCATCTTCCACCTGCTCGGCACCGACCGACTGGGCCGGGACGTGTGGGGACGGATCGCCTATGGCGCGCGGGTGTCGCTCGGCGTCGGACTGCTGGCGGTAGCGGTGTCGGTGCTCGTGGGGGTCGCGGTCGGCGCCGCGGCCGGGTTCTGGTCGGGCTGGCCGGCGACGGTGCTGCTCGGACTCACCGACTTCGCGCTGGCGCTGCCGCGCGTGGTCCTGCTGCTGCTCCTGGCCTCACTGTGGCAGCCCAGCGCGCTGCTGGTGATCCTGGTGCTCGGCTTGACGGGGTGGATGACCATCGCGCGGCTGGTGCATGGTGAGGTGCGGGCGCTGGCGGGGCGGCCGTTCGTGGAGGGCGCGGTGGGGCTGGGGGCGTCGGACCTGCGGGTGCTGCTGCGGCACCTCCTGCCCAACGCGCTCACGCCGGTCATCGTGACCGCCGCGCTCGGCCTGGGCAATGCCATCATGCTGGAAGCGGGTCTCTCGTTTCTCGGGCTCGGCGTCCAGCCGCCGACGCCGTCGTGGGGCAACCTGATCGCCTCGGGGCGGGATACGCTGGTGAACGCGCCCTGGGTGGCGACCGGCCCCGGGATCGCGCTGGTGCTGGTGGTGCTGGGGGCGACGCTCCTGGGCGACGCCCTGCGCGACCGGCTCGATCCCTCCCGGCCGGCCTAGAGTCTCACCGGCCGGTCCAGCGCGCGGTGCCCGCGACCGAATCGATCAGCCGCTCCATCGCGGTGAGCGCCCGCGGCGCGGCGGCGCAGCCCTGGT
Organism: Gemmatimonadales bacterium; assembly: GCA_035278885.1. Classification (GTDB taxonomy): domain Bacteria; phylum Gemmatimonadota; class Gemmatimonadetes; order Gemmatimonadales; family GWC2-71-9; genus CAVVWJ01. The sequence goes on along the minus strand of DATEIR010000064.1, from coordinate 8,086 downwards.
CGTGGCGAACCGTCTTGCTGCGGGTGCCGGATCGGACCGACGTGGTCACGCTCGGAGCATCGGTGGCATAGCGACCGCAGGCCGGGCTGTTCGCCAGGTACTCGTCGGCCAGGGCGAAGTAGCCGGCGGAGTCGAGGGAGCTCACCAGGCGACCGACCTCCTCCGGCGCCACCCGACTCGTATCGGCGCCGACCGGCGTCACGAAGCGGATCCCGGTGAAGTCCACCTTCCCGTCCCCGGCGAGCGACACGCGGTACACCGGGCAGGTGCCGAAGCAGGGGCCCCGCTCCAGGGTCACGACGGTGGCAGGCGAGGAGGCGGCAGCGGGCTCGGGAACATCCGCCGCGCGGGGGCCGCAGGCGGCCAGCCCGGCCGACAGAGCGAGCAGGGCGCGCGCGCTCATCGTCCCGGGAGGGTGACCCGGAGATCCCGGCCACCGACCCGGTCTCCCACCGAGAGCGAGAGCTGGCTCCTGCTGGTGACCACGTCGGCCTGTCCGCCGCGGGCAAAGGCGATCACCTGTCCGGTGCCTGGGTCGCGCACCAGCACCACCGGGGCGCGGCCGGCATCCCAGCGCAGGTGGACCCGCCCCGCCGCCCCACTCCGCACATCGACGGCGGCGGCCTGCGGAGCGGCGGAGACGGTGGCGGTCCGACCCTCGCCCGCCAGCGTGAGCGTGGCCAGCCGATCGGCCCGATCCGACGACAGCGGCACCGCAAAGGCAAAGGATCTCGGCGCGTCCGGAGCGTCGGCCACCTCCGCCGGCGCGAAGTCGAGCCGAAGCAGGCTCGAGCCATCGGCCGCCCGCCCCTCGATCCGGTACGGTCCCGACGTCTGCGGGAGGCTCGGCCGGGTGTAGACCCGGAAGGCAGGCTCGAGTATCACCCGGCCGCGCTCGATCCTTCCCCAGACGAGGAGCGCGGACTGCGCCGCCTGGCCCACCGCCGCGGAGAGCGGGTGCTGGGCGCGATAGTTGAGGACGCCAAGGTAGGTGTAGTCGCTGATCCATTCGCTGCTGCAATAGCCCATCAGGTCGTGCATGGTGGGCAGCTTCACCACCTGATGCAGCTGATCGTAGCCGAACACGCCGGTCACGCCGCCGCTGTAGGGGAAGTTCTGGTCGGGGTTGGCGGGATCGCCGCAGGGCGCGTGCTGCCGGCCCCAGTTGTGGCCCCATTCGTGGGCGGCCACGCCCGACGCGCTGGGGAGCTTGTCCCAGCCGATCGCGCTGGGGAGCCCGATATACCCCATCCCGGCGATCCCGCTGCTGTAGTCCGGATTGACGACGCCGAACCAGGCACGTCCGTCCCCGGCGTCGACCCGGGCCGCTTCGATCTCCGCCAGAATGGTCCCCCAGCTGCCCGCGTCGTTCTGGAGAGTCGTGTTGGCGTTGGTGGTGTATGGCTGAGCCACGACCGCGTCGTAAGCCGCGAGCGGGTGCACCCGCATGGCTCCGGATACGAACTGCGCCATGTTGCCCGTCGTCACGTTGCCCATCCGGCCGTCGCCACTGGTCACCACCGGAACGAACCGGACCGCGAACGCGTCGGTGTTGCGCACGTCGACCGGGAGGGGCACTCCGTTCGCCGGAAATTCGTTGTCGCCCTCGTCGCCCTCGTCCACGGCATTGCCCGGGTCCACGTCCACCAGCACGCCCAGGTGCGGCTGCACGTCGGCCTTGTCGATCACCAGGTTCCACGAGGCGGCCAGGTCGCCCTCGTTCGCCGTCTGGGGCGTCGCGGCGGCCGGCGCGTTGATCACCGAGGTACGGATCAGCGATCCATCGCGGTAGAGGCGCACCCGAACCGCCGGCGCCGCGGCGTTGACCTGGTTCGCGGTCACGAAGACCCTCATCAAGGCATCGCGGTCACGCACCAGCGGGATCCCGTTGCCGTACGTCTGCACGCTCTGCACCAGGTAGACCCCGTCCACCCGCAGGTTGAATCCTCCGGCCGAGTACGCGGGGGCGTAGGCCACCGCGGCGTCGGAGGGCCCATGATCGGTGACGGCGATGTTCTGGCTGATGGGGGAGGGAGCATACGCCTGGGTGCCGGACATCACCACTGAAGCCGTGACGACGTACCCGCCGGGGGTGAGCCCGGACAGCGTCGCGCTCGCCGCCACATCCCGGGCGAACCCATCGGGACCGGTCACATGGACATCGGCCGACGTCCCGTTTGGCAGACCGGAGACCGCGAGCGCCAGGCTCCCGGTCTCCGGTGCGGCCGGATCGCCTCCGCACGCGGCAACCAGGCACAGCAGTGCCGCGTTTCGGAGGGCGACGCGCGGGGCGGTCATAGGGTGTCCAAGTGATGCAAGGAGTGACACGAAACGCGGAGCACTGCCTCGCGTTTTGCCCCGGCCCGGGGCCAGCCCGCCTGGATGGGTGAGCCCCAAGCTCAGGCGGGTTGCGATGTTGAATAATGACTCAGCGGGAGTCGATGGGGTCGAGGGGCAACAGCCGGGCCAAGGTCAGGCGGCCGTTGCCCAGCTCAGCCGGGCCGCCCTGGCATGGGCCAGCAGATGAATCCCGTCGGAGCGGAAACAGGGCAGCAGGTTCAGGTAGCCCGCGAAGTTCGCCGCCATGGTGAACAGGAACAGATCTCCGGCCGGCGTGCCGAGCGAGGGCTGCCCAAGGACCTGCCACCAGTGAATGGCCAGGAGCAGTCCGAGCAGGTTGCCGAGGCCGCCCGCGACGGAGATGATCGGCGCGCGCCAGGCGTGGGGCCCCCACACGAAGCGCCAGCTCCCCGGCGCAATGTCGCGGTAGCCGATGGCGCAGGCATCCTCATCCAGCAGGTGCACCGCCCCGATGAACGGCAGGGTGGCGACGTGAACCCGGCAGCCACCGACCCGACCCTGCCAGATCGTGGGCCCGGTTCCGAGGCGAATGCCCCACATTCTGACCCCGACCCCCAGGGCCGCGAGGGCATGCCCCAACTCATGGAAAAGCAAGGCGATCCACGACGCGGCCGTGCCCATCAGGACCGCCTGCCCCAGGTCCCTCCAGCCTTGCCCCATCAACCAGTCGATCCAACCATGCAGATGCATCGTCAACCCCGAAGGGGGAAGTTACCTTATACGATGCGCCTCGGCAGCGCATCTGGCTTCAAAAAAACTAATGCCGGTACGTGACGCCGCGAGATAGCTCACAGTCAGCGTTGCCGGACGAGGGATTGCAGGAGGGCGTTTCGATGGAGGAGCTGGCCCCGCAGACGTTCTGCCAGCGCGCCGCGCTCGAGCTGGCGGCCCTGATCCGGCATCAGCAGAGACCCCGGGGACGCACCCGGCGTGACTCGGCCCTGCTGCGCAGCTACGTGGAGCAGGTTCTCGCGAGTGGACCGAGGGCCGAGGCGCTGCAGAGCGGCCCGTGGCAGGTGTCCACCCGGCCGCTCAAGAAGCCGGGCCGGGGTGGCCTCCGCTTCATTCCCCTGGTCACCCGGGGCGAGACCGTCATCATGGTCTCCACCGCGCAGGAGGCCGAGGAGCTGGCGGCGTTCCTCAACTTCTGCGGTATGCAGGAGTTCAGCGGGCGCTGAGCTCTCCGCCGGCGGCGCCCACCTCGAATTCCTGGATCATCCCGTGCTCGTGGTGGGGCTTCCCGTCTCTGGCGTCGGGCAGGAAGCAGATCAGCCCGTAGCGTCCCGGCGCAAGCTCCGCCTCGAAGCTCGCCACCCCTCCACGGCCGAGCGGGCTCACGCCCCCCAGCGGCATTCCCGGCGGCGGCCCCGCCGGCTTCTCGACCCAGGCCAACACGTCGTGCACCGACTTACCCGGCGCGAGCCTGACCAGCTCGACCTCGTGGGTCTGCTCGCCATCGTTCCGCACCTCGATCACTCGGCGGCCGGGAGCGGCCGGCCCCGAGAGCACGAAATCGTAGTCGCGGAGCGACATCGTGATGTCTGGCCGAGGCACCGCCGCGGCAGCCGGCCCCGCCACGACGGTCAGCGGCCGGATCATTCCCTTCATCAGATGCGGGACACCGTCGGGACCCGGAATGCCGCACACGAGCAGATACCGTCCCGCGGCCAGGACCAGGGTCGCGTTCGCCTCGCCGCCCTGGGGCGCCGGCGCGTTGGGCCCGCCGAGCGAGCGCGCCCAGGCCGGGAACGCGCCGCCGGCCGCGAGCGCCGCGCGGAAATCCTCCAGCGTCTTGCCCTGCTCCAGGCGGATGACCCACAGGTGATGGAACTCCTTCCCCCGGTTGGTGAGGTGAAACGTCACCGCACCCTCCCGCAGCGTGTCCGGAGCCGCGAGCGCGTAGTCGATGGCCGTGACGGCTACGGTCGGAGGCACCGGCGCGGAGCGCAGGGCGAGCGTGCCGAGGACGGCCGGGATGGCCGCGAAACCGAGCAGGGTCAGAGGAAGTGAGCGCATGCGGCAGCTCCGGGTGAGGCGCCAGGGTCGGGCGACCGTCGCCCGGCCTACACCCGTGAGACGTGCGGCGGACCGCACCGTTCTCACCCCCGCCGCGCCTAGTGGCCGGCGCTCCGCTCCTGAAAATCCAGGGCGCGGGTGAGGACTTCGGGCGACAGCGCCCGGAGATCGAGGGCCAGCCCGAGCTCGGTCGCGCCGATCCAGGTCACGTGTCCCGACACCGGGCTCGGCTCGTCCACACCGGGGAGGCGGAGGGTTCCGCTGAGCGTCATGCCGTCGTCGAAGCGGTCGGCGCCGGTGACCCGCAGCCGAAGCCCCACCGGCGTCGCATCCACCACCGCGTAGGTACGTCCGGTCGTCTCGAGACTGGGGCAGTGGTCCTGCGGGAAGACCAGGCGGAGCGCCGTCCTGCGCTCGGACGACGGCGGGGGAAGGTCGGCAGCCATGGTGGTTACCTTAGAGCCGCGGGTGCCGACCGTCAAACCGGCCGGAAACCCGGCGCGCCCGCCGCGCGTAGGTGGGCCCGGTTCCCGCCCGATTCATCATCATCCTGGAGGCTTCGTGGCACCCACCGCTGTCCTCGCTCTGCTCACCGTCCTCGCCGGCACCACCGCGCCCAAGACGGGCGAAGACCTGATTCGGGAGATGCACGCCCGGTACGACGGGAAGTGGTATCACAACGTCACCTTCAAGCAGACGACCAGCTTTCCGGACAAGCCGGCGGAAACCTGGTACGAGGCCGGGACCATTCCGGGCAAGCTCAGGATCGACGTGGCGCCGCTGGACAGCATGACGGCATTCATGTTCGTGGGCGACTCGTCGGTCGTGTTCAAGGGCGGCCAGCGGGTCGCGGCTCAGGAAGACCGGAATCTCCTGATGACCCTGGGCTTCGACGTGTATGGCCAGGCGCCGGAGGTGACCATCGCGCAGCTCAAGGCCCAGCACGTGGACCTGAGCCGGATCCGGGAGGACACCTGGCAGGGCGCCAAGGTGTGGGTGGTCGGCGCGGCGAAAGGCGACACCACCAGCAGCCAGTTCTGGGTCGAGAAGGACCGGCTGCTCTTCGTGCGGCTCATCGAGTCGCACAAAAGCATGAAGAATCCGAGCGCGCCGCCCAAGTTGCTCGACGTCACGTTCGAGAAGTACCAGCCGCTGGGCAAGGGATGGATCGAGACGCTGGTGGTGATCAAGCTGGACGGGAAGGAAGTGCAGCGGGAGGAGTACGCGAACATCGAGGCGGACGTGGAGCTGCAGCCCGATCTGTACGACACCAAGACGTACCGGAAACCGGGGTGGATCAAGGCTCAATAGCTCAAACGCTCCGCCTGGACGCACGAGCGGCCTCGGGTTCCGGTCCCGAGGCCGCTCGGTGTTTCCACGTTGGTCAGTCGCCCACGTGATCCCCGATCCGCGATCTTATTGCGCGTGCGGCTCCCCGAACAGCAGGTCGTCGAACACGACCACGTCCCGGTTCCCGCCATCACTCACGTCCAGCACTCCCCGGCCCAGCGGCGCCTGCCCGCTGCTGATGACGACGCGAGCGACGATCGGATCGTGGAACACGACGCCGACGAAGGAGAACCCATTGGCGTCGCTCCGCACCGGGGCCTGGTACTGACCCAGACTGTGCCCGTCCGCGGTGAAGAGCTTGATCGACGCCGATCCGATCCGGTCCACGTCGGAGAAGACCACCCCGAAACCGGTGACCGTCGCCGGCGTGGCGCTTCCCGGGACCACGAAAGTCACCTCGGAGTTCTCGTTGCCGATCGGAGCGAAGGTCTTCGGTGGGCTGAAGGCGTTGAACTGGGCCGCGTAGCTCGGGTCGATGTCGGAGAAATCGTTGTCGCTCACCCGGAGTCCCGTGCCGAGGTTGCCGTAGATCAGCCCGTTCGGCCGGAAGTTGTCCAGCGGGAGGGCGTCGGTATTCGTCAGCTCGGGCTTCACGCCGTCCCACTTGATCTCCCTCCGCCCGGCGCCCAGCGGACCGGGAGTGGCACCGTTGGCCGGGTCCCCCAGCAGCGCCCGGAACTCCGTCAGCGCGTTGGTGAGATCGCCGCTGGCCGTCACGACCTGGAACTGGGATCGGGGAGCGGCATCGAACGTGCCGGTTGGATCGTTGACCTTGTCAGTGTCGCAGCCTGCCAATCCAAGCGCGAACACTACCGCCGCCATCACATTCCCGCGTCGCGTCATCGTACTGCCCTCCAATCATGGGTATCGGTGACCTGCTTCGATGACGGCTGCGCAGCGCGCCCGTGGCGGCGGACGACGCACGGCGGGGAGTCTTTTTCCTACCCATTCGGGGAGTGATGAGGGCACTGATCACCGGGCGGGTCAGCGGTAAGGACAGGAAAGACAACACCCTGGGACCGCTCGACAACCCTGAAGGGTCACGTGGCTGCCCTTGGCGCCGCATCCTTCATGGGACGCGCATCTCTCCCGTATCCGGCGGCGTCGAGGGATCATCGGCAGGGGTCGAGTCGTGCGGCGTCGGACGCCCGTAGGTTGGATGGCGCGAACACGCGCTGAAAGGCAGCGTGAGGAGAAGGAACGCCGTGCCAAGTCGCATGGACAGCCTCCGTCTTTGTGGACCGCGAGCCGAGCGAGCAATCGGCAGCGTACCGATCGGCGGTTTCGGGCTCTGCGCGAGGGGGCCTGGATCTACGCGCCCACGAGCACCTTGGCCACGGCTTGCGACAGCGTTGCCGGACTGAGCGGCTTGGGGAGGATCGGGCCGGATATCGGCACGTCGGCGGCGTGAACGGCTCCCCCGGTGATGAACAAGACGTGGCGCGCGAGCCCACGGGCGAGCGCCAGCAGCGCGAGGCGGTCCCCGCGCAAACGGGGCATGGTTACGTCGGTAACCAGGACGTCGGCAGGAGAGACCAGCGACTCCAGGACCGCAAGGGCGGCGGCGCCGTCGTGAGCCGTGAGCACGGCATACCCGTCCTCCCGCAGTCCCCGCGCCAGCAGCGAGCAGACGTCTCGATCGTCCTCGGCCAGGAGCACGAGTGCGATGGCGGAATCGGGGCCGGACATGGGGATCGTTCCGATGTGGCGAGTGAATCCTGAATCTACGGCGGCCCCTCAGGTCCGCTAGCCGAGTGTCGCAGACTCACGCTTGGCAGGATCCGACCACGACAACGGCCCAGGTTTACCTGGGCCGTTGGGCGAGATGGAGATGCGAGGAGTTGCTGAGTGCGCCGCGTAGGAATCGAACCTACAACCTAGTGATTAAGAGTCACTTGCTCTGCCAATTGAGCTAGCGGCGCCAGTCTGTTCATAGCCCCAAGGGGAGTCGAACCCCTCTCTCGACCTTGAAAGGGTCGCGTCCTAACCGATAGACGATGGGGCCGATCGCCTCGGGGGCACTTCCTTCGTCTATAGCGCTAACGGGATTCGAACCCGTGTTTGGGCCTTGAGAGGGCCCCGTCCTAGTCCCCTAGACGATAGCGCCATGCCGCACAGGCCCGGCAGGACTCGAACCTGCAACCCCCGGTTTTGGAGACCGGTGCTCTACCACTTGAGCTACGGACCTCTGCACCCGCCTCCACCCGCGGCTCCGCGCTGATGGTGACCGGGACCTACCAGGGTGGCTGACGGGAATCGAACCCGCAACCTCCGGAGCCACAGTCCGGCGCTCTAACCGATTGAGCTACAACCACCGCGGCGGAGCCAGGGGCTCCTCATACGGGCCGCAAAACTAGCC